>NZ_JBIWLX010000005.1:492445-511208 GCF_044766405.1 Streptomyces sp. NPDC102270 | reverse complement strand
TTCCCTTCGGTCTTGCGTTTCCGACTCTATCAGACCGTTTCCGGTTCCGATTTCCTCGGTGCTTTCCAGGTTCCCGCTCTCGCGTTTCCCTTTCCAGCGGTTCCGACTCTATCAGATCCTTTCGGGCCTGATTCCCAGTCAGGGGGCTTGTCTTCCCGGCTGTTGGGCCGTTCCGACGTCTCAAACCTTAGCGGACTCTCGCTGCGGTCCCAAATCGAGGAGCCGCACCCAAATCGAATTGAATTCGGGTACACCGAATTCATCCCGGCTGGGAGATCGTTCTGATGGTTTGAGTGGCCGCTCTCGCGGCGGAGGTGCTACCGCAGAACCGTTACAGCCCCGCGGCAACCCGAAGAACTCTACGGATCCTCCAAGGGGCTGTCAAGCACCCTCTGTCAAGATCTTTTCAGTCGAGGTCGCTGAGTCGCCCGCCGGCGTCCGGCTGTGCGTGCTCCACCCTACGCAGGAGCCGGGTGAGAACGTCCCCGAGGGTGTTGCGTTCCTCCGCGGACAGGTCCTGGAGCAGGTCCTCCTCGAAGACGGTGGCGAGGCGCATCGCCTCCAGCCACTTCTCGCGGCCCTCGGCGGTCAGCTCCACGATCACCCGCACGCGGTTGGACTCGTCCCGCTCCCGGGTCACCAGCCCCTCGGCGAGCATGCGGTCGATCCGGTGGGTCATCGCCGCCGGCGTGAGGCCGAGGCGCTTGGCGAGGTCGCTGGGGCCCAACTGATAGGGGGAGCCGGAGAGCACGAGCGCCTTGAGGACCTCCCACTCGGCGTTGCTGATGCCGAGGGCAGCGGTCTGACGGCCGTAGGCGACGTTCATCCGGCGGTTCAGCCGGGAGAGCGCCGAGACGATCTGCTCGACCTGGGGGTCGAGATCCTTGAACTCGCGCTGGTAGGCGGCGATCTGCTCTTCGAGCGTCGGCTCGGGGGCGCCGGGAGTCTCGGCCATGGCCGAAGTATGGCACGCAGCTGCTTTGCCTCGAAGTCCTTCAGTATGTACTATTCAACTTCGAACTTTAGCTTTGAAGTCTTCACTCCTAACTAGTGAGAGAGGTGAACGTGACCAGGGCGAGGGGCGCAGCGATGCGTCGGATCCACGTGGGCAACGCACTCAGCGCGTTCGGGCTCGGTTTCACCGTCCCCTACCTGTACGTCTACGTGGCGCAGGTGCGGGGCCTTGGAGCCATGACAGCGGGGCTGGTCCTCGCTGTCTTCGCCGTGGCGGCGTTGATCGTGCTGCCGTTCGCCGGACGGGCCATCGTCGGACGGGGCCCGCTGCCGGTGCTGCTCACCGCTCTGGTCACGGCCGCGGTCGGATCGCTGAGCCTCGGGCTCGCGGCCCACGCGTCCACCGTGCTGCTGTCGGCGGCCGCGCTCGGGGCGGGCCAGGCCGTGATGCAGCCCGCGCTGGCGACGATGATCGTGGACTGCTCCACCTCGGAGACGCGGTCCCGGGCCTTCGCGACGCAGTTCTTCCTGCAGAACCTCGGGCTCGGCGTCGGAGGTCTCATCGGCGGGCACCTCGTCGACACCTCGAGCGCAGCGTCTTTCACTGTGCTGTTCGCGATCGAGGCGGCGATGTTCCTGCTGCTGGTGGTCGTGATGGCGACGCTGCGGCTGCCGCACGCGCCGCGCATGGAGGCCGCGCCCACCCGGTCCGCCAAGGGCAGCTGGAAGCAGTTGCTCGGCAACCGGGCCATGGTGCAGCTGTGCGTGCTGGGCTTCGTGCTGTTCTTCGCCTGCTACGGACAGTTCGAGTCGGGCCTGAGCGCCTACGGCGTCGAGGCGGCCGGCATCTCCACCTCCGCGCTGGGCACTGCCCTGGCCGCCAACACCGCGATGATCGTGGTCGCGCAGTTCGCCGTGCTGAGGTTCGTAGAGCGGCGGCGGCGGTCCCGGGTGATCGCCCTGGTCGGACTCATCTGGGCCGTGGCATGGGTCACCGCCGGCTACGCCGGGCTCGGACACGGCAGCCCGGAGATGGCCACGGCCGCCTTCGTCTCGACGTACGCCCTGTTCGGACTGGGCGAGGCGATGCTGTCGCCGACGGTGGCGCCGCTGGTCGCCGATCTGGCGCCGGAGGGGATGGCGGGCCAGTACAACTCCGCCTTCGCCCTGGTGAAACAGCTCGCCCTGGCCGTCGGTCCGGCGGTCGGCGGCCCGATGGGAGCCTCGCTGCACACGCCGTACATCGTGACGTTCCTGCTGTTCTCGCTGGGCATCACGTACCTGGCCGTTCGACTGGGCAGGCAGCTGACCCCCGTACAGAACCAGCCGTCACTGAGCGGGAGCCGGGTGGTGGCCCAGGGTGGGAAGCGGCCGGAGTCCATCAGCGCCTGACCTGCACGGCGCTAGCCCTTCGGCAACACGAACTCGCACCACACCGCCTTCCCGCCCCCCGGCGTCCGCCGGGACCCCCAGTTCGACGCGATGGTCGCCACGATGGCGATGCCGCGGCCGGACTCGTCACCGGGTTCCGCGCGTCGGCGCCGGGGCAGGTGGTCGTCCCCGTCCGTGACCTCGACGATCAGTCGCCGGTCGGTGCGGCGCAGTCGTAGCCGCATGGGCGGAATCCCGTGCTGGAGCGAGTTGGCGACCAGTTCGCTCACGGCCAGCACACCCAGGTCGTGCAGCTCGACCGGGAACCGCCAGCTCGTCAGCACGCCGGAGGCGAACGCACGCGCGCGTGGAGCCGCCTCGACGCCGCCCAGCAGTTCCAGCGCGGCGTTGCGGAAGAGATCGCCGTCGGGGCCCGTGTGGGCCGGGTGCTGGAGGACCATGACGGCCACGTCGTCGTCGTGTTCCGCGGTGACGCCGGCCGAGCGGACCAGGCGGTCGCAGATCACCTGGGGGGTGCCGGTGGCGCCGGCCAGGGCGCGTTCCAGGGCCGCGATGCCCTCGTCGAGGTCTTCGTTGCGGCGTTCGACCAGGCCGTCCGTGTACAGGACGGCCGTGGAACCGGGGCCGAGCGGGATGGAGCCCGAGGCGTGCATCCAGCCGCCGGTGCCGAGCGGCGGGCCGGTGGGTTCGTCGGCGCGCAGGACGACGCCGCTCTCGTCGCGGACCAGGATGGGCAGGTGGCCGGCCGAGGCGTAGACCAGCTTGCCCTCGTTCGGGTCGTGGATGGCGTAGACGCAGGTGGCGATCTGGTTGGCGTCGATCTCCATGGCGAGGCCGTCCAGGAGCTGGAGGATCTCGTGCGGCGGGAGGTCCAGGCGGGCGTAGGCCCTGACCGCCGTGCGGAGTTGGCCCATGACCGCTGCCGCGCGCACCCCGCGGCCCATGACGTCGCCGATGACCAGGGCCGTGCGGCCTCCGCCGAGGGTGATGACGTCGTACCAGTCGCCGCCGACCGCGGCCTCCGTGCCGCCGGGGTGGTAGGTGGCGGCGACGCGCAGGTCGTCGGGTTCTTCGAGCTCCTGGGGGAGCAGGCTGCGCTGGAGGGTGACGGCGGTCTCGCGCTGGCGGCGCTCGCTGGCTCTGAGGCGCTCTGCGGCCTCGGCATGGTCGGTGACGTCGGTCGCGAAAACGAGCACACCACCGCCACCGCCGGCGCTGTTTCCTTCCGTCACCGGGGTGCAGGTGAAGGTGTAGGAGCGGCCGTCGGGGGCCTTGCGGGACTTGACCGTGCGCGGCTTGCCACTGCGCAGGACCTGGTCGAGGAGGGGAAGGAGGCCGAGCTCGTGGAGCTCCGGGAGGGCTTCGCGGGCCGGTTCGCCGATGCGGCGCAGGCCGAAGGCGATCACATAGGCGTCGTTGACGTAGGCGAGGCGGTGGTCGGGGCCGTGGACCAGGGCGACGAGGGCGGGGACACGGTCGAGGACTGCGCGTACGGGCAGTTCGTCGACGGCGGGGGCCGGCACGGTCAGTTGCTCGGCGCGGGCGGCGGGGACGGCGCCCTCGCTCAGGCGGTCATCGGTGACCAGGTCGTCGGTCCGCGCTACGGCGCGGCGCTGCGTTCCGGGGAGGCGGGCGCTCCAGCGCGTGAAGTTCACGAATCCTTGCCTCGTGTCGTCGTCTTCGGCGTCTTCGGGCCGGCGCCGGGCCCGGCCGGGGGGCTGGGGGCGGCAGCCCGAGGGTGCAGCACGGTGGGAAAACCTCTGGGTTCGAGGGGCGGGCGGCTGCCCGTCCGAAGTCGGGCACCAGTCTGGCAGGGTGACCGACCGGGTCGACATCGGTCAGACGCCGGGGCGGTCCATGGAGTTCCTCGGTCCGGTCAGGACGACCCCTTCGGGTCGTTCGTCGGGTCGTGAGGATGCTTTCCACCGGCCGCGAGTTCGAACTCCGCTCGGGGATGTTCGAGTGAACCGAGAGAGACGATCTCCCTCTTGAAGAGTCCCGACAGGGTCCATTCGGCCAGGACCCGGGCCTTGCGGTTGAAGGTGGGGACCCTGCTGAGGTGGTAGACGCGGTGCATGAACCAGGCAGGGTAGCCCTTCAGTTTGCGTCCGTAGACGTACGCGACACCTTTGTGGAGGCCCAGGGAGGCCACCGAGCCGACGTACTTGTGGGAGTACGTCTCCAGGGGCTCGCCCCGCAGCGCGTGCGCGATGTTGTCGCCGAGGACCTTCGCCTGGCGTACGGCGTGCTGGGCGTTGGGGGCCGTTTCCTTGCCCGGCTCCTCGGCGGTGACGTCGGGGACGGCGGCCGCGTCTCCGGCCGCCCACGCGTGCGTGGTGCCCTCCACCGTGAGCTGGGGGGTGCATTTCAGCCGACCTCGCTCGTTGAGCGCGAGGTCGGTGGCGGCGAGGAGCGGGCTGGGTTTCACGCCGGCGGTCCACACGACCGTACGCGTGGGAAAGCGATTGCCGTCGCTGAGGACGGCGACGCGGTCCACGCAGGACTCCAGGCGGGTGTTCAGCCGTACGTCGATGTTGCGGCGGCGCAGTTGGCTGACCGTGTAGCGGCCCATGTCCTCGCCGACCTCGGGAAGGATGCGGTCGGAGGCCTCGACGAGGATCCACTTCATGTCCTCGGGGAGGACGTTGTGGTAGTACCGCGCGGTGTAGCGGGCCATGTCCTCCAGCTCGCCGAGCGCCTCCACGCCCGCGTAGCCGCCGCCGACGAAGACGAAGGTGAGGGCCGCGTCGCGGATCGCGGGGTCGCGGGTGGAGGAGGCGATGTCCATCTGTTCGATGACGTGGTTGCGCAGGCCGATGGCCTCCTCGACCGTCTTGAACCCGATGCCGTGGTCGGCGAGTCCGGGGATCGGCAGCGTGCGCGCGATCGAACCCGGGGCGAGGACGAGTTCGTCGTACGTCAGCTGCTCGCCGCCCGTGTGCTCCTCCTCGGTGGCGAGGGTGGTGACGAAGGCCGTGCGTTTGGCGTGGTCGATCGCGGTGGCCTCGCCGACGAGGACGCGGCAGCGGTCGAGGACGCGGCGCAGCGGTACGACGACGTGGCGTGGGGAGATGTTTCCGGCGGCCGCTTCGGGCAGGAACGGCTGATAGGTCATGTACGGGTCGGGGGCGACGATGGTGATCTCGACTTCGCCCCGGTCGAGTTCCCGTTTCAGCTTGCGCTGCAGACGCAGAGCCGTGTACATCCCGACGTAGCCACCGCCGACAACCAGAATGCGCGCACGTTCCTTCACCATCCCATGACGCACCCGCCGCTTGAGTTTGTCCACAGCCTCGACAATTTGTGTGACCGGAAGTCGTCGGTGCGCCGGGCTGGCCCCATCGCCGGAGAGCGTGGAGTATTCGCAGGTCAATGGGTGTGCGCCGGGCGGGCGGAGGGGGTGCAATCGGGGCGTTTGGCACCCGTACTCCGATCGGGGGGCGCTCCGTGCGGAACCTGCCCCTTCTGAATTGACCCCCACTCAACTATGTTCGTGTGTCGACGGGGTGTAGGGGGATGCGCTCCGGGTCCGCGACGGGCGGACCCGCGAAACGGGCTTGTTCCACACGCTCCGGCTTTCGATGACGGGGAGAGTCTCCGGGGGGAGACGTCATTACCGGGGGATTATTTATGCACATTCAGGACTCTCATTGGTCCACCGCGTCCGCCATCGCACCCGGTGGCGGGGCGATGGGCGGCGCGATGGGTTCGGCGATGAGCGCGGCGGGCAACGGACGGGATGGATCGCGTTCGGCCCCGCTGCGCGTGGACGCACAGCGCAACCTGGAACACGTACTGCGCGCGGCGCGCGAGGTCTTCGGCGAGCTGGGTTACGGCGCGCCGATGGAGGACGTGGCGCGGCGCGCCCGGGTTGGTGTCGGCACGGTGTACCGGCGCTTCCCGAGCAAGGACGTCCTGGTCCGGCGGATAGCCGAGGAGGAGACCTCCCGGCTGACCGACCAGGCACGGGCGGCGCTCGGTCAGGAGGACGAGCCGTGGTCGGCGCTGTCGCGCTTCCTGCGCACGTCGGTCGCGTCCGGTGCCGGGCGGCTGCTGCCGCCGCAGGTGCTGCGCGTCGGGGTCGCCGACGAGGTGTCCGACGGCTACGACGGGACGCGGGTGCCGCAGCAGCGGACGACGCCGGGCTCCGGCGAGCTGCGGCTGGTCTCGGAGGAGGCCCCGCTGATCGCCGCCGACGACGATGCCGGGGCGGCGGCGCTGCTGGAGGTCGTGGGCCAGCTCGTGGACCGGGCGCGGGCGGCCGGTGCGCTGCGCACCGACGTGTCGGTGTCGGACGTCCTGCTGGTGATCGCTACCGCGGCGCCCTCGCTGCCGGACGCGGCGCAGCAGGCGGCAGCCTCGGCGCGGTTGCTGGACATCCTGCTGGAGGGGCTGCGGTCCCGACCGGTGTAACTCGAACGGGTGACAGCGGGGTGCGGTCGGCTGCCGTCCGCACCCCGTACCGTTCCGGCGTTTTCCGAGTGCGTGAACCAACTCCCGCACCGGCGGCGACAGTTGAGTCTTCCCCATATCGGTGATGCTCAGTACTGCCGTGCGGGAAGTCCCCACGGATGAGTGGATGCGCCGCACGCAGGGCACTGACCAAAAGCCAATATGGCACTCTGACCCGGTGTTGGGACTGGTTGGGCCGGCGGCAGGGGCATTCCGCGATGAGCGTTGACGGGCGGAACGAACCCCTCGGTGAGGGCGACGGGGAAGCCGGAGGCACCCCGCAGGTGCCGGGCCAGGGCGGCCGCGCGGGCATCCCGCAGGGCGGCATCCCGGCCCAGGGCGGCGAACCCGTCGAGGGCACCGTCCCCGCGCAGCGCGACCGGCGCGAGCACGGCGGTGCCCTGCCGCCGCCCCCGCAGATGCCACCGTCCGACGCCGGCCTCATCGAGCGGCTGCGCGCCGGCGACGACACGGCCTACGAGGCGCTCTACCGGCGCCACGCGGACGCGGTGCGCCGCTACGCCCGCACCTGCTGCCGCGACGGCCACACCGCGGACGACCTCACGGCCGAGGTCTTCGCCCGCGTCCTCCAGGCCGTACGCCGCGGCCACGGTCCCGAGCACGCCGTACGCGCCTATCTGCTCACCAGCGTCCGCCGCGTCGCCGCCGACTGGACGAAGTCGGCGAAGCGGGAACAGCTCGTCGACGACTTCGCGGTGTTCGCCGCCCAGGCCGCGCGCACCTCAAAGGTCTCCGACGACGACACCGTGGACCTCGGCGCCGACGTACACGCGATGCGCGTGGCCGAGCAGTCCATGGCCATGCACGCCTTTCGGTCGCTGCCCGAGCGCTGGCAGGCCGTGCTGTGGCACACCGAGGTCGAGGACGAGTCGCCGAGCGAGGTCGCCACCCTCTTCGGGCTCGACGCCAACGGCACGCGCGTGCTGGCCAGCCGGGCCCGCGAGGGCCTGAAGCAGGCCTACCTCCAGGCCCACGTCAGCGCGAGCCTCGCCGGCGACGAGGAGTGCGCCCGCTACGCCGACCGGCTCGGCGCCTACGCCCGCGGCGGGCTGCGCACCCGTGCCGAACGGGGTCTGCGCAAGCACCTGGAGGAGTGCGCCAAGTGCCGGCTGGCCGCGGGCCAGATCAAGGAAGTCGCCGGTGGCATCCCCGCCGTCGTACCGATCGCGGTCATCGGCTGGTTCGGGGCCGCGGGATACGCCAAGGCCGCGGGGCTCATCGCGGGCGGCGCCGGGGCCGGAGCGGCCGGTGTCGCGGGAGCGGCCGCCGCGGCGAGCGGGGGCTCCTCGGGCGGGGCGGGCGCAGGCGGCACCGCGGCCTCGGAGGGGCTCGGCGCACCGGTGAAGTCCGGCATCGCGGCCGGTGTGGTCGCCGTGGCCGCCGCCGCGGTGGCGCTCGCGCTGATCGGCGACGACAGCCCGGCCAGGAAGCCGGACGCCAAGCCGCCGGCATCGGCACCGGTGGTCGAACCGGCCGACCCCTCGCCCAGGCCTTCCCCGAACAGGCCGGACCCCCCGGTGGTCCCGGTCGCGGCGGTCGCAGCGTCGCCGACACCGCCACCGACCTCGACACCCACAGCGACCGCCACGCCCACACCGCCCGCGAAGGGCACCCCGGCTCCTACGCCGACCCCCACCCCGAAACCGACACCGCCCCCGAAGCCCACCCCCACTCCCACCCCCACACCGCCGCAGACTCCCCCGGCCCCGGCCCCGCCAGCCGTCTACCAGTGGAGCGAGCTGGCCTACGACGTCTCGGGCGACGGCAGCGAGCCCGAGATGCGGATCGGCGAGAGCAGCTGGGTGTGGCAGCGCTACGGCGTCTCGATCGCCGACCGGACGTACGCCCAGGGCGTGACCGTGCACGGCCGCTCCTCCGTCACGATCGACCTCAACCGCGCCTGCTCCTCCTACGACGCGATGGCCGGCGTCGACGACATGACGCTGGGCCTCGGCAAGGTCTCCTTCTCCGTGTACGCCAACGGGGTCCGGCTGTGGAGGTCCGGGCCGGTCGAGGGCGGTGACCCGGCCGTGCCCGTCCATGTGAACCTCGCCGGGCACAGGACCGTACGACTGGTGGTCGAGCCGCACAGCCCCTTCGACGACCTGATGCTCGCGGACTGGGCGGAGTCGAAGTTCAGGTGTTCATGAGGCGCCGCGCCCGCGCCACCTCGTCGAGCTCGGCGAGGGCCTCGTCCGGGGTGAGAGCCGTGCCCCGGGCGTGTTCCGCCGCGTAGCGCACGGGGCCGAGGCCGGTACGGGCGTCGGCCTGGGCGCGCTCGACCTCCACGCACTCGGGGTGGGGGCGCGGGTAGCCGCCGCGCCACCGCTCGGCGGCGGCGATCAGCCGGACCGCGCGCGAGAGGTCGCCGAGGTCGCAGAGCAGGGCCGCCGCGCCGTCCACGAGTGTCGCCACGACCATGTCGGAACACCGCTTCTCGATCGCCTCCCGGACGGTGTCCGCCACCAGGGGCAGGCCATGGTCCGGGCCCGACTCGGCGGCCGTCACCCTCGCGGCGATCGACTTCACCATTACCGCGAACTGGGGCGGCGAGGGTGACTGGCCGACCTGCTCGCGCACCGCGTCGACCAACTCACGCGCGCGGGCGGTGTCCTTGTCCTCCAGGGCGATGTGAGCCCGCATCATCCTGACGAACGCCCGGGTCTCCGGGACGCCGTACAGGTCGCCGGCGGCGCTCGCCTCGTCGAGGGTGGTCAGCGCCGTGGCGCGGTCGCCCATGCGGTAGGCGACCTCGGCGAGCCGGGCGAGGAGGAACGGCGTCTCGGCGTAGGCCCCCACCTCGTGGGCGAGGCGCAGTGACTCCTCGTACTCCTCCTTGGCCTCGGCCGGGCGACCGCGGGCCATGGCCGCCTCGCCGGCCGCACTGCAGACCTGGGCGCGAAGCCAGCGGTCGCCCACGCCGCGGCTCAGTACCCGGAGTTCCGCCAGGTCGTCGTCCACACCGGCCATGCCACCCGGGGAGTCGACCACCAGGTGGGTGCGGAACATCAGGGCGACGGCGACGGCCCAGTCGTCGCCGTGGGTCCGGCAGTGGGCGACGGAGGTGGCCATCAGGGGGCGGATGTCCACCGGGTCCTTCAGCATGAGACCGATCATGGGCCAGACGATGCCGGGGACGCGGGCGGCGTCGGGGCCGCCCTGAGCGAAGTGGTTCTGGACGAGTTCCACATAGCGGTGGAGGCGGGGGTCCAGGTCGCCGTCCATGGGCTCTGTCTCGGACTTGAGGAAGAGATGAAGCATGCGCAGGTTCATGCGCAGGCGGTGTGCCGGGTGGTGCGTCTCGGTGTCCGCGGTGGCGAGATAGGCGTCGACCGGGTCCTCGGCCTCGCGGTCGGACGTTGTCGGGTGCGGGTCCTTCAGGGCGGCCCCCCGGTCCAGGGCCGTCCCGAGGCGCAGGACGCCTTCCGCCCAGGTCACGCCCTCGCGGCGGTAGTTGCGCAGCCACCAGAACCAGCCCATGCCGAGGGTCAGGGCAGCGGCCTGCGTCTCGTCGCCCGCGCTCAGTGTGCGGTCGAAGGCCGCGCGGATGTTGTCCAACTCGGTCTCCAGGCGGGAGATCCACGGAAGTTGCCCGGCCGAACGCAGCTGTGGTTCGGCCTCCTCGACGAGGGCGCGCACCCATGCGCGGTGCCGGAGCTCGGCGGCGGCGCGCAGCTCGGGGCACTCGGCGGCGCGCTCCACGGCGTACTCGTGGATGGTCTCCAGCATGCGGTAGCGCATGCCGTCCGAGCCGTCGCGCTCGCTCGGGGTGGCCACGATCAGGGACTTGTCCACGAGCGCGCCGAGGAGTTCGGCGGCCGGCCCGGTGCACACCGCCTCCGCTGCCTCCAGCTCCCAGCCGCCCGCGAACACCGACACCTCGCGCAGCAGGGTTCGCTCCGGCTCGTCGAGCAGGTCCCAGGACCAGTCGACGACGGCACGCAGGGTCTGCTGGCGGGGCAGGACGGTACGGCTTCCGGAAGTGAGCAGCCGGAAGCGGTCGTCGAGCCGGTCGGCTATCTGACGAGGGGTCAGCAACCGCAGCCGGGCGGCGGCGAGCTCGATACCGAGGGGCAGCCCGTCGAGACGCCGGCAGATCTCGGCGACGGCCTCCTTGTCGGCGAGCACGGCGTCCGTGTCGGGGCGGACGGCGGCGGCGCGCTCGGCGAAGAGACGGTGGGCCTGGTCGGGCAGGAGGGGCTCGACCGGGCGCACGGACTCGCCCGGCACACCCAGGGGTTCACGGCTGGTGGCGAGAACGGTGAGCCCCGGGCAGCGGGTGAGGAGGGTCTCCGCGAGGTGGGCCGCCGCCTCGATGACATGTTCGCAGTTGTCAAGGATCAGGAGTTGGCTGCGCGGGGCGCAGTACTCGACGAGCAGGGCGAGCGGGTCGTCCTGCGGGGCCGTCAGCTCGGTGGTCATGAGCACGGTCTCGCGCAGACCGAGCGCGCTGACCACAGCGCCGGGCACCGCCTCCGGCCGGTCGAGCGGGGCGAGCTCGACGAGCCACGCCTGCGGGAGCCCGGCGGCGGCTTCCTCGGCGAGACGGGTCTTTCCGGATCCGCCCGGTCCGGTGAGGGTGACGAGGCGAGCCCTGTGCAATTCGGAACGGATGGCGTCGAGCTCGGGTTCCCGGCCCACGAACGAGGTAAGACGCGGACGGATGTTGCCGCTGCGCTCGACGCGGGCGTGGCTGACCGGGGCCGTGAGCAGCTCGCCGTGCAGGCCCCGCAGTCCCGGGCCCGGATCGGTGCCGAGGCCGTCGGCGAGAGCCCGGCGGGCGCGCTCGTAGGCGGCGAGGGCATCGGCGCCCCGGCCGCTGTCGCGCAGGGCGCGGATGAGCAGAACGTGCAGTGGTTCGTCGTACGGATGCGCTCCGGTCAGCTCCTTCAGCTCCGGTACGACGTCCTGGGCCCGGCCGAGCAGCAGATCCGCCTCGATGCGGGCCCGGGTGGCCTCCGTACGCAGGGCCTCGGGGCGGATCGCGGCGGTGCGGTCGGGGAGGTCGGCGAGGGCGTCACCGCGCCACAGGGCCAGGGCCGCGGTGAGTTCCCGGCCGGCCGTGAGCGCGTCGCCGCGTGCCAGGGCCGCGGTTCCTCGCTGTACGAGCTGTTCGAAGACATACAGGTCCACGTCGTCCTCGCCGGCGGCCAGCCGGTACCCGCCGGGGCCGGACACGATCGCGTCCCTGCCGACGGTACGACGCAGCCGTCCGACGAGAGCCTGGAGCGCGGCCGGGGCGTCCTGCGGCGGCTCCTCCCCCCACACCTCGTCGATCAGCGTCTCGACGCTCGCGGCACGGCCGGGGCGCAGGGCGAGGGCGGCGAGCAGGGCACGAAGACGCCGGCCACCGAGGGGTATGACGGTGCCGTCGTCGTCCGTTGCCTGGGTGACCCCCAGAATCCTGTACTGCACCGGTTCATTGTCACCGGGTTCAGGGGGATGGCTGTGCCTTTTTGAACCGGGCGCCTATCGGGGTGCCGGGTCAGGTTCTCGGGCGGCTACCGGCCGGTGGGGGCTGGTCGCGCAGTTCCCCGCGGTGCCGCTGCGCTGGGCTTGGGCGGGGCGAGCCTAGGGGGGCGGTCAGGATTTCGGGCGGCTGCGGGCCCGTGGGGGCTGGTCGCGCAGTTCCCCGCGCCCCTAGGGGGTTGCAGTCACCTGCGCCAGGACGGACCGTTCGCCATCTCCCGCACTACGACGGACCGCGCGCCACGATCCGGCCGTTCGCCGCGTACGGCGGGAAGGGGACGGGGTGGGGGGTGTCCGCTACCGCCACCACTCAAGACACGGCATCCGCCGCACCGAGGACGGGCACCCCCACCCCGGCACCGACCCACGACACACCGCACGCGCTACACCCGCCCCCACCGGAGCCGCAGCTGCGCCGCAGGCATCAGGGGCGCGGGGAACTGCGCACAACGCCCGCCCCCACCGAACCCGCGGACAAACACCGCTCAACCGCCGGAGGCACCCGCCCCCAACGCCCCCCGCTGCGGCCGAATCCCCGCCGGTACCGCACGCGCGCGTGCCGGGGTTCCCGTCCAGCACGTCCCCCGGCGGGCCAGCAGCCGGCCCAGCCACAGCTCCAGGGAGACCAGGTCCGCCAGCCCGTCCAACGGCAGCGGCTCGCCCTCCGCCGCCGCCCGCAGGGCCTTGCGGACCACCCGGGCCTCCACCAGCCCCGCCTGCGCCAGCAGCGGCGTGCCGAACAGGGACATCAAGGAGTCCGCCGCCACCCGCAGCCCTGTACGGGTCGCCGCGGCCGAGGAGGCGTGGGACGGGGCACCCCAGCCGGGCGGGAGGTCGGAGACACCGGCGCCCTCCAGGACCGTACGGAGGATCTCCGCACGGGCCCCGGGCCGGACCCGCAGCGCCTCGGGGAGGGCACGGCAGGCACGTACCACCTGGTTGTCCAGGAACGGCGCGTGCAGCCGCTGGGAGCGGATCTCCACCGCCTGCTCCAGGACGCGCAGATCGGACGCGTGACGCGCGAGCGCCGCACGCGCGCGGAAGTCGCCGGGATGCTGCCCCGGACCCACCCCGGAGCGGTGCGTGGCACCCTGCAGGCGAACCGATACTTCAGCGAGCGCCTCACCGGTCAGCCACCGTGCCGCAGGACCCGGTCTGGCCCAGGTGAGCGCGGCGAGAGAGGCCCCCACCGCACCCCCGGGCTCGTCGAAACGCTGGTGCATGAGCCGGTCGGCCAGCATCTCCAGACCGACCCGGTACGGCGTACGGGCCAGTCGCCGCGCGGCGCCGTACACGCGCGCGGGGACGAGCACCGAACCGTCCGCCTTGGTCAGGGCGGCCACCGGCCGGACCAGATGGCGCCGCTTGCGGTCCATCAGCAGGTCCGCGAGGCGCGCCGGGTGCGCGTCGAGCACCTGCCGGGCCCCGTACCCCGTGAAGTGGTCGGCGCTGCCCGCGGCCAGCCGGGCACGGTGCCGCGCGGCCGTCACCAGGCACGGCCCGGGCTCGTCGGTCAGGGGCCCGTCCAGCTCGGCGTACGGAAGCGTCTCCTCGCCGCCGGTCACCACCACGTGGTGCAGCCGGGGGTTCGCCGCGAGCGTCCCCGCCCGTTCCAGCTCGGCCTCCCGCCCGCCCACGGCGAGGTCGTTGAAGGTGACCGCGAGCAGCCGCTCGCCGGCCCCGGTGCCGTGTCCGAGGACGGTCCCCGGCATGCCCGGAAGCCCGGCGGCCAGCAGGGCGAGCGTGCCCGACGCGGGCCCCCCGGACAGGTCGGCCCCGATCCCCGGTACGGGCATCCCGCGCGCGGCACGCCGTTCGGCGGGCCCCATGCCGGGCACCGGGCCGGGGTCGATGTCGGGCAC
Source organism: Streptomyces sp. NPDC102270 (assembly GCF_044766405.1). NCBI lineage: Bacteria > Bacillati > Actinomycetota > Actinomycetes > Kitasatosporales > Streptomycetaceae > Streptomyces > Streptomyces sp. NPDC102270. Next base: position 497,058 of record NZ_JBIWLX010000005.1, on the reverse strand, counting down.
GTGCCGGGGCGCGGACAGCCGGGCCCGCACGGCCTCGACGAGCGCGTCCCGCACCGCGTCGACCGCGCTGTCCGCGTCGGCGGTGGGCGCGGCGACCGCAAGGGAGGCGACCGGCTCGTAGCCGGCGATCTCGCGGGCGCCGTTGCGCAGGATCAGCGCGTGCCCCGGCGGAATACGCCGTACGCCCTCGTAGGGCGTGGAGTCGTGGAGCGCGGCCGGTACGTCGGGGGCGGCGAGCAGCGCGGCCAGGTGCCCGAAGTCGAGGTTGGCCTCGATGAGGTCGGCGAGGGGCAGGGCCGCGGTCGCGTAGGCCGTACCGCCGGCCCAGGGCGTGTGGAACACCGGCCGGGCGCCCGCCAGGTCGCCGCCCACGGTGATCCGGCGGCCCACCTGGACCACCGCCGTGTACGCCCCCGACCAGGCCGTCAGATGCCGAAGTGCCCCTCCGCGCGCGGCGAGCAGTCCGACCCGCAGCTGCTCGTCGGAGGCTCCGCAGGTGCCGAGGACCGCGATCCGGGTCTGCGGGTCGACCGTGAGCACGCGCACCTCGTCGGGGCGCCAGTCGCCGACCGCCCACAGCGGATCCGGGTCACCCCACAGCAGGTGGGAACCCACCGGGTGCACGGTCTCGCCGTCGCTTCCGGTCGCCCCCGCCGCACCGATCTGGGACACGCCCGCGGCGGTGCTGCTCCATCCCACCAACCACCGCATCGACGCCTCCACAGGCTGTGGACAACCAGTGCACCGTTCGAACCGGTCACCATGCTGCCATGAAGGAAGCGTGCCGGAGGGCCGGTGGAGCCGCTTGGGATGCGGGGAACGCGCCCCTGACAACGCCCGCGTACGCCTGCGAACACCCGCACGGGGCAAGGGGGGTGCGACGCGAATGCGCCCCCGATACGCTCCCCGAAAACGCCTAACGCGCCCTCAACTGCCATGGTAGGAGGGCTGACAGCCCGCAGGAACGGGGTCGATTTTCGGCCAAATCGGCGGCACCGACGCAGGCTTGCCCACGCTCCGTACACACCCGCGCGCCGCACGACAGGCGCGCAGCCCGGGAGACGCCACTTCGCCCCCCGGGCCGGTCCGCCGCCCGCGGGGATGTAGGCGGCGGTGTCCCCCAGCCCACTGGATCCAGTACAGCGGGCCGACCCACGCATCATCCATGGAAGCGCTCCCCCGGTGGCCGGAGAAGAGCGCACGCACGGGCGCACGGCCACACAACAGGAGCACGACGCAACTGCGCGTATCGGACCCGCACTTCAGTACGGACCACAATCCCGCCATCCGGAACAATGCCCCTTAACGCTTGGGATGCGGCGAACTACGCTGGGTTTACGAATGCCGCGTGGTTATGCCAGCGCGGCAGCCGTCTGTGTCGAGGGGTGGCGCATGTCCAGGGAGCAACGCGGGCCGAACGAAAAACTCGGCGCCGTTCTCGCCCTCGCGGGAATCAGCAACGCAGGACTCGCGCGTCGCGTCAACGATCTTGGCGCTCAACGCGGGTTGACACTTCGCTACGACAAGACGTCGGTGGCGCGCTGGGTGTCGAAGGGGATGGTTCCGCAGGGTGCGGCGCCGCACCTCATCGCGGCCGCCATCGGCCAGAAGCTCGGCCGACCGGTGCCGCTCCACGAGATCGGCCTGGCGGACGCGGATCCCGCGCCGGAGGTGGGCCTCGCCTTCCCCAGGGACGTCGGACAGGCCGTCAGGTCGGCCACGGAGCTCTACCGCCTGGACCTCGCAGGGCGCCGGTCCGGTGCGGGCGGCATCTGGCAGTCCCTCGCCGGTTCCTTCGCGGTGAGCGCATACGCAACGCCCGCGTCACGATGGCTGATAACCCCGGCCGACAGCTCGGTCGCGCGCGAGGTGAACCCCTCCGAGGGCTCCGGCGCACCGCTCAAAGTCGGCCACAGCGATGTGCAGAAGCTGCGGGAGGCCGCCGAGGACGCCAGGCGCTGGGACTCCAAGTACGGAGGCGGCGACTGGCGTTCGTCCATGGTGCCGGAGTGCTTACGCGTGGAGGCGGCACCGCTGCTGCTCGGCGCGTACTCCGACGAGGTGGGCCGCGCCCTGTTCGGCGCTTCCGCCGAACTCACCCGGCTCGCGGGCTGGATGGCCTTCGACACGGGCCAGCAGGAGGCGGCACAGCGGTATTACATCCAGGCACTGCGGCTGGCACGCGCGGCCGCCGACGTCCCCCTCGGCGGCTATGTGCTGGCGTCGATGTCGTTGCAGGCGACCTACCGGGGCTTCGGCGACGAGGGAGTCGATCTCGCGCAGGCCGCGCTGGAGCGCAACCGGGGGCTGGCGACCGCCCGCACCATGAGCTTCTTCCGGCTCGTCGAGGCGCGGGCACACGCGCGTGCGGGTGACGCCGCCGCGGCCGGAGCGGCGCTGAAGGCGGCTGAGGGGTGGCTGGAGCGGTCCCGGGACGGGGACAACGATCCGTCGTGGCTCGGCTTCTACTCGTACGACCGCTTCGCCGCCGACGCGGCCGAGTGCTACCGCGACCTGAAGGCACCGCGTCAGGTCCGCCGCTTCACGGAGCAGGCGCTGTCGAAGCCGACGGAGGAGTTCGTACGCTCGCACGGGCTGCGGCTCGTCGTCTCCGCGGTCGCCGAGCTCGAGTCGGGCAATCTGGACGCGGCGTGCGAGCAGGGCGTGCGGGCGGTGGAGGTCGCGGGGCGCATCTCCTCGGCCCGTACCACGGAGTACGTGAAGGACCTTCTGCACCGGCTGGAGCCGTACGGGGACGAGCCCCGGGTGGTGGAGCTCAGGGAGCGGGCCCGGCCGCTGCTGATGGCGCCGGCTTGAGCCCCGGACGGCGGCACCGCCCCCCGCGTTTGAAGTGACTGTCAGTGGTGCAGTGCACTATCGGGGGTGGGAGGTGGTGCAGGTGCTGTCCGGGATCGCTTACGACTGTGACGTGCTCGTGATCGGTGGGGGCATTGTCGGATTGTCCACGGCGTATGCGATCACGCGTGGTGCGCCCGGCACTCGGGTCGTCGTGCTGGAGAAGGAGGCGGGGCCCGCTCGGCATCAGACCGGGCGCAACAGCGGGGTGATCCACAGCGGGATCTACTACCGGCCGGGCTCGCTCAAGGCGCGGTACGCGGTGCGGGGCGCCGCCGAGATGGTCAAGTTCTGCGCGGAGTACGGCATCGCTCACGCCGTCACCGGCAAGCTGATCGTCGCGACCGAGCGCAGTGAGCTGCCCCGGCTGCACGGGCTGGTGCAGCGCGGCCGGGAGAACGGCATTCCGGTGCGGGAACTGGGCGGCGCCCAGATCGCGGAGTACGAACCCGAGGTGGTGGGGCTCGCCGCGATACACGTCGGGACGACCGGGGTGTGCGACTTCGTCGGCGTCGCGCGGCAGCTGGCCGAGTCGTCGGGCGCGGAGATCCGGTACGGCGCCGAGGTGCGGCGGATCGACCGGCGCCCGGAGCTCGGGGTCGCCGTACAGACGGTTGCGGGGGACGTCGTACGGGCGCGGGTGCTGGTGAACTGCGCCGGGCTGCACTGTGACGAGATCGCGCGGCTGACCGGGGACGAGCCGGGGATGCGGATCGTGCCGTTCCGGGGGGAGTACTACTCGCTGGCGCGGCCCGAGCTGGTGCGGGGGCTGGTGTATCCGGTGCCGGATCCGGCGTTTCCGTTCCTCGGGGTGCATCTCACGCGCGGGATCGACGGAGGGGTGCACATCGGGCCCAACGCGGTGCCGGCGTTGGCCCGGGAGGGGTACGACTGGGGGACCGTACGGCCCCGGGAGCTCGGCGCGACGCTGGCGTGGCCGGGGTCCTGGCAGATAGCCCGGCGGCACTGGCGCTACGGCACGGGGGAGCTGCGGCGGTCGGTGTCGCGGAGGGCGTTCACCACGGCGGTGCGGCGACTGCTGCCCGCTGTCACGCCGGACGACCTGGTGCCTTCGGCGGCCGGAGTGCGGGCGCAGGCGGTCCTGCGGGACGGGACGCTGGTGGACGACTTCCTGATCCGAGAGGGAGCCCGCGCGGTGCACGTCCTGAACGCACCCTCCCCGGCAGCTACGGCGTCCCTCCCGATCGGCCGCGAGGTGGCCCGCCGGGCGTTGGAAACACTGCGCTCGGCGTAATGCGCAGGTGCCACCACCGGTGGTCCGGGGCCCCGGCAGGCAACGGCTTAGAACACGGCCACCGGGAGGTGCCGCCCAGACACCGAGCACGAGGCCCCGGACGCGGCTGAGCCCGATCCGGCCACCTGGACATGACAGCCCGGACGCCAACCACCACAGGCGGCTGACCTGGACACGCCGAGCCAGAGGCGACCACCCGAACGCCGTCGCCGGCCCCTGACAGCCTGGACGAAGCCACCTGAGACGCCGCCGACCCGGACGCGGCCGGCCTGCACACGGCCACACGTGACAGCTCGGACGGGCCGCCCCGGACGCGACCACGCGACTGGCCTGCACGCCGCCCCAGAGCCGACCACCCCCACCGCCGCCACCCGAAGCTGACAGCCCGGACGCAGCCGGCTTCGACGCGGCCACCCGGACGTGACGGGACGGAGGAGGTGACACCCAGACGCCGGGCACCCACCCGCGCCCCGCCGCACGCGCGGCTGATCTGGACGTGCTC
>NZ_JBIWLX010000005.1:424593-492345 GCF_044766405.1 Streptomyces sp. NPDC102270 | reverse complement strand
CCGCCGCCCCGAACGCGCCGGCCCGCACGCCGCCACCCCGGACCGACCGACCCGGACGCCACCACCCGAACCTGACACCCAGACGCCGGGCACCCACCCGCGCCCCGCCGCACGCGCGGCTGATCTGGACGTGCTCCCGCCGCCCCGAACGCGCCGGCCCGCACGCCGCCACCCCGGACCGACCGACCCGGACGCCACCACCCGAACCTGACACCCAGACGCCGGGCACCCGCACACGCCCCGCCCCCGCCGACCCCGCCCCGGACGCCGCCACCCCACGTAACCCCCGAACGTCACCCCACGCACGCCCCCCGCACCACCCCTGCGCAGCATTCATTCCCGCCCCCGCCGTAAAATCGACCCACTGTGTCTGACTCCCTCAACGCTTCCGAAGCCCCCCGCTCCCGGCCCCCCGCCCCCGGCGAGTCCGTTCGGCATGTTCCCGGGGCGTCCGTGCGGCACAGCCGGGCCAAGGGGGAGCCGCGGTTTCCCGATGGGCCCAGTGCTGATCCCGCGGGGTCGCACTTCGAGCGGCGGATCCGGAGTTTCCAGCCGCGGCGGAGCCGGGTGACGGCGGGGCAGGCGGACGCGTTGCAGCGTCTGTGGCCCACGTGGGGGCTCGACATCGACGGGCAGCGCACGATCGACCTCGGTGAGATGTTCGGGAACGACCGTCCCGTCGTACTGGAGATCGGGTTCGGGATGGGTGAGGCCACCGCGCAGATGGCCGCCGCCGACCCCGACACCAACATCCTCGCCGTCGACGTGCACACACCGGGCCAGGGCAATCTGCTCAATCTCGCCGAGCAGCAGAAGCTGTTCAACATCCGGGTCGGCAACGGCGACGCCATCATCCTGCTGCGCGAGATGCTCGGCGAAGACTCGCTCGACGGACTGCGCGTGTACTTCCCCGACCCCTGGCCCAAGAAGCGGCACCACAAACGGCGGCTGATCCAGCCCGAGTTCCTGGACCTGGCCGCGACCCGCCTGCGGCCCGGCGCACTGGTGCACTGCGCGACCGACTGGGAGCCGTACGCCGAACAGATGCTCGAAGTACTCACCGCACACCCGGCCTTCGAGAACACCCGGACCGGCGGCGGTTTCGCGGCGCGTCCGGAGTTCCGGCCGCTGACCCGTTTCGAGGGACAGGGACTGGAGAAGGGACATGTCGTGAACGACCTGCTGTTCCGCCGCGTACAGCACGGCGACCGATCCGACCGACCCGACCAGTCCCCCACCGGCGCCTGAGCACCCCGCCCCGCCTGCGGGCGGCGCCTCTGTCTCGTTAAGGTCGATGCCGTGGCCACCTTTCCCCCGTATCCGACGTACTCCGGTGACCCCACCGGTGGCGGTGCACTGCGGCATGCGCACTGGTGGCAGCGGAAGTGGGTGCGCTACGGCGCGCTCATCACCCTCCTCACCCTGTCCGGGCTCGTCATCCTCGCCCTGGTCCGTCAACAGACCGGTACCGAGGGGTTCCTGGTCGGTCTGGGGCTCGCGGTCCTGCCCGTACCGCTGCTCATAGCCGCGTTCCGCTGGCTCGACCGCGTCGCACCGGGGCCCTGGCGCAATCTGCTGTTCGCCTTCGCCTGGGGCGCCTGCGCGGCCGCGCTGATAGCGATCATCGCCAACAGCTTCGCGACGAAGTGGATAGCGACGGCGACCGCCGACCCGTCCGGCGCGGACACCCTCGGCGCGACCGTGATAGCGCCGATCGTCGAGGAGTCGGCCAAGGCCGCCGCCGTGCTGCTCGTCTTCCTGTTCCGCAGACGGGACTTCACCGGGATCGTCGACGGCGTGGTGATAGCGGGGGTCACCGCCACCGGCTTCGCCTTCACCGAGAACATCCTCTACCTGGGCACCGCCTTCGGCACCGACCAGCTCACCGGCGACCGCGGCATCGCCTCGGTCACCGCCGCGACCTTTTTCGTGCGCGTCGTCATGTCGCCGTTCGCGCACCCCCTGTTCACCGTCCTGACCGGCATCGGCTTCGGCATCTCCGCGCTGTCGGCGGAACGCCAGCACGTACGGCGGGTTCTCGTCCCGCTGTCCGGACTGCTGCTCGCGATGGGCATGCACGCGACGTGGAACGGCTCGTCGACGTTCGGGGAGTACGGCTTCTTCGCGGTGTACGCGATGTTCATGGTGCCGGCGTTCGCGCTGCTGACCTGGCTGGTCATCTGGACACGGCAGCGGGAGCTGAAGACCGTGCGCGAGGAGCTGCCCGCGTACGCCGTCGCCGGGTGGCTGACGCCGACCGAGCCCTATGTGCTGGGCTCGATGCGGGCGCGGCGGGTGGCACGGGACTACGCCCGGCGGCAGTTCGGCGGGCGGGCCGCGGCGCGGGCGGTCTCGCAGTACGAGGCGTACGCGACGTCCTTGGCGTTCCTGCGGCGCCGGGGGCGGCTCGGGCGGGCGAACGCGGACTTCGTCGTACGGGAGCGGGAGTTGCTGCACGAGCTGTGGCGGCGGCGGGATGTCGCGCGGCCCGCGCTGGACCACGCGGCCCGGATCACGGCACCGCCGGTACCGGTGGCCGCGCCGCCCTGGCCGGTGTACGGGGCGTACGGATACGCCGCTCACCCGGCCCAGCCGACGCACCACGGCCACCCCGGCCACCCCGCCCAGCCGACGCCTCCGGTCCACCCGGCGGTGCCGTACCCCGCCTACAACCCGTACCGCACATAGACCGTGCGGCGGAGGGTCAGGCCGACGCCTCCGTCAGGCGCGTCAGCTCCTCCTCCGTCAGGGTCAGGTCGGCCACGCCCAGCAGCGCCGGCAGCTGTTCCACCGTGCGGGCTGACGCGATCGGGGCCGCGACCGTCGGCTGGGCGGCGAGCCAGGCGAGGGCGACCGTGGCGACCGGGACGGTGTGGGACTCGGCGATGTCGTCGAGCGCCGCGAGGACCTTGCGGCCGCGTTCGGTGTCCAGGTGCTTGCCGGCGCCCGTGGCCCGCGCACTGTCGACCGTCGTACCGGGGCGGTACTTGCCGGTGAGGAACCCGGAGGCGAGGGCGTAGTACGGGACCGCGGCGAGGCCCTCCCGGGCCGCGAGCGCCTCCAGTTCACCCTCGTACGTGTCGCGCGAGACCAGGTTGTAATGGGGCTGGAGAGCGACATAGCGCGCGAGGCCCTCGCGGTCGGAGAAGGCGAGGGACTCCGCGAGGCGCGCGGCGGAGATGTTGGAGGCGCCGATCGCCCGCACCTTGCCCGCCTTCACCAGTTCGTCCAGCGCGCCGATGATCTCCTCGACCGGCACCTCGGTCTTGTCGAAGTGGGTGTAGTACAGGTCGATGTGGTCGGTGCCCAGGCGCTTCAGGGAGGCGTCGGCGGCGGCCTTGATGTTCGCCGCCGACAGGCCCTGGTACTGCGGGTGCTGGCTGACCTTCGTGGCGATGACGACGTCGTCACGGTTGCCGCGGGCCGCCAGCCACTTGCCGATGACTGCCTCGGACTCGCCGCCGGAGTTTCCCTCGGCCCACGACGAGTACGAGTCGGCCGTGTCGACGAAGTTGCCGCCGGCCGCGTTGTACGCGTCGAGAACGTCGAAGGAGGTGGCCTCGTCGGCGGTCCAGCCGAAGACGTTGCCGCCGAGGGTGAGCGGAAAGACCTCGAGGTCGGAGGAACCGAGCTTGCGAAGCGGAGAAGAAGTCATGTCCTACGTCAACGCAAGCACCGGACCCCGGTCTTCCGCCACGGCCGCAAAATCGCCGTAAACCTCAGGGAGTGAGCCCCTTGCCGCGCAGCCACGCCATCGGGTCGATCCCGTCGGCCGAGCCGTTCGGGTGGACCTCCAGGTGCAGGTGCGCGCCGGTCACGTTGCCCGTGGCGCCCACGCGGCCGATGACGTCACCGGTGCCGACCTTCTGGCCGACGCTGACGCTGATCGAGGACTGGTGGCAGAACCACAGCTCGGTGCCGTCGTCGAGGGTGAGGATCGTGCGGTAGCCGTAGGAACCGGCCCAGCCGGCCTCGGTGATGGTGCCGCTGTGGATCGCCTTGATCAGCGTGCCCGTGGGAGCGGCGAAGTCGAGGCCCGTGTGGTAACCGGAGGACCACAGCGAACCGGCCTGACCGAAGGTCCCGGTGATGGTGTACGACGAGGTCGGCAGCGTGTACTGCTTGGCGAGCTCGGCCAGGCGCGCGGCCTCGGCCTTCTTCGCGGCCGCCTCCTCCGCCTTCTTCTTCGCGGCGGCGGCCTTCTCCTGGGCTTCCTTCTCCGCCTTGGCGGCGGCCGCGTCGGCCTCCTTCTCGGCGGCGTCCGCGATGGCCTGGGCGTCCTTGGTGTCGAGCTGGTCCTGCTGCAGCTCGGCCTGGGCCAGGATGCGCGAGCGCAGCGCCTCACCGGCGTCCGAGGTGCCCTTGGCGGTGTCGGCGGTGGTGGCGCCGACGCTGCTGAAGGCGCTCGTGTCGTCCGCGGCGGGGGCCGAGTCGTCCGAGATGAGCGAGCCCACGTTGGGCAGGTCGGGCATGGAGATGGAGACCGGCGGCTTGCCGGTGTTGGCGCTGGCCATCCCGCCGGCGCTGACGGCGGCTATGACACCGACGCCCAGAACGGTGGAGCTACGGGCGAACCCTCCGCCACGCTGCTTGGCGACGCGATGCCGGCCTCGTACGGGAGCGAGGGAGTCCGCGGTGGGGTTCCACTCGCCGAGCGGGGCCTCGTCGTCGGCACGGTAGCCGCCGTATACGAGGGTGTCGCTCGGGACGTACGGCGCCTCGGGGGCAGGCGGGTTGAACGCCACGTGGGCGCGCTCCTTTCCTTCCTTCTCGCCTACCGGGTTAGCTGACGGGTTCGGAGCAGGAAGGTCTCCTACGCGCGTATACCGACCGTGCTGCCACGGTGGCGTACGAGCGATTCACCCCAAGTTGGTGGTTCCCCGGTTCCCTTGCGGGATTCGGCGCATGAGCACGGAGCCGTCTCTTGTGACGGCTGGGACGACCGCGCTGCGTTATCGAACGTTAATAGACGCGGGGGCCCGATTCCAAGCTGTTCCGCTTGATCATTAACGAAATCACGCTGGACTTACGGCCCATGAACGCCTAAAAACGGGCGAGTTGACCTTCACTCAAGCCCCACACGGACATTGACGGTATGTCAGCTGTAACGCGGAGGGCGGTCACGCGCTCACCCCGCGTCACATCACGTCACGAAGGGGAAAACACTCAGGGCCGGAGTCCAGTGAACTGGACTCCGGCCCTGAGCCGTGAGTAGCGGGGACAGGATTTGAACCTGCGACCTCTGGGTTATGAGCCCAGCGAGCTACCGAGCTGCTCCACCCCGCGTCGTTGTGTAACCAGCATACGTCATCCGGAGAGTGGTCCACGCCAGGGTTGTTCTCGCCGCCGCACACCCCGGTGGGCGCGGTCCCGGCGACATGGGCGGTCGCCGCGGCGATGGCGTCCGCGGGCTCCCTCTCCCGTACGGCGGCCGGTGTGCAGCAGGGCGGCGGTGTGCCCGGGGCCCAGGCGGCCGGGTGTGGCGCAGGTCCGATCCGCCTGCCGGGAGCGGCGTACCGTGGCGCCCCTCACCAAACCAGGAGGGGACCATGGCGGCAGCCGACGAGCGACCGGTGGAGATCGGCGAGCGGGACATCCCGCTCTCCGGCGGGCGAACGCTGCGGGTGACGGAGTTCGGCAACGGCGGCATCCGGCTGGCGGTGCGGGCCGGCTCGCCCTATGTGGTGACGAGCCTGGAGCAGTTCCACGACGGGACCGTGCTGAAGCTCTCTCCCGGCCGTGAAGGGTCCAACGCCCACAGGAACTGGGTGCGGGACCAGGGCCATGGCGAGAGCGAGGACGGCGGCGGGGAGTGATCCTCGTCCGGGCCCCGATGGTGTAGCGGGCTACACCGTGCGCCCGGGGCCGTTCGTCTAGCGTGAGCCGCATGTGGAAGTCGGTGCAGCGTGCGGCGGTGGCGACCGTGCATCTGGTCGTGGCCGCGGCGATGTGCTTCGGCATGTACCTCTTCATCACCGTGCTGCTGATCGCCGCCATCGGCACGGTCGCCGTGGTCGGCTGCTGGCTGCTGCCCGAGGCCGTGCTGCTGATACGGCGGATCGCCGGCGCCAAGCGGAACCTGACCACCCTGTGGACGGGCCGGGAGATCCCCGAGGCGTACACACCGATGACCGGCACCCTGCGTGAACGGCTGCGCATCTCGGTGCGGGATCCCGGCACGCTCAGGGACCTCCGCTGGATGCTCGCCTACTATCTCTACGGCGCCCTCCTCGCCCTCGCCCTCCCGCTGTGGCCCCTCGGCCTGGTCGTCGACGGCGTGTGGGCCGGGGCGCTGCGCCGCGCCCCGGTCGCCCTGCCGCTGATCGTGCGGCTCGCGGACACCGAGGCCCGCTGGTCGACCGTGCTGCTCATGCCCTCCCCCGAGGCCAGGCTGGCCCGGCGGGTCGAGGAGCTGAGGGAGACCCGGGCCGACGCGATCGCCGCGCACGAGGCCGAACTGCGCCGCATCGAGCGGGACCTGCACGACGGCGCCCAGGCCAACCTGGTGGCGCTGTCGATGCGGATCGGACTCGCCAAGCGGGCCTACGAGCGGGACCCCGACGCCGCCCGCAAACTGCTGGACGACGCCCAGGACCAGGCCGAACAGGCGCTGACGGAGCTGCGGCAGGTGGTGCGCGGCATCCACCCGCCGATCCTCACCGACCGGGGTCTCGTCGGCGCGGTACGGGCGCTCGCCGCGAGCAGCGGGCTCGGCGTGGGAGTGGACGACGGCGGCCTGGACGAGGGCACCCGGGCGCCCGCGGCGGTGGAGGCCGCGGCCTACTTCGTGGTGGCCGAGTCGCTCACCAACGTCGCCAAGTACAGCGGCGCCGACCGGGCCGAGGTCCGGCTGGCCAGGACCCGGCGCGGTCTGACCGTGCGGGTGCGGGACGAGGGCCGGGGCGGCGCCGACGAGTCCGCGGGCTCAGGGCTGCTCGGTATGCGGCGCCGGGTCGCCGCGCTCGACGGGACCTTCGAAGTGACCAGCCCCGTCGGGGGCCCGACCGTGATCGATGTGGAGCTGCCGTGCGTGTGGTGATCGCCGAGGACAACGCCCTTCTGAGAGAGGGGCTCGTCCTTCTGCTGACCTCCTCCGGGCACGAGGTCGTGGCCGTCGTCGGCACCGGCCCCGAGATCCTGCCGGCCCTGCTCGAACACCGGCCCGACGTGGCCGTCCTCGATGTGCGGATGCCGCCCGGGTTCCGCGACGAGGGCCTGCGGGCCGCCCTGGAGGCGAGGGAGCGGATCCCGGGACTCCCGGTGCTGGTGCTCTCGCAGTACGTCGAGGAGTCGTACGCCGCCGAGCTGCTGGCCGGTGGCACCAGCGGGGTCGGCTACCTGCTCAAGGACCGGATCGGCCGGGTCGACGAGTTCCTCGACGCGCTGGAGCGGGTGGTGGCCGGCGGTACGGCGCTCGACCCCGAGGTCGTCACCGAGCTCCTGACCCGGCGCCGCGACACCCCGCTCGACTCCCTCACCCCGCGCGAGCGCGAGGTGCTGAAGCTGATGGCCGAGGGCCACGACAACACGACCATCGCCAAAACCCTCGTCGTCACCGAACGCGCGGTCAGCAAGCACATCGGCAACGTCTTCCTCAAGCTGGGCCTGCCGCCGAGCGACAGCGGCCACCGGCGGGTCCTGGCCGTGCTGGCCTATCTCGCGCACACGCCCAGGTGACGGTCAGCCGACGCCGAGTTCGGTCAACTCCCCCAGCGGCAGCGTGTGCTGGGTCTGCAGGACCTTCGCGCGCAGGTAGCGGACGTTGTGGGCGGTGGTGAAGACGCCGGTGGGCACCCGGTCGCGGACGTCGATGCCGAGGTCGCGCAACTGGCCAGCCTTGTCGGGGTTGTTGGAGAGCAGGTCGAGCTCGGCGATCCCCAGGGCCTGGAGCATCTGCGCGGCCGCCGTGTAGTCGCGGGCGTCCTCGGGCAGGCCCAGCGCGGTGTTCGCGGCATAGGTGTCGAGGCCCTGGTCCTGGAGGGCGTACGCGTCGAGCTTGTTGTAGAGGCCGATGCCGCGGCCCTCCTGGCGGAGGTAGAGCAGGACGCCGCCGCGCTCGGCTATGCGCTCGACCGCCTCGCGCAGTTGCGGGCCGCAGTCGCAGCGTGCGGAGCCGAAGACATCGCCGGTGAGGCACTCGGAGTGCAGCCGCACCAGCGGGGTGGTGCCGGGGGCGGGGTCGCCGAGGACGACGGCGAGGTGCTCCCGCCCGTCGGCCAGGCCGTGGAAGGTGACGAGTTCGGCGTCCACGCCGTAGCCGTCCCCGAAGCGCAGCGGGACGCGGACGCGGGAACGCTGGGTGGCGGCGGGCAGGTCGGTCATGCGGGTACTCCGCTCCGGAGGCACACCTGCTTCAGATTTGAAGCAGTTCTACTGATCGAGACCCTACCTCATGCTTTAAATTTGAAGCAACGCCTTATGGTGCTCGTCACGAACAGGACGGCGACGACCGACGGCGCCACGGGACCTCCCCGGAGGCGCCCTCCTCACCCTGGAGCCCCTCGGTGACGCTCGTGAAGATCTCCTCGAGCTGCCCCACCTGCTCCGGGGTGAGCCGGTCGAAGAGCGCGGTGCGGACCGTGTCCACATGTCCCGGTGCCGCCCGCTCCAGCACCGCCATCCCCTCGTCGGTGAGGACCGCGACACTGCCCCGCTTGTCCCACTGGCAGCTCTCGCGCCGCACCAGCCCGCCCTTCTCCAGTCGGGCGACGGCGTACGTCAGCCGCGGCCGGGTGATCTTCAGAAACTCGGCGAGCTCGGTCATCCGCAGCCGCCGCTCCGGGATCTCGGAGAGGTTGGCCAGGATGGAGTAGTACAGGTGGGGCATGCCGGCCTCCTGCTGGAGCTGCCGGTCGATGGTGTCCTCCAGGAGGAGCGAGGCGGCGATGTACGCACGCCAGGCTCGCTGCTCGTCGGGGCTGAGCCAGCGGGTCGTCATGCCCCCAGTGTAGGTTTGCTTCAAACTTGAACCAAGCCCCGCCATCCGTTTTCGAGAGGGACCGCTCCGATGCCCCACCCCTACGTCCTCCTCTCCGCCGCGGTCTCCCTAGACGGCTACCTCGACGACACCGGCCCCGACCGGCTCCTTCTCTCCAGCCCGGCCGACTTCGACCGCGTCGACGAGGTCCGCGCCTCCGTGGACGCGATCCTCATCGGCGCGGGCACGATCCGCGCCGACAACCCCCGCCTGCTGGTCAACTCCGAGACGCGCCGCGCGGCCCGGGTCGCCGCCGGGAAGCCGCCGTACCCCCTGAAGGTCACGGTCAGCGGCTCGGGAGAACTGGACCCGGCCGCCAACTTCTGGCACACGGGCGGCGAGAAGCTCGTCTTCACGACGGACAAGGGCGCGGAGCGGGCCCGCGCCCTCGGTCTGGCGGCCGACGTGGTCTCCCTCGGCCCCGAGCTGGACTGGCGCCGCCTGCTGGAGCACCTGCACGAGGAGCGTGGAGTGGACCGGCTGATGGTGGAGGGCGGCGGCCGGATCCACACCCAGCTGCTCCAGCATGGCCTGGCGGACGAGGTGCAGCTGGTCCTCGCCCCCCTCTTCGTCGGCACCCCGGACGCCCCCCGCCTCTTCGGCCCGGGCGGCTACCAGTCCGGCCGACTGCGCCTGCTGGAGACCCGCCGTATCGAGGACGTGGTCCTGATGCGCTACGAGCCCACCGCCCCCGGCACCGGCCCGCTCCCCACCGCCGCGGACCACCACTGGCTCGCGCTGGCCTGCGAGTCGGCGGCGCAGTGCCCGCCTTCGGAGACCGCGTTCAGCGTGGGCGCGGTCGTGGTGGCGGCCGACGGGACGGAACTCGCCCGCGGCCACTCCAGGGAGGCCGGCGACCCGGTCATCCACGCGGAGGAGGCGGCCCTGGCGAAGATCGCCCCGCACGACCCCAGCCTGGCCACGGCCACCGTCTACACCAGCCTGGAACCCTGCACCCACCGGGCCTCCCGCCCGGCCCCCTGCGCCCGGCTGATCCTGGACGCGGGGGTACGCCGGGTGGTGACGGCGTGGCGGGAGCCGGACACCTTCGTGGCGGGAGCGGACGGGACGGGACTGCTCACCGCGCAGGGCGTGGACGTGGTGGTGCTGGGCGAGTACGAGGACCGCGCGAAGGCCCCGAACCGCCACCTGCTGTGAACCCGCTTCGCCGGCCTCAGCCGATGGAGTACGCCCGGTAGACCGTCTCCACCGAGCGGTCCCCGGCCGCGTCGGTCACCTCGGAACGCAGGGCGACCGCACCGGAGGCCGGGTTGTGCACGGACGCCTGCCAGGTCGACCCGGAGTGCCTGACGGTCGCCGCCTTCCAGGTCTTGCCGCCGTCTGCGGACGACCAGACGCGGACGGACTTGGCGGTCACCGTGGTGAACCTCAGATCGGGGCCCTGGGAGCCGCGCCCGGCACTCACGTCGACCGTGGTCGTGCTGTTCGCGGCGGCCTGGTTGTGGCTGCCCAGCCCGGTCGGCAGAAAACGGGTCATGAAGACGGGCGCGACCATCGGCCTGGCCGGGTCGGCCTTGAAGTGCCAGTCGAGGGTGACGCGCGACGACAGCATGCCGGCGGGGAAGGTGATGCCCGGGCGGTAGCGGTGGGCGTCGACGGTCAGGTCGTACCAGCCGGCCGAGCGGATGCCGGCGGAGAACTCGGCGTCACTGGTACCCCAGTTGGTCAGGGTCTGCTTCTTCACCGTCGTGCCGCCCTTGGCGAGGGCCACCGTCTCCTTCGTCACGTCGGCGTTGTTCACGCCGACGTCGGGATCGCCGATCAGGGCGTACGGGACGAAGGCGACGGACTTGTCCCCGACCATCGGCAGATAGTGCATCGGACTCCACACGGCCCGGCCGAAGAACTGCGTGAAGCTCTGCCCCGCCTTGAGGGTCCTGACCTTCGGGAAACCTCCGGAGACGCCCTCGCCGTCACTCCCGCTGATGTCGTCGCGCGGCTGCCAGGTCCCGGGAGTCATGTGAACGGTGTCGCTGTAGGGGGCGTTGTCGTCGCGCACATCGGCCATCAGGTCGCTCGTGCAGTCGTCGGTCTTCGGCTCCGCCTGGAGCGCGGTGTGGACCTGAGCGCCCATCTCCGTGCCACTGCGCACCGAGAAGTGGGCCGTCGCCAGCCCCGACCGCTTGAACGACCCGCCGGGCGCGGCCGGGATGCCCGTGGTGTTCTTCACGGCGACGTAGCTGTCGTTGCCCGACCACTGCGCCAGGTACCCGAACTGCAGCAACCTGGAGGAGTTCGGGATGGCGTAGAGGGAGCCCTGGTAGTTCCAGCCGCCCGTGCTGAAGGCGGAGGGCATGTTGCTGACGGTGGCCGCGCACACCTGTGCGCTGATCCGCGGCGCGTCGGTCACGTCGGCCGGCGTGTCGAGCGACACCGTGACGGCCTTGCCCTTGCGCGCGTCGAGCGTCACCGAGGTACTCCCCGACACCTGCACGACCTGCGCGCCGATGGTGTCGGTGCCCAGCCCCTCCGCGCCGTGCTCCCAGATGTCGGTCATCGCGAGGTAGCGCCCCGAGGGCAGGCTGATCCGCTTGCCCGAGGCGACGCTGTACGTCTGCCCGGACGGCACCGCGACGACGGTGACCGTCGTCGCGACCTTGGCGCCGTGCCGACCCAGCGTGGTGACGGCCAGTGAGCCCGACGCCGCCTGCGCCGGGACGGCGGAAGCGAGCAGCGACACCAGCGCGGCCACCCCGACGAAAGCGAGCGATCTGCGTCGCACGGTCATGAAGTCCCCCTCCGAACCCCGAAGTCGGCCAAGCCTAGGCACGCCACGGGCCTGGGAGATCAAAGCGAGGAGATACCTCTGACCAAGCTGCGGCCAAGAAACGTCCCGCAAAACGCCGGGGCCGCGCGGCGTGCGCCGCGCGGCCCCGAACGTCACGAGAAAGGTCAGGCAGGGGTGATGTTCTCCGCCTGCGGGCCCTTCTGACCCTGGACGACGTCGAACGTCACGGTCTGGCCCTCCTGGAGCTCGCGGAAGCCCGAGGAGTTGATCGCGGAGTAGTGGGCGAAGACGTCCGGACCGCCACCGTCCTGCGCGATGAAGCCGAAGCCCTTCTCCGCGTTGAACCACTTCACAGTTCCCGAAGCCATAGTCATGCCTTCCAGTCGATGAACGCCCTCCCCCGGTGGGGAGGACGGAGGTTGATCGCCCTGGTCCCTGCGGCACAGCACAGCAAAGCGCCCACACCCGAGGCGTGGGCAATGGGGAACTCCGAACCACGACAGCCGGCACAGACGCTACCCGTCCGCACCCGCTGCCACCACAGAAAACGTCGGTCAGACGGGAATGGGGCTGCCGAGCAGTGCGGAAGCCCGCTCCAACGGGCTTTCGCTGCGCACCGGCGCGGGCGCGGGAAGGGCGCGGCAGGTGAAGCCGAGCTGGGACATGGCCCGAAGGACCTCGCCGGCACTGAAGTCGCGGCGGTCCTGACGGGTGATGACCTGGCCGACCTGCTTGAGGGGATAGTGGCGCCGTCCGATGATCACGGACTCGCCGGTGACCGGTTCGGGTTTGACACCCTTCATCGATTCCAGCACGCCGCCCTTGGTCAGGTCGAACGGGAAGCGGGCGATGACACAGCGCATGATGCCTCACAGGGAGAAGGGGAGAAGCGGTTCAGCGGAAGAGCACGAGGAGCACGCTTCCGTCGGTGACGTCACGCACGGGGCGGGGTCGTGCCAGGTGCTAGGCCGCCGCTACGACGGCGGACTGCCGTACGGACACCCGGCGGGCCGCCGAGGCGGGGCGGCGTCGGCCGCGTGAGGTGGCGCCGCGCTTCTTGGGGCGTTCGACCACCGGTGCGGTGATGACGACCGGGATGCCGGACGGGGCCTGGGCGCCGGTGATGCGGTGCAGGGCCTCGTCACCGACGCGGACCTGGGTGGTCACCGGGACGATGCCGGCCGCCGCCATGAGGCGGGTCATGTCGCGGCGCTGGTTCGGGGTGACCAGGGTGACGACACTGCCGGACTCGCCGGCGCGGGCCGTACGACCGCCGCGGTGCAGGTAGTCCTTGTGGTCGCTCGGCGGATCCACGTTGACGACCAGGTCGAGGTTGTCGACGTGGATGCCACGCGCCGCGACGTTGGTCGCCACCAGCACATTGACGTGGCCGGACTTGAACTGCGTCAGCGTGCGGGTGCGCTGCGGCTGGGACTTGCCGCCGTGCAGGGCCGCGGCGCGCACGCCGCTCTTCAGGAGGTGCTCGGTGAGACGGTCGACGGCGTGCTTGGTGTCGAGGAACATGAGCACGCGGCCGTCGCGGGCGGCGATCTCGGTGGTGGCCGTGTGCTTGTCGCCGCCGTGGACGTGCAGCACGTGGTGCTCCATCGTGGTGACCGCGCCCGCCGAGGGGTCGACGGAGTGCACGACGGGGTCGCTGAGGTAACGGCGCACGAGCAGGTCGACGTTGCGGTCCAGGGTGGCGGAGAACAGCATCCGCTGCCCGCCCGGACGCACCTGGTCGAGCAGGGCGGTGACCTGGGGCATGAAGCCCATGTCGGCCATCTGGTCGGCCTCGTCCAGGACGGTGACGGAGACCTGGTCCAGCCGGCAGTCGCCGCGGTCGATGAGGTCCTTGAGCCGCCCGGGCGTCGCGACGACGATCTCGGCGCCCCCGCGCAGCGCGCTCGCCTGCCGGCCGATCGACATCCCGCCCACGACCGTGGCGAGCCGCAGCTTCATGGAGCGGGCGTACGGGGTGAGGGCGTCGGTGACCTGCTGCGCCAGCTCGCGCGTCGGTACGAGGACCAGCCCCAGCGGCTGCCTGGCCTCGGCCCGTCGACCGGCCGTACGGGCCAGCAGCGCCAGCCCGAAGGCGAGGGTCTTGCCGGAGCCGGTGCGGCCACGGCCGAGGACATCGCGGCCGGCGAGGGAGTTCGGCAGGGTCGCGGCCTGGATCGGGAACGGTACGGTCACGCCCTCCGAGCCGAGCGCGGTCAGCAGTTCCCCGGGCATGTCGAGCTCGGCGAAGCCCTCCACGGCGGGAAGCGCGGGGGTGACGGACTCGGGGAGAGCGAACTCCCCCTGGATCGCGGCGGGTCGGCGACCCTGGTAACCGGAACGGCTCGGCCCGCCGGACCGGCGCGGGGCCGGTGAACCGAACCGGCTGCCGCCCCTTCCGGAGTCGGCACTGCCGTTACGGGTGCGGGTGAAGCGGTCGTTCGTGCGTGTGCGGTTCATGCGGGACCTTCCTCGATGCGGCACATATCAAGGAATTCCCGCAGCGATGAGCAGCACGGTGAATTGCAAGAAGGGCCGGTGGAACGGGCAGCGAATCTGGCCGACGAAAATTCGTACAGGCACAGGAGCTGAAATGAGTCGTGCGATGCGGCGCGGCGGCGATATTCATCGCTGCGGGAAACGCCGGAAATGCGTGCAGCTGGGGCCCGCACCCCGAAGGATGCGGGCCCCAGCTGCAAGTGCGCGTGAGCGTCAGGCGGGAACGATGTTCTCGGCCGTCGGGCCCTTCTGGCCCTGTGCGATGTCGAAGGTCACCTTCTGGCCCTCGAGCAGCTCGCGGAAGCCCTGGGCGGCGATGTTCGAGTAGTGGGCGAACACGTCAGCGCCGCCACCGTCCTGCTCGATGAAGCCAAAGCCCTTTTCCGCGTTGAACCATTTAACGGTACCGGCAGCCATGCATATCTCCTTCAACCACACCTTCAACTGAGATCGACAGTAGCACGCCGCAGCGGCCCGTGTGCGCTTAGAAGTCCCGCTTTGCATTTTGGTTCGCTTTTTACGCCAGAGAACCTGTCCGCGTGTCCAGCTGAAATCTCACCTCACGGGCACAGCTATGAAAAATAATCAGGAGCGCAGAAGCTCAGCTGCATCGGCTCAGCCTTGTCCCGTGACGAGCAGATGCCGGGCGGCGCAGCGGCAGCGCGCGAGCAACCAGTGCCGCGCGGATGCCAGGACAGCCAGATCCGAGCGCCGGCGAACGAACGCCCGTGGCGGTCCTGGCGCCGAACCGCCCACCCTGCCGCCAAACGGACCGCCTCCGCGTGGAGCAGCTCCAGTCCCGGCATCTGCCCGCACCGCTCGCGCCGCGGCCAACTGCCTGGGCGAGACGTCGACACCGAGGGCTGCTACGGCTGCCAGGCGTCGTACATTCCGCGCGGCTCCGACGAGGACCCGCTCGTCGTGAAGCGCTGGGACTACGAGTGGCCCCGGTCGACTGATCCCCTCGAGGCGCGAGCGCCCAAAAGTGCAGCGAGCCCCAGTCCAGAAGTGATCTGAACTGGGGCTCGGGGTAGGCCCTGTGGGACTCGAACCCACAACCAATGGATTAAAAGTCCACTGCTCTGCCAATTGAGCTAAGGGCCCAGGCGATGTTGCCTCCCCGAGCATAGCCGGACGTGGCCGTGTCTCCGATCGGGTATCCGGGACACGGCCGTGTCGGGCGGACGGAACGGGCGGGAAGATCAGGGATCGACCGGTTCGGGCGCGTTCGCGCGGGCCGCCTCGCGGGCCTTGGTGCGCTCGTGCTCGGGGTTGAGGAACCAGTGCCGGGCCGAGGCCGCCCACCAGGTCCAGGCGAAGCCGAGGACGACCAGGACGGCGATCGGGGCGTAGTTGAAGGTCTCCCAGGTGACCGGGGAGACCTGCGGGAGCATGAACAGCACGGTGATGACGGCGACCCACGCCACCGAGACCACGCCGATCGCACGGGACCAGCGGCCCAGGTGCCACGGCCCGCGTTGGAACCCCTCACCCTTGCGCAGCCGCAGCAGCGTCGGGATGACGTACGCGATGTACAGCCCGATCACCGCGACGGACGTCACCGCCGCGTAGGCCGTGTAGTTGATCAGGTACGGCAGCCCGAGCAGCAGTGCCCCCGCCGCGGCCAGCCACACCGCCGCCACCGGGGTCCGGGTGCGGGGGCTCACCGTGTGCCAGATGTGCGAGAACGGCAGCGCGCCGTCGCGTGAGAAGGCGTAGATCATGCGGCTGTTGGCGGTCACCGAGGCCATTCCGCAGAACAGCTGGGCGCCGATGACGACCAGCAGCAGGAGCTTGCCGGCCGTGGCGCCGAGCGCGTCGAGGAGGATCTGGGCCGGCGGCGCGCCCGTCGGGGAGTTCAGGGCGCCGTCGTAGGACTGGATGGCGAAGGTGAAGCCGAGGAGCAGGACGAAGCCGGCTATCCACGACGTCCAGATCGACTGGACGATGCCCTTCGGGCCCGCCGTGGACGCGTCGTGGGTCTCCTCGGTCATGTGGGCCGAGGCGTCGTAGCCGGTGAAGGTGTACTGGGCCATCAGGAGCCCGAGCAGGACCACGTAGAAGCCGCTGCCCCAGCCCGTGTTGTTCACGAACTCGCCGAAGACGAAGGACGTCGACTGGTGGTGGTCCGGGGCGAAGGTGAGAGCTCCGACGATCACCGCCACGCCGACCACGTGCCACCACACGCTCACGCTGTTCAGCAGCGCCACGATCCGCACACCGAAGGTGTTCAGCAGGCCGTGCAGGACCAGGATCGCGGCGAACAGCAGCACGGTCCGGCCGGGCGTCACCTTGAAGTCGAACTGCAGGTTCAGATAGGCGCCGAGGAAGGACGCGGCACCGAAGTCGATGCCCGCCGTCACCGCCACCTGGCCCAGCACGTTGAACCAGCCCGTGAACCACGCCCAGGCGGCCGCGGTCCGGGGCGGCGCCAGGCGGTGGGCCCAGAAGTACAGGCCCGCGGAGGTCGGGTACGCCGAACAGATCTCGGCCATCGCCAGGCCGACGAACAGCGTCATCAGGCCTACGGCGACCCAGCCCCAGGTGATCACGGCCGGGCCGCCCGTGTTCATGCCGAAGAGGTAGAGGGTCAGACAGCCCGACAGGACCGAGATGATCGTGAAGGAGACCGCGTAGTTGGAGAACGCCGACATGCGGCGGGCGAGGACCTGCGTGTAGCCGAGCTGGGCAAGCCGTTCTTCGTCGGAGAGCCCACTCACTCTGTCGTCATCTGTCATGCCCCCAGCGATTCCCTCACCGGGGGCGTGACATGCATCACAACTTGGCTAGAAAATGCCCTTGTAGCCCTGCCAGCCGGTGGCGATCTTCACCCGCGCCCCGAACGACCCCTTGCCGTTGCCGTCGTTGCGGTACAGATTGCCCCCGGTGTCCCGGGAGACCAGGTCGTTCTTCCCGTCCCCGGTGATGTCCCCGACGCCGACCACGGTGTTGTACGAGGTTCCCCAGTTGGAGAAGACCTTCACCCGCTCCTTCACCTGGCCGGTGCCGGTGCCGTCGTAACGCCACAGCGTCCCGGCCCCGTCCTGCACCAGGACGTCACCGAAACCGTCGCCGTTGAGGTCACCGGCTCCGACGATCTTCTTGTACGTCCCCCAGTTGCGGATCTTCACCCCCGGCTTGAGCTTGCTCGCCCCGTCGTTGGCGAAGAGATAGACGTCCCCCGTCGAGGCCTTGCGGGCCAGCAGATCCGTACGTCCGTCACCGGTCAGGTCGCCGGGGGCGGTGAGGACGTTGTACGCGTTCCAGCCGGTGCCGAGGGAGGTGTGGCTGCTCGCCGGGGCGTACGACGACTCCCCGCACTTGCCCGCGTAGCGGCGCAGCTCGCCGTTCGGCATCCGGACCAGCATCTCGGCGCAGCGGTCCTTGCCCATGTCGCCGAAGGGCACGGCGACGGTCCCGGCGGGCCAGCCGGACGCGTTCTGCTTCCTGTCGAACGTGCCGCCGCCGTTGGTGAATTGGAGGCTCAGGGTGCCCGAGGAGTTGAGGGTGACGAGCTCGCCGTAGGCGTACCCGCCCTGGTCGTGGTGGCCCTGGCGGCCGCCGGTGAGCGTGAACGTGCCGCTCGTCGTGTAGGTACCCGCGCCGTCGGCGGCCTTCGCGGTCAGCGTCCAGCTCTTCTGGTCGTTGTACGCGTAGGCGCCCGAGTCCGTCGTCCCGTCCCACTCCAGGTCGATCTCCGTACCGCTGCCCTCGAGGGTGCGGTCGGTGCGGCCCTGGGCGTCCTTCACCGTGAAGGTCCAGGTCGCGGGCTTGTTCAGCTGCCAGGTGCTCATCCAGGCCATGTTGCCGCCGTAGCGGCCCGCGGCGTCGAAGTAGGCGTTGTCCAGATCCGACTCGATCTTCCCGAGGGGCTGGGCGGGCACTCCGCTCGGCACGATCCGGATCGCGTGGTCCGTACCGACGTAGGCGACGCCCCCGCCGAACTTGTCCACGGTCCAGCTCAGCCGCCGCTGGTCGGCCGTGTTCCCGGCCGGCAGGTCGGCGATCGCGCACGCGGCGGCTGCCGTACCGGAGTGGTAGTCGGTGAGCATGAGCTTCCCGGCGCTCCGGTCGTGCTGAACGAGGTAGCCGTCACCGACGAGCGCGGGGCCGGAGGGCACCGTGATGTTCTTCTTCGCCGTGCGGTCGTACACGCCCGCGGCGCCCGTGGGACCGCAGTTCCAGTAGATCCAGCGGCCGACGACCTGGAGTTCCTTGACCGTGCAGGGGGCTCCGGTGGAGACGGTCGTGACGGTCTTCTTCGACTCCAGGTCGTACTGGGTGACGACGCCGTTGCCCGAGCCCGGCGTCCACAGCGCCGAGCCCCAGACGGAGGCGGCGGTGACGGAGCGGGTCAGACGGACGTCCTGGTCGCGGTACCGGTTGACGGCGTCGACGTACTGCTTGCCGGTGGAGGCCGCGTTGTAGACGAAGTAGCGGCCGGTGGCGTCCACGAACCGGCCGCCGGTGACGGCCGGTTCCGTCCCGTGGTAGCTGTTCGGCGTCAGCCAGATCTGGGCGCGCTCCTTCCCGTACTCGTCCACCTGGAAGTAGCCGACGCTGCGCGTACCGGTGGAGCGCAGCGGCACGCAGTCGCCCGCCTCGCACGGCACCCGCTGCAGGTGGGTGCCGTCGGCGAAGACGCCGGCGTATCCGCGGGTGTCCTGTTCCAGCACGGTGGAGCCGTCAGGTGAGAGCTGCCGTCCGACGACGTACTGTTCGCCGTTCGGCCGGTACTCGACGCTGGTCAGATAACCGGCGGCGTAGTCGATGCCCCACACGCCGTCCGTGGCGATCGGTGTCGGGGTGGTGTCCGCGGCGGCCGGGCCCGCGGTCGTCAGGGTGCCGGCGCTCAGCGCGGCCAGCGAGACAAGAGTGAGTGCGATCCGGGCACGCCGGGTCAAGGGTCCCTCCCCAGGGAAGTCAGAAAAGGCGCGGCGGCAGGCCTTGTCTTCCCCCTCGGCCACACTCCGTCACGCGATCAACGGATGTTAACAACTGCCTCACAGGGTTCGATAGTCGAATACGGATACGGAAAGGGCCCGCACGACCGAAGTCGTACGGGCCCCAGCTCAGCTCACGCTGTGTCAGCCGTTGCGCTTCCAGCGCGGCTTGTCGTCGCGGCGGCCGAAGGAACCGGTGCCGGTGCCGGTGCCGGTGGTGCGGTGGTCGTCACGACGACCGGTGGGGCGGTCGTGGCCGCCGGAGCGGAAGCCACCGGTGGGGCGGTCGCCCTGACGGTCACGGTTGAAGGGACGGTCGCTGCCCCGGTGGGTGGACGGACGCTCGTCACGACGGTCACGGTTGAAGCCGCCGGTGGGGCGGTCGTCGCGGCGGAAGCCGCCCGAGGGACGCTCGTCACGACGGTCACGGTTGAAACCGCCGCTGGGGCGGTCGTCGCGACGGTCGCGGTTGAAGCCACCCGAGGGCCGGTCGTCACGGCGGTCACGGTTGAAGCCGCCGGTGGGGCGGTCGTCACGGCGGAAGCCGCCCGAGGGACGCTCGTCACGACGGTCACGGTTGAAACCGCCGCTGGGGCGGTCGTCACGACGCTCGAAGGAACGGCCACCACGGTCGTCCCGACGGTCGTCACGGCGGAACCCGCCACGCTCGCCGTCACGACGGTCACGGTTGAAGCCACCCGAGGAGCGGTCGTCACGACGCTCGAAGGAACGGCCACCACGGTCGTCCCGACGGTCGTCACGGCGCTCGTAGTTGCCCCGCTCGTCACGGCGCTGACGCGGCTGCTCGTACGCGGGACGCTCGGCGGCCTGCTCGGCGACCACGGCCTCGGCCGGAGCCTGCGCCTCCTGGGCCACGGCCGCCTCGGCGACCGCGGCGACCGCGGCCTCCGGGTCCTCGCCGCGCTCACGGGCGGCGCGGGCGACCAGACGGTCGGCCTCCTCGCGCAGCTCGGTCGCGCGGCGCTGCGCCCGCTCCAGCTCCTTGGTGAGCTGGGCGACCTCGCGCTCGGCCTGCTGAGCCACGTTGACCGCGGACTCGGACTGGACCTCGGTCATCGAACGGGCGCCGGTGATCTCGGCGACCTCGGGCTCGAACGCCGTACCGGAGTTGATGATGTGACGCCCGGCGTCGACGCCCGCGTCCTCCATCAGCCGGAAGATCTGCCGGCGCTGGTGCGGCAGGGACAGCGATACGACCGTGCCGGTGCGGCCCGCGCGAGCGGTACGCCCTGCGCGGTGCAGGTAGTCCTTGTGGTCACCGGCGGGGTCGACGTTCAGGACGAGGTCGATGCCGTCGACGTGGATGCCACGGGCGGCCACGTCGGTCGCGACGAGCGCGTTGACGTAGCCCTTCTTGAAGTCCTCCAGCACCCGGGTGCGCGCGCCCTGGGTCATACCGCCGTGCAGCGCGTCGGCCTTCACACCGGAGTCGCACAGCTGCTCGGCGATACGGTCGGCGCCCAGCTGGGTGCGGACGAAGATGATGGTGCGGCCCTTGCGGGAGGCGATGGCCGCGGTGACCGGCGCCTTGTCCTTGGGCTTCACGATCAGGATGTGGTGCGACATGGTCGTGACATTGCCCTGGGCGCTGTCGACCTCGTGCGTGACCGGGTTGCTCAGGTAGCGCTTGACCAGCGTGGAGATCTCGTTCTCCATCGTGGCCGAGAAGAGCATCCGCTGGCCGCCGGCCGGGACCTGGTCGAGCAGCTCGGTGACCTCGGGCAGGAAGCCCAGGTCGGACATCTGGTCGGCCTCGTCGATGACGGCGACCTCGATGTCCTGCAGGGAGCAGGCGCCGCGGTTGATGAGGTCACGCAGCCGGCCCGGAGTGGCGACGAGCACGTCGACACCGCGCTCCAGGGCGTAGATCTGGTTGCTCATGGACGTACCGCCGCAGACGACCTTCATCTTCAGGCCGAGGACGTCGCCGTAGGGCTGAAGCGCGTCCGCGACCTGCATCGCGAGCTCACGGGTCGGGGTGAGGATGACGGCGCGCGGCTTGTGCTTCTCGGTGCGGCCGCCGGAGAGGCGGGCCAGGGTCGGCAGACCGAAGGAGAGGGTCTTGCCGGAGCCGGTGCGGCCACGGCCGAGGATGTCCTTGCCGGCCAGGGCGTCCGGGATGGTCGCGGCCTGGATCGGGAAGGGGGTGGTCACGCCGTTCTGGGCGAGCTTGCGCACAACGCCCTCGGGGAGACCGAGGCTCGCGAAGGTGACTTCGGGAGTGGTGGCCTCGGTGACGTCCTCGGTGCCCTCGTTCTCGGGCACGACGACGTGATCAGTACTGGAAATGGACATGCGTATGCGAAACCTTCCGGAGTCTCGTCGGCACGCGCCCGTCAACTCCGTGATTCGCAATACGACCGCCTCAATGCGGTCAGCCACGGTAAGGGAGAGAACGCGCCACACGGCGCTCTTCTGCTTTGGCGCCGGGCAAATGATCAAACGATCTATAACCATACGCACCCATCACCCCCGAAGGCAAACGGATCCCGTCGTATGTATCCGAGGTCACTCGGGGCCCTTCGCAGGGCCCTGCCACGGGGTCCGTCACACCGGCGATCCGGCGGTGGGCGCCGGCTCCCGCTGGCTGAGCTGCGTCCCTGTCTCCGGCTGCGCGGAGGAGGACGGCTCGGCGGGCGGCGGCGACGGCGTGGGCGAGGCGGGCGGCTCGCTCGGCGCCGGCGGCTCCGGGTCGGGCGTACGGGTGGGTGCCGGGTCGGTCCTCGTCGCCGAGGGCACCGGCTTCACCGAACTCCCCGGCTCCGCCCCCGCCGGGGCCGACGCGCCGGCTCCCGACGAGGCGGACGCCGACGGCGAGGCCGGCTCCTTGCCGTCCTTGCCCTTGCCGTGCTCGCCGTGTTTGCCGTCCGAGCCCGTCCCGCCGAGCCGCACGGAACCGCCCGAGGCCGCGGAACCGCCGTCCGGCGCCTCGCCGCCCCGCTCACCGGCGGAGTGCGACGGCTTGGCGCTGCCGTCACCTTCGTCCCCGCCCACGCTCATGCAGCCCGCTGCGGCGGCGACGGCCATGACCGTGGCGGCCAGACGGACGGGTACGTACAAGGGGCGCACGAGCAGCCACCTCCGAGGGCGGTCGTCAAAGAGTCAACCTGCCCAACTCCCGCCGCCCACAAGAGGACACGCGCGCCGTTCGAAACGGACTCAGCCGTATCCGAGCGCATGGAGCCGCGCGTCGTCGATCCCGAAGTGATGGGCGATCTCGTGCACGACCGTCACCTCGGTCTCCGCGACGACCTCCTCGCGGGAAGCGCACATCCGCAGCGTCGGCCCCCGGTAGATCGTGATCCGGTCCGGCAGCACCCCGGCGTACCACTCGCCCCGGTCGGTCAGCGGGGTGCCTTCGTACAGCCCGAGCAGCTCGGGATCGTCCGCCGGCGGTTCGTCCTCGACGAACACCGCGACGTTGTCCATCAGCCGCGTCAACTCCGGCGGAATCCGGTCCAGCGCCTCGGCGACCAGTTCCTCGAACTCCTCGCGCGTCATCTCCAGCACAAGCCCATTCTCCGGTACGGGCCATCCGTAGGAGAGCCATGAGGACGCCGCATATCCGCGGGCGGACTTGGGCATACGGGATCAATGGCCCGCGTCCCCGCCGCAGTCCTGAACGTCCGGAGCATCCTGAACACCCTACGAAGGCCCCCGCGAGCCCTCGCCCGCCAGTACGGCAGGCGCCGACCCCACCCGTCCGTCGAGCTCGTCCACCAGCCGCACCCCTGGGCCCGCGCCCTCGGCCTGGTCGCCGTCGTCCTGCTGGGCGCCTGGCTCGGTCTGCTGATCGTCGGCAACGTCCGGGTCCCGGTCGGCCCCATGAACACCACGATGACGCTGCGCCCGTCCCTGACCGGCGGCACGAAGATCAACATCTCTCCGCTCGGCGCGCTCCAGCTGGACAGCCACCAGGCCCCGGTCCGCCTCGACGTCAACGTCGACCAGCTCGACCCGGAACGCTCCCAGGCCCTCGTCGACCACCCCGAGCGCCTCTCCGGCCTCCAGGACGAGGTCGCCACGGATGTCGAGCACGGCACCCTCGACCTCGCCCTGCGCTCCTGCGTCGCCGTGGTGGCGGGCGCCACGGCCCTCGGCCTCGCGGTCTACCGCCGCCCCCGCCGGGCCCTCGCGGCCGGCGGACTCGCCCTCACCCTCCTGGCGGCCTGCGGCGGCACGGCGTACGCCACCTGGAACCCGGAATCCGTCCTGGAGCCGAAGTTCTCGGGACTGCTCTCCTCCGCCCCCTCCCTGGTCGGCAACGCGCGCAGCATCGTCACCGAGTTCGACGTCTACCAGAAGGAGTTGGCCCGCCTGGTGACGAACGTGACGAAGCTCTACGACGTCACGTCCACCCTCCCCGCCTACCAGCCGGACCCCACCACCATCCGGGTCCTGCACGTCTCCGACATCCATCTCAACCCAGCGAGCTGGAAGATCATCGCCTCGCTGGTGGAGCAGTACAAGGTCGATGTGATCGTCGACTCCGGCGACACCATGGACCACGGCACAGCGGCGGAGAACGGCTTCCTCGACCCGATCCCCGACCTGGGGGCGCCGTACGTCTGGGTCCGGGGCAACCACGACTCCCTGACCACCCAGCGGTACATGGAGGGCCTCAAGGGCGTCCACGTCCTCGACAACGGCAAGGCGGAGACGATCGCCGGGCTGAGGTTCGCGGGCATCGGCGACCCCCAGTTCACCCCCGACCGCTCCACGAACCCGGGGGCCGACGAGTCCCAGGCGGCGGCGGGCGACCGTCTGGCCGCCGCCCTGCGCGCGCAGCGGGCCGCGGGCACCCCGGTCGACCTCGCGATCGCCCACGAGCCCTCGGCGGCCCGCGAGGTCGACGGCGAGGTCCCGATGACCCTGTCCGGCCATCTCCACCACCAGGAGATGGAGGTCATGAAGAAGGGCACACGCCTGCGGGTGGAGGGCTCGACGGGCGGCAGCGGGCTGCGGGCCGTCGAGGGCAAGTACCCCGACCCCATCGAGGCCTCGATCCTCTACATGGACCGTGACACCCGCCGCCTGCAGGCCTGGGACGAGATCAGACTCGGCGGCCTCGGTCTCACCACGGCGGAGGTCAGCCGCCACCTCCCGGAGGACAAGCAGCCCTGATCGGCCGCGCCCAATCAATTTGGCCCTGCTCCGAGCGGCGTAGTACAGTCTCGTCGTGCCCAAGCGCACCGGTCAGGGCTTGACCGTCCGGCTCTCCGCAAGGAGAACAGGAGAAGCGGAACCCTCCGGGGGAAAGCGGAGTCACATGCTTCTCACGTCCCCCTGGAGACGCATAGACGAAGCAGAGCAGTAAGAGTTTGCCCTCATCGTCTAGTGGCCCAGGACGCCGCCCTTTCAAGGCGGTAGCACGGGTTCGAATCCCGTTGGGGGCACGCATCACCGTGTGCGACACTGTTCGTGCACAACGCTTGGTCCTGTGGAGCAGTTTGGAGTGCTCGCCACCCTGTCAAGGTGGAGGCCGCGGGTTCAAATCCCGTCAGGACCGCTGAGGTTTCCCCGGAAGCCTCTCGGCTGGGTAGCTCAGTTGGTACGAGCGACCGCCTGAAAAGCGGTAGGTCGCCGGTTCGACCCCGGCCCCAGCCACAGCACAGACCCCGATCCCCGGATCGGGGTCTTGTTGTATGTGCCGTGACACCGACCCCCCGGGACAAAACCGTTCGCCAGTAATTTCCCGAGGATGAGATCCTGGATCGCGTATGTCTACGCACCCTGCCCCCGCCCCCGGCTCCCCCGCCTTCGGGGAACTCGCCGCCCGCCTGACCGAGCTGTCCCTGCGTGACGCGCACCGGCTCGGGCGCAGGCTCGAAGGCGCGCGCAAGATCCGCAAGCCGGAGGCGCGCGCCGCCGTGCTGGCCGAGATCGAGGCGGAGGTCGGCAAGGGCGAGGAGCGCGTGGGTGCGCGCCGTGCGCGGGTGCCCGCCGTGTCGTATCCCGAGCAGCTGCCGGTCAGCCAGAAGAAGGACGACATCGCGGCCGCCATCCGTGATCACCAGGTCGTGATCGTGGCCGGTGAGACCGGGTCCGGCAAGACCACCCAGATCCCGAAGATCTGCCTGGAGCTCGGCCGGGGCGTCAAGGGCATGATCGGGCACACCCAGCCCCGCCGGATCGCCG
This sequence comes from Streptomyces sp. NPDC102270, assembly GCF_044766405.1. Taxonomy (NCBI): domain Bacteria; kingdom Bacillati; phylum Actinomycetota; class Actinomycetes; order Kitasatosporales; family Streptomycetaceae; genus Streptomyces; species Streptomyces sp. NPDC102270. The sequence goes on along the minus strand of NZ_JBIWLX010000005.1, from coordinate 467,018 downwards.
CCCGTACCGTCGCCGAGCGGGTCGCCGAGGAGCTGGACACGCCGCTGGGCGAGGCCGTCGGCTGGAAGGTGCGGTTCACCGATCAGGTGAATCCGGACGCGACCTTCGTGAAGCTGATGACGGACGGCATCCTGCTCGCCGAGATCCAGACCGACCGCGAGCTGCGCGCCTACGACACGATCATCATCGACGAGGCCCACGAGCGGTCCCTCAACATCGACTTCCTGCTGGGGTACCTGGCGCAGCTGCTGCCGAAGCGCCCCGACCTCAAGGTCGTCATCACCTCGGCGACCATCGACCCCGAGCGGTTCTCCCGGCACTTCGGGGACGCCCCGATCGTCGAGGTCAGCGGGCGGACGTACCCGGTGGAGGTGCGGTACCGGCCGCTGCTGGAAGACGACTCGGAGGACTCAGACCGCGACCAGATCACCGCGATCTGCGACGCCGTGGAGGAGCTCCAGGGCGAGGGCAAGGGCGACATCCTCGTCTTCCTCTCCGGTGAACGGGAGATCCGGGACACCGCCGACGCGCTGGAAAAGAGGAAGTACCGCTTCACCGAGGTGCTGCCCCTCTACGCCCGACTCTCGCATGCCGAGCAGCACCGCGTGTTCCAGCCGCACACCGGGCGCAGGATCGTTCTGGCGACCAACGTCGCCGAGACCTCCCTCACCGTCCCGGGCATCAAGTACGTCATCGACCCCGGCTTCGCCCGCATCTCCCGCTACAGCCACCGCACCAAGGTCCAGCGGCTGCCCATCGAACCGGTCTCGCAGGCCAGCGCCAACCAGCGCAAGGGCCGCTGTGGCCGTACCTCCGACGGCATCTGCATCCGCCTGTACAGCGAAGAGGACTTCAACGCCCGCCCGGAGTTCACGGACGCCGAGATCCTGCGGACGAACCTGGCCTCCGTCATCCTGCAGATGACCGCGGCCGGCCTCGGGGACATCGAGAAGTTCCCCTTCATCGACCCGCCGGACCACCGCAACATCCGTGACGGCGTGCAGCTGCTGCAGGAGCTCAACGCCCTTGATCCGGCGCAGAAGGACGCGCGCAAGCGGCTCACCGACACCGGCCGCAAGCTCGCCCAGCTGCCCGTCGACCCGCGCCTGGCGCGCATGGTCCTGGAGGCCGAGAAGAACGGCTGTGTCCGCGAGGTGATGGTCATAGCCGCCGCGCTCTCCATCCAGGACCCGCGCGAGCGTCCGGCCGACAAGCAGACCCAGGCCGACCAGCAGCACGCCCGCTTCAAGGACGAGACCAGCGACTTCCTCGCCTACCTCAACCTGTGGCGCTATGTCCGCGAGCAGCAGAAGGAGCGCGGCTCGTCGTCCTTCCGCCGGATGTGCAAGCAGGAGTACCTGAACTTCCTGCGCATCCGCGAATGGCAGGACATCTACACGCAGTTGCGGACCGTCGCCAAGCAGATGGGCATCCATCCGAACGAGGAGGACGCGGCCGACCAGAGCGTCCACGTCTCCCTCCTCGCCGGTCTGCTCTCGCACGTCGGCATGAAGGACGTGAAGGACGGCAACAAGAACGAGTATCTCGGCGCCCGGAGCGCCAAGTTCGCGATCTTCCCGGGCTCGGCGCTCTTCAAGAAGCAGCCGCGTTTCGTGATGTCGGCGGAGCTGGTGGAGACCTCGCGCCTGTGGGCCCGCGTCAACGCCAAGATCGAGCCGGAGTGGGTCGAGCCGCTCGCGGAGCACCTGCTGAAGCGGACGTACTCCGAACCGCACTGGGAGAAGGACCAGGCCGCGGTGATGGCATACGAGAAGGTCACGCTGTACGGCGTACCGATCGTCGCCCAGCGCAAGGTCAACTACGGCCGTATCGACCCGGAGACGTCCCGCGAGCTGTTCATCCGCAACGCGCTCGTCGAGGGCGACTGGCGCACCCACCACAAGTTCTTCGCCGACAACCGCAGACTCCTCAGCGAGGTCGAGGAGTTGGAGCACCGGGCGCGGCGCCGGGACATCGTGGTCGACGACGACACCCTGTTCGACTTCTACGACCGGCGGGTTCCCGAACACGTCGTGTCCGGGGCGCACTTCGACTCGTGGTGGAAGCGGAAGCGGCACGAGGAGCCGGAGTTCCTGGACTTCGAGCGGGAGATGCTCATCCGGGAGTCGGCGGAGGCGGTCACGAAGGCCGACTATCCCGACTCCTGGCGGCAGGGGCCGTTGAAGTTCCGGGTGACCTACCAGTTCGAGCCCGGGGCGGACGCGGACGGTGTGACGGTCCACATCCCGCTCCAGGTCCTGAACCAGGTGAAGGACGAGGGCTTCGACTGGCAGATCCCGGGCCTGCGGGAGGAGTTGGTGACGGAGCTGATCCGTTCCCTGCCCAAGCCGATCCGCCGCAACTACGTGCCGGCACCGAACTTCGCGAAGCGGTTCCTCGATACGGCGGTCCCGTTGCAGGAGCCGTTGACGACCACCATGGCGCGCGAGCTGAAGCGCATGGTCGGTGTCCCCTTCGACGCGGAGGACTTCGACTGGGCACGGGTGCCGGACCACCTCCGCATCACCTTCCGGATCGTCGACGAGCGGCGCCGCAATCTGGCCGAGGACAAGGACCTGGAGTCCCTGCGCCTGAAGCTGAGGCCGAAGGCACGCCAGGCCCTCTCGCAGGCGGCGGCAGCGACCGCGTCCCGCGAGGGCGGCGAGTCCCTGGAGCGCAAGGGCCTGACGGACTGGACGATCGGCACGCTCACGCGCGTCTTCGAGACCCGCCGGGCCGGCCAGCCGGTGAAGGCGTACCCGGCGCTGGTGGACGACGGCGACACGGTCTCCGTCCGCCTCTTCGACACGGAGGAGGAGCAGACCGAGGCGATGTGGAAGGGCACGCGGCGGCTGATCGTGCGCAACATCCCGGTGAGCCCGGCGAAGTTCGCATCCGAGAAGCTGACGAACCCCCAGAAGCTGGCCCTGTCGGCGAACCCGCACGGCTCCATCCAGGCCCTGTTCGAGGACTGCGCGACAGCGGCCGCGGACAAGCTGATCGGGGACTTCGGGGGACCGGCGTGGGACGAGGAGTCGTACCGGAAGCTGTACGACAAGGTGCGCGCCGAGATCGTCGACACGACGGTCCGTACGGTCGGACAGGTGCAGCAGGTACTCGCCGCCTGGCAGGCCTGTGAGCGGCGCCTGAAGTCCGTACGGAGCCCGGCGCTGCTGGCGAACCTGGCGGACGTACGGGCCCAGCTGGACGCGCTGGTGAAGCCGGGGTTCGTGACGGCGACGGGGCTGCGGCGGCTGCCCGACCTGATGCGGTACCTGGTCGCGGCGGACCGCCGACTCCAGCAGATGCCGACGAACGTCCAGCGGGACACGACCCGTATGGAGAAGGTCCACGAGATGCAGGACGAGTACGCCTGGCTCCTGGAACAGCTCCCGCAGGGCCGGCCCGTGCCCCAGCAGGTCCTGGACATCCGCTGGATGATCGAGGAGCTGCGGGTCAGCTATTTCGCCCACGCGCTCGGCACGGCGTATGCCATCTCCGACAAGCGGATCGTGAAGGCGATCGACACCCTGGCCCCGTGACGGACCCTGCACGGAGGGTGAGTTCGACCAGGACCCGCCAGCTCCTGTACAGTCCTTCTCGCAGCGCAACGCACCAGTAAGCGCCGCGAAACCTGGTCCTGTGGAGCAGTTTGGAGTGCTCGCCACCCTGTCAAGGTGGAGGCCGCGGGTTCAAATCCCGTCAGGACCGCAGTAAAAGAAAGGCCCGCATCCCGGCAACGGGACGCGGGCCTTCTTCGTGCGCGCCACCCCCGCCTCAGGGGAAGGCCGCGCCCGCGGCGGAGCCTCACATTCCGTCAGGGCTGCGGCGAGAAACACGGCCCGCATCCCGTACACCGGGGCGTGGGCCTTCTTCGCGCACCGCCCCCGTGCCCAAGGAGAGGCCGCGCCCGCGGCGGAGCCGCAATCAGACACAGCAAACCCCACCAGGACGGCACTGAGAGAAGCAAGGCCCGCATCCCGGCAACGGGGCGCGCGCCTTCTCGTCCACCACGCCCCCGCCCAGGAGGAGGCCACTCCCTCGGCGAGCCCCACACTCCGCCAGGACCGCCGCGAAAACACGGCCCGCATCCCGGCAACGGGGCGCGCGCCTCTTCGTCCACCACGCCCCCGCCCAGGTAGAGGCCACTCCCTCGGCGAAGCCCCACACTCCGCCAGGACCGCCGCGAAAACACGGCCCGCATCCCGCACATCGGGACACGAGCCTTCTTCGTCCACCACGCCCCCGCCCAGGGGAAGCCGCGCCCGCCGCGGAGCCGCACCCTCAGTCGGAACCGCCGCGAAAACACGGCCCGCATCCCGCACATCGGGGCGTGGGCCTTCTTCGTGCGTCGCCCCCGCCGCCCCCGCAGCCCGGCCGCTCGTATACGCAACGTCAGGCCGGGCGATCGCCCCGACAGCGGGGCAGGGCGGTCTCCGTGGAGGCTCGCGCCATCTTGACGGCGCCTCCGAGCCCGGGTACCCAGAAACCAGGCCCCCGTTCCCGTGGAGCCCGGAGGTGGCGTATGGCGGCATCGGTCAGGCACGAGACGCGGGCGTTGCTGCGCGCGCACCTGGCGGCCGCGTCGTCGTATCGGCATCTGACCCGCCACTGCGCGATCTGCCACCGCCTGTTGCGGCTGGCGATGGACTCCGGGCCGGCAGCCGGCTCACCATCGGAGGAGCCCGTGGAGGACGGAACCCCCTCCCCGGCGTAACGCCTTTAGCGCACCGGGCCCGACGGCAACAAGGACTCTGGCATGTGACGGGAGTCACCGCATGAGTTTTTGAAACCGTGGAACTTACCGCTCACTTACAACAGGTCAATTTAATATGTGCAATTGCACTCCTGATCGCACACCGGTCAGGGACCGCCCCACAGGAGATCCGACACCCCTCCCCAGACTCCGACAAGCCCGCCCACAAGCCCGCTCACAGGCCCGCCGAACGCCCACACTCCGCGCACAAAAAAGATCGCGCTGGACTCGGCGGAGTCCAGCGCGATCGACGACGAGGTTGAGAATGGGCCCTGTTGGGGCAGGACCCGCGTCGCTTGGAGCCAGTGTCCGGACGTGGCGACCGGCTGGGGGGCCGACCGGTTTGTCCGGTTATTCAGTTGTTCAGGCCTCGCTGCGCTGCTGCGGGATACCCGCGAGCAGAGCGCGGACCTCAGCCTCGCGGTAACGGCGGTGCCCGCCGAGCGTACGGATCGACGTGAGCTTGCCGGCCTTCGCCCACCGCGTGACCGTCTTCGGGTCCACGCGGAACATCGTGGCGACCTCAGCCGGGGTCAGCAGCGGCTCGGCATCAGGGGTGCGAGCGGTCATGAGCGGCCTCCTCGGGAGAACCGAACCTTCTCGGTTCTTTCCTCTAAATTCTGCACCTTGACCCGCGTTGCCCGAAATGGCGGATGCGGGTCGAGTCGGTTATAGGACGAACGGCTTGTCCTCGGCACTACAACTACACCATCTGTCCAGCCGCGTCGGCCAAACCGATGGAATTGCCCCCCAGGTGTTCATCGGCGACGGAAGCCGATGGACCATGCCATAGCGGACAGTCACGCCCCTGTGACGATCAGTCACAGAGGCGATCAGGAGTCATCAGACCCCCCAAAGCGGAACCTCCCCCGGGCCCCTTGTCCTATTTTGGCATGAGGAGGGGCAAGAGACGCAAGAGCCGGGTACGTGCGGTCCATCACGCTTGACACTCCGTGAGGCGTACGCCCGGATCGGGACCTACGTCCCTTGTCGGTGAGACTTCAGGGGAAGTTGAACACCTTGAGCCAGGACGAAACCCCAAAACGGGCGTCAGGTCAAACGCCTGTTCGTGACCTGGCGCACATCAGTTCGCCGAGCGACGGTCCCTGACGGCCCGCCAGCGCTCCACGAGCCGCCCGTAGGCCTCGCCCGCCGCGACCCCGTCACCGTGCCTGAGCGCCTCGATGCCCTCGGCCACGTCCGCCGCCGAGTGGTCGTCCTCCAGCTCGCCCGGCGGAAGCACATGCACCAGACCGCCGTAGTCCAGCTCGACCAGCGAGCGCGGGTGGAACTCCTCCAGCCAGCGCCCGACGTCGATCAGGCCGTCGATGAGCGGCCCTTCGTCGACGGCGTCCTTCAGGGCCCGCAGAGCCCGGGCCACGCGCCGCCGCGCCTGCACCATGGGGGTGCGGTAGCGCAGCATCGGCGGGATCTCGCCGGACCCCTTGTCGAAGCGCCGCTCCTCGTCGGAGACGAGCACGAACCAGTTCACCGGCACCTGCCAGGTCGCGGTGCGGATCCAGGGCCGGGCGTCCGGATTGCGGGCGAGCCAGCGCTCGTAGTCCTGGGCGGTCTGGCGGCGTACGACCTCGGGCAGCACCGCTTCCAGGACCGGCCCCGGCAGCTCCTCCCCGAGCTCCTCCAGGGCCAGCCAGCCGCGCAGCCGGGTGCGCCACGGACACACGCACACCACGCCGTCCACATCGAGCACGAAGGCGTCGCTGCTCTCGTGCACCGGCACCGGGATCGGCGGGATGGGCAGCAGGTCGGCCAGGGAGCGGCGCAGCTCGTCCTGGTACGAGGGGCGGTCCGGGCGGCGGGCGTAGCGCGCCCAGTGGCTGCGCTCGGGCTCGGGGAAGGCGGCCAGCGGTTCGTACACGCGCAGATAGGTCGCGTACGGAACGATCACCGAGGACACCTTGGGCACGCCTGCTCTCTCCCCCGCCGCCTGCCGGGAAAACCTGCGAAACCCGCACACAAACGCGCGGGAAAACTATGCAAATCGTCGCACGCCCGCACCCCGCGGGAAGGTGATCCTGAGCACTGCACGGTCATGGGCCGCCACAGGCCCTAATCTCGTGCTCACAGGCCCCGCCACCCTTACGGGCGCCTGTGTCCCATCGCCGCAATGTACCCAGGAGTCACCACAGTGACCGACGTAACCGGCGCCGCCGCCGATGTGCTGCACACCCTGTTCCACTCGGACCAGGGTGGTCATGAGCAGGTCGTGCTCTGCCAGGACCGCAAGAGCGGCCTCAAGGCCGTCATCGCCCTCCACTCCACCGCGCTCGGCCCCGCCCTCGGCGGGACGCGCTTCTACCCGTACGCGAGCGAGCAGGAGGCCGTCGCCGACGCGCTGAACCTCGCGCGCGGGATGTCGTACAAGAACGCCATGGCCGGGCTCGACCACGGCGGTGGCAAGGCCGTCATCATCGGCGACCCGGAGCGCGACAAGAGCGAGGAACTGCTTCTCGCGTACGGCCGTTTCGTGGCCTCGCTCGGCGGGCGTTACGTCACCGCGTGCGATGTCGGCACCTACGTCGCCGACATGGACGTCGTCGCCCGTGAATGCCGCTGGACGACCGGCCGCTCCCCCGAGAACGGCGGCGCCGGCGACTCCTCCGTCCTCACCGCCTTCGGCGTCTACCAGGGCATGCGGGCCAGCGCCGCGCACCTGTGGGGCGACCCGTCGCTGCGCGGCCGTACCGTCGGCGTCGCGGGTGTCGGCAAGGTCGGCCACCATCTGGTCGAGCACCTCCAGGAGGAGGGCGCCCAGGTCGTGATCACCGACGTACGGCAGGACGCCGTGGGGCGGATCGCCGAGCGGCACCCCTCCGTCGCCGTCGTCGCCGACACCGACGCGCTGATCCGGGTCGAGGGCCTCGACATCTACGCCCCCTGCGCGCTCGGCGGCGCCCTGAACGACGACACCGTGCCCGTGCTGACCGCGCGCGTCGTCTGCGGCGCCGCCAACAACCAGCTCGCCCACCCGGGCGTCGAGAAGGACCTCGCCGACCGCGGGATCCTCTACGCGCCGGACTACGTGGTGAACGCCGGCGGGGTCATCCAGGTCGCCGACGAACTGCACGGTTTCGACTTCGAGCGGTGCAGGACGAAGGCCGCGAAGATCTACGACACCACGCTCGCAATATTCGCACGTGCGAAGGAGGACGGGATTCCGCCGGCCGCCGCGGCCGACCGGATCGCCGAGCAGCGGATGCACGAGGCGGCCGTGAAACCGGTGCGCTGACGTCTGAGCGGTACCCGTCGGCGCACTCTTGGAGAGAACTCTCACGTTCGTCGGCGGGTCGGCCGCGAAGAAGTGGTTAAAATCGCGGTTGACCAGCGAGGACGGGGCTCCTCGCGGGACCTGGGTGCGGGCACGTGGTGCGGGCGACGTACCGTATGGCCGTGGGCTCAGGTACCGTGGAAGCCCTACGGACCGGTCTCTCTGCGGAGAGCCCGTTCCAGATCATGAACGCGTGTCAAGACTCTGGGGCCACCGAGCCCCGTATCCGAGGGGGTCGAGCCATGGGGCGCGGCCGGGCAAAGGCCAAGCAGACGAAGGTCGCCCGCCAGCTGAAGTACAGCAGCGGCGGGACAGATCTGTCGCGTCTGGCCAATGAGCTGGGCGCTTCGACTTCGAGCCAGCCGCCGAATGGCGAGCCGTTCGAGGACGACGAGGAAGACGACCCGTACGCCCAGTACGCGGATCTCTACAACGACGACGGGGACGAGGACGACGAGTCCGGTCCTGCGTCTCAACGCCGCGGAGCGTAATGCCTGCAGCGGCCTAGCCGTTGGCTCACCCGGTCCGGAGCTCTCAGCGCCGGACCGGGTTTTGTGCTGACGTCGCGGGGCACCGCCCCGGATCCAGCTCCTCGTACGCCGAGGGGCTGGATCTCTGCGTACCGGATCTACGCGTAGTCGCCGACCAGCTCCGCACCCGTGGTGTGGTCGCCACGGTCCGTGATCTCGCCCGCGACCCAGGCCTCGACCCCGCGGTCGGCCAGGGTCTCCAGGGCGACGTCCGCCGACTCCTCGGGGACGATCGCGATCATGCCGACGCCCATGTTCAGGGTCTTCTCCAGCTCCAGGCGCTCGACCTGACCCGTCCTGCCGACGAGGTCGAAGATCGGGTCCGGGGTCCAGGTGGTGCGGTCCACGACGGCGTGCAGGCCGTCGGGGATCACCCGGGCCAGATTGGCCGCCAGACCGCCGCCGGTGACGTGGGAGAAGGCGTGCACCTCGGCCGTGCGGATCAGCGCCAGGCAGTCCAGCGAGTAGATCTTGGTGGGCTCCAGGAGCTCCTCGCCGAGGGTGCGGCCGAGCTCGTCGATCCGGGCGTCCAGGGCGAGGCCCGCCTCGTTCAGAAGCACATGCCGGACCAGCGAGTACCCGTTCGAGTGAAGACCGGAGGCCGCCATGGCGATGACGGCGTCACCCTTACGGATGCGATCCGCGCCGAGCAGCCGGTCGGCTTCCACGACGCCCGTACCGGCGCCGGCCACATCGAAGTCGTCCGGGCCCAGCAGACCGGGGTGCTCGGCCGTCTCTCCGCCCACCAGGGCGCAGCCGGCGAGCACACAGCCCTCGGCGATGCCCTTGACGATCGCGGCGACCCGCTCGGGGTGGACCTTGCCGACACAGATGTAGTCGGTCATGAACAGCGGCTCGGCACCGCAGACCACGATGTCGTCCATGACCATCGCGACCAGGTCGTGGCCGATGGTGTCGTAGACGCCCAGCTGACGCGCGATGTCCACCTTGGTGCCGACACCGTCGGTGGCGGAGGCGAGCAGCGGACGCTCGAAGCGCTTGAGGGCGGAGGCGTCGAAGAGGCCGGCGAAACCGCCGAGGCCGCCGAGGACCTCGGGGCGCTGCGTCTTCTTCACCCACTCCTTCATCAGCTCTACGGCGCGGTCGCCCGCCTCGATGTCGACGCCCGCGGCTGCGTAGCTGGCACCAGTTGTCTCAGACATGGCAGTAGAGAACCTTCGTGTCGTACGGCAGGTATGGCGGGCTGTCTACGGGCGACGGATCGCGTCGGCCGCGGCCGTGGAGGCGGGCCCTGCGGCCAGCTCGGTCTCCAGCAGCTGCTTGCCGAGCAGCTCCGGGTCGGGCAGATCCATCGGGTACTCGCCGTCGAAGCAGGCACGGCACAGGTTCGGCTTGGCGATGGTGGTCGCCTCGATCATGCCGTCGAGGGAGATGTACGAGAGGGAGTCGGCGCCCATCGAGGTGCCGATCTCCTCGACGGTCATGCCGTTGGCGATGAGTTCGGCGCGGGTGGCGAAGTCGATGCCGAAGAAGCAGGGCCACTTCACGGGGGGCGAGGAGATCCGGATGTGGACCTCGGCGGCGCCCGCCTCGCGGAGCATGCGGACCAGGGCGCGCTGGGTGTTGCCGCGCACGATGGAGTCGTCGACGACGACCAGCCGCTTGCCCTTGATGACTTCCTTGAGCGGGTTCAGCTTCAGGCGGATGCCGAGCTGGCGAATGGTCTGCGAGGGCTGGATGAACGTACGGCCGACGTAGGCGTTCTTCACGAGACCCGCGCCGAAGGGGATCCCGGACGCTTCCGCGTAGCCGATGGCCGCCGGGGTGCCGGACTCCGGGGTCGCTATGACGAGGTCGGCCTCGACGGGCGCTTCCTTCGCGAGCCTGCGGCCCATCTCCACCCGGGAGAGGTACACGTTCCGGCCGGCGATGTCGGTGTCGGGGCGCGCCAGATAGACGTACTCGAAGACACAGCCCTTGGGCTTCGCTTCCGCGAATCGGGAGGTGCGCAGTCCGTTCTCGTCGATGGCGACGAACTCGCCCGGCTCGATCTCGCGGACGTAGGCGGCGCCGCAGATGTCGAGGGCGGCGGACTCGGACGCGACGACCCAGCCGCGCTCCAGGCGGCCGAGGACCAGCGGGCGGATGCCCTGCGGGTCGCGGGCGGCGTAGAGGGTGTGCTCGTTCATGAAGACGAGCGAGAAGGCGCCCTGGACCTGGGGGAGGACCACGGGGGCGGCCTCCTCGATGGTCAGGGGCTTGCCGTCCTCGTCGACCTGGGCCGCGAGGAGCGCGGTGAGCAGGTCGGTGTCGTTGGTGGCGGCCACCCGGGGGCTGCGGCCCTCCTGCTTGGGCAGGTCGGCGACCATCTCGGCGAGCTGTGCCGTGTTGACCAGGTTGCCGTTGTGGCCGAGCGCGATGGAACCGTGCGCGGTGGCACGGAAAGTCGGCTGGGCGTTCTCCCACACGGAGGCGCCGGTGGTCGAGTAGCGGGCGTGACCGACCGCGATGTGACCTTGGAGTGAACCGAGAGAGGTCTCGTCGAAGACCTGGGACACGAGGCCCATGTCCTTGAAGACGAGGATCTGTGAGCCGTTGCTGACCGCGATTCCCGCGGATTCCTGGCCTCGATGCTGGAGGGCGTAGAGCCCGAAGTAGGAGAGCTTGGCGACCTCTTCGCCCGGAGCCCAGACACCGAAGACGCCACAAGCGTCCTGGGGGCCCTTCTCACCGGGGAGCAGGTCGTGGTTGAGTCGTCCGTCACCACGTGGCACGGTTCCGAGTGTAGGCGAGATCGACCACTGGTCCGAATTCGCGGAGAGTGGGCTTTCTTACTCCGCGCGGGCCGTGACGCTCTCGCCGGGCCCCTTGGTGATCTCCAGGGAATCGCGTTCCTGCTGGTAGGAGACCTTGCCGGAGAGGATTTCGGCGAGTTGGCGCTCGGTCTTCATCACCGGGCCGGAACACATCATGCGCGTGGTCGCCAGGGGCCCGAACACGATGGTGCGGTCCTTGACGTTCGCCCTGCCGTGGAAGGTGTTGCATCCGAGGTTGCCGGTGACGGTGTTCTTCCGGGTGAGGGTGAGATAGGCGTTCTCGCCGAGGGACCAGCGAGTGCCCTTCAGGGCGGGCGGTTTCCCCTCGCGCAGGGTGATGGTGTCGTCCTGCGGGCTGGTCAGGGTGAGCGTCCGGGAACCCGAGGGCCCGTCCAGGCGGGCCTTGAGGTCGTTGTCGAAGACACCGACGAACTTCTCCTCGAACTGCCCCACGGCACCTGGGCAGCCCATCAGTGTCATGACGAGGTCGGAGACCCTCACGGTGTCGCCCTCGATGGCCACGTCGACGCCAATGCTGTTGCAGCCCACGGAACCGCCGGACTCACCACCGTCGCCATCCGGTTCGGCGGTCGTCGGCTTGAAGGTGATCTGGGCCTTGTGCCGGGCACCCTTTACGGGCAGGACGTAGTCCTTGCCGTCGACGGTGACCTTCTTGGGCACCCACGAGACGTCCTCGATGGCGGAGAGGTCCTGGGTCGAGGTCCCCGCGGGCTCCGTGCCGCAGGCGGCCAGGACGGTGGTCCCGGCCAGGGCCGCGGCAGCGTACTTGGCGCATGTCGTCCGCTTTGTCGTCCGCTGTGTCGTCCGCTTCATGGCTCTTTGACGCACGAGCCCCGTGAAGGGTTCAGCTCATCAGTGGGAGCAGTCCGCCCAGGTCCGCCCGCTCCCCGCTCGCGCTGACCTTGGCCGCCTCCAGCGCGTCCTGCCAGGCCAGCCGGCCGGTGGCGAGCCGGATCCAGGTCAGCGGGTCGGTCTCGACGACGTTCGGCGGGGTGCCCCGGGTGTGCTTCGGCCCCTCGACGCACTGCACGACGGCGTACGGCGGGATCCGCACCTCGGTCGAGCCGCCGGGCGCCTTCACGGCCAGGGCGTCGGCGAGGAGACGGGTGCAGGCGGCGAGCGCCTGGCGGTCGTAGGGGATGTCGAGGCCGGGCACGGCCGCGTTCAGGTCGTCGGTGTGGACGACGAGTTCGACAGTGCGGGTGACCAGGTAGTCGGCCAGGGTCATCGCACCGGTACGGGCGGCGAGGACGCGGGAGCCGGGGGCACTCAGGGCGGCCAGGAACCGCTCCTCGGTACGGGCGTACAGCGCGGCGAGGTCCGGGTTGGCGGAGGCCAGCTCCCGGGTGCCGTCGGCGATGTCACCGGCCCGGTCGGCCGTGGCGAAGGGCCATTCGAGGAGGGTGAGCCGCGGAGCCGGGGGTTCCTCCCGGTCGAGGTTCCGGCTGACCGTCTCGACCGCCATGGTGATGTGCGCGGCCAGGTCCCGCACGGTCCAGCCGGTCAGGCGCGTTGCGAGAGCGAGTTGCTCGGGGGTGAGGGCGCCCACGGCCTCCCGTACATGTCCGAACTGGTTCTTCAGAGCCTCGCGGATCTTGGCGGGGTCGTAGGTGCGGGCGCGCTTCCTGGTCGTGGGCATGGCGGTGAGCCTAATCGGCGGCGCTTCGGAGGCGGCCCGCGAACCGGTGCCGGAGTCACGAAGGCCCCGCCCGTCACGGCGACGGGCGGGGCCTTCGGAGTCGTACGACCGGCTACTTCAGCAGTGCCGGGATCGTCTCCTCGTGGGCCGTCCGCAGTTCCTCCAGGGACAGTTCGAACTCGCCCTGGAGCTCGACCGAGTCGCCGTCGACGACACCGATGCGGGTGACGGGCAGGCCCCGCGCGCCGCACATGTCGTTGAAGCGGAGCTCCTCGGAGCGGGGGACCGCGACCACCGCGCGGCCGGCCGACTCCGAGAACAGCAGCGTGAACGCGTCCAGACCGTCCGGGACGATCAGGCGGGCGCCCTTGCCGCCGAGCAGCGCCGACTCCACGACCGCCTGGATCAGGCCGCCGTCGGAGAGGTCGTGCGCGGAGTCGATCATGCCGTCGCGGCTGGCGGAGATCAGGATCTCGGCGAGCAGCCGCTCGCGCTCCAGGTCGACCTTGGGCGGCAGACCGCCGAGGTGGTCGTGGACGACCTGGGACCAGGCCGAGCCGCCGAACTCCTCACGGGTGTCGCCGAGGAGGTACAGCAGCTGGCCCTCCTCGCGGAAGGCGATCGGGGTGCGGCGGGCGACGTCGTCGATGACGCCCAGGACCGCGACGACCGGGGTGGGGTGGATGGCCACATCACCGGTCTGGTTGTAGAGGGAGACGTTGCCGCCGGTCACCGGGGTGCCCAACTGCTGGCAGGCGTCGGCCAGTCCGCGGATGGCCTCCGCGAACTGCCACATGACGGCCGGGTCCTCGGGCGAGCCGAAGTTCAGGCAGTCGGAGACCGCGAGGGGCTTGGCGCCGGTCGTCGCCACGTTCCGGTAGGCCTCCGAGAGCGCCAGTTGCGCGCCCGCGTACGGGTCGAGCTTCGCGTAACGGCCGTTGCCGTCCGTCGCGATCGCCACACCCAGGCCGGTCGACTCGTCGATGCGGATCATGCCGGAGTCCTCCGGCTGGGCCAGCACCGTGTTGCCCTGCACGAAGTGGTCGTACTGCGAGGTGATCCACTTCTTGGAGGCCTGGTTCGGGGAGGAGACCAGCGCGAGGACCTGCTCCTTGAGCTCCTCGCCCGTCTGCGGCCGGGGCAGCTTGTTCGCGTCGTCCGCCTGGAGCGCGTCCTGCCAGTCCGGACGGGCATACGGGCGCTCGTAGACCGGGCCGTCGTGGGCCACGGTCCGCGGGTCGACGTCGACGATCTTGCCGCCGTGCCAGTAGATCTCCAGCCGGTCGCCGTCGGTGACCTCACCGATGACGGTGGCGATGACGTCCCACTTGTCGCAGATCTCCAGGAACCGGTCGACCTTCCCCGGCTCCACGACCGCGCACATGCGCTCCTGGGACTCGCTCATGAGGATTTCCTCGGGCGAGAGCGTCGAGTCGCGCAGCGGTACGTCGTCCAGGGTGACGCGCATGCCGCCGGAGCCGTTGGAGGCGAGCTCGGAGGTGGCACAGGACAGACCGGCCGCGCCGAGGTCCTGGATCCCGACGACCAGCTTCTCCTTGAAGGCCTCCAGGGTGCACTCGATGAGGAGCTTCTCCTGGAACGGGTCCCCGACCTGCACGGCCGGACGCTTCGACGGCTTGGCGTCGTCGAAGGTCTCGGAGGCGAGGATCGACGCGCCGCCGATGCCGTCACCGCCCGTGCGGGCCCCGTACAGGATGACCTTGTTGCCGGCGCCGGACGCCTTCGCGAGGTGGATGTCCTCGTGCCGCATCACGCCGATGGCACCGGCGTTGACCAGCGGGTTGCCCTGGTAGCAGGCGTCGAAGACGACCTCGCCGCCGATGTTGGGCAGGCCCAGGCAGTTGCCGTAACCGCCGATGCCGGCGACGACACCGGGGAGCACGCGCTTGGTGTCCGGATGGTCCGCGGCACCGAAGCGCAGGGGGTCGACCACGGCCACCGGCCGCGCGCCCATCGCGATGATGTCGCGGACGATGCCGCCGACACCGGTCGCGGCGCCCTGGTAGGGCTCGACGTAGGAGGGGTGGTTGTGCGATTCGACCTTGAAGGTGACCGCGTAGCCCTGGCCGACGTCCACGACGCCCGCGTTCTCGCCGATGCCGACGAGGAGGGCGTCCGACTGGGGCGCCTTCTCGCCGAACTGGCGCAGATGCACCTTCGACGACTTGTAGGAGCAGTGCTCGGACCACATGACCGAGTACATGGCGAGCTCGGCACCGGTGGGCCGACGCCCGAGGATCTCGACGACCCTCTCGTACTCGTCCTTCTTCAGGCCCAGTTCGGCCCAGGGCAGCTCGACGTCGGGGGTCGCGGTCGCGTGCTCGACCGTGTCCAGAGGCGTCCGGCTCATACGTTGACCAGCTTCTTGAGGATCGAGGTGAAGAAGGGGAGGCCGTCGGTGCGGCCGGTGCCGATGAGCGGCTCCACGGCGTGCTCCGGGTGCGGCATCAGGCCTACGACGTTGCCCGCCTCGTTGGTGATGCCGGCGATGTCACGGAGGCTGCCGTTGGGGTTGAAGTCCAGGTACCGGAAGGCGACCCGGCCCTCGGCCTCCAGCTTGTCGAGGGTGTACTCGTCGGCGACGTACCGGCCGTCCATGTTCTTCAGCGGAATGTTGATCTCCTGGCCGGCCGAGTAGTCGGTCGTCCAGGCGGTGTCCGCGTTCTCCACCCGCAGCTTCTGGTCGCGGCAGATGAAGTGGAGGTGGTCGTTGCCGAGCATCCCGCCCGGGAGGAGGTGGGCCTCGGTGAGGATCTGGAAGCCGTTGCAGATGCCGAGGACCGGGAGGCCGGCCTTCGCCTGCTCGATGAGGGGCTCCATGACCGGCGAGAAGCGCGCGATGGCACCCGCGCGCAGATAGTCGCCGTAGGAGAAACCGCCGCACAGCACCACGGCGTCGACCTGGTGGAGGTCCTTGTCCTTGTGCCAGAGGGCGACCGGTTCGGCGCCCGCGAGGCGGATCGCGCGCTGGGTGTCCCGGTCGTCGAGGCTGCCCGGGAAAGTGACGACGCCAATACGAGCGGTCACTTCGCGGCCCCCGCGACTTCCGCAGAGTCCTCGACCTTCACGGTGAAGTCCTCGATCACGGTGTTGGCGAGGAAGGATTCCGCAAGATCATGGATGCGGGCGAGCGCGGCCTCGTCGACCGGCCCGTCAACTTCCAGTTCGAATCGCTTTCCCTGACGTACGTCGGAGATGCCGTCGAAACCAAGCCGCGGCAGTGCGCGCTGCACCGCCTGGCCCTGGGGGTCGAGGATCTCCGGCTTGAGCATGACGTCGACTACGACGCGTGCCACTGGCACTCCCGGTGGTGTGGTGCTGAGCAGGTTCCTTCAGACTACCCGTACAAAAATTCTACGCGCGTTGAGTTGTAGGAATCTACGTGACGGCGATCACGACACATCACGGAGGCGGCCGGTCGCGAAAATTTCCCGGAAAGATCTCAGATCGACACCCGATACCTATTGCGCTGGGACACGCGGAAGGATTTAGTCGAGCTCACAATGCATTGTTGGGCACTGTACAAATGAATTGGCAACGTGCCGTACGAAGGGACCGATATTCGTGGCGCAGAAGGTCGTGGTCACTCTCTTTGACGACATCGACGGCTCGGAAGCGGCGGAAACGATCGCCTTCGGACTCGACGGCAAGTCGTACGAGATCGACCTGAATCAAACCAATGCCAAGAAACTGCGTAAGGCGCTCGAGCCGTACGTGGAGGCCGGCCGCAAGCGGTCCAGGTCGGGCAAGGCGTACCAGCAGACCGAGGTCGCTCCCGACCCGGCGGCGGTCCGGGCCTGGGCCCAGGCCAACAAGATGGATGTCCCCGCCCGTGGACGCATCCCCAAGAGGGTCTACGAGGCGTTCGCCGAGGCCCGGTAAGGGCCGGTCGACGCCGGGTCACCCGCCCCTCGGGACAACCGACTTGCGTTGCACCCCACCTGGTCAGCTAGAGTCTGGAGCACGCCGAGGGGCGAGGCCGAAAGGCCCAGCTCACGGAGTACATGCGGGTGTAGTTCAGTAGTAGAACATCCCCCTTCCAGGGGGAAGGCGCAGTGTGCAATTCCTGTCACCCGCTCTGCACCACCGGCCTGGCCACAGTTGTGGATCAGGTATGCTGGTGCCCGCGCCGATCGGTGAGAGCCGGTCGGATGCAATGCGGACGTAGCTCAGTTGGTAGAGCGCAACCTTGCCAAGGTTGAGGTCGCGAGTTCGAGCCTCGTCGTCCGCTCTGAATCAAGCCCTCCGGTTTCGACCGGGGGGCTTTTTCATGCCCGGTGCCTGACCGGTCGGGTCGTCTGACATTTGTCATACGGAGTGGTGACAGCGCGCACTGCTGTCGCATCCGCTCCGCCGGGACGCTGGCTTCATGAACACCGACGAACACGAACACGTGATTGAGGTCACCGGCCTACGGCGTGTGTACGGGGGCGGGTTCGAGGCCGTGCGCGGGATCAGCTTCTCCGTGGCCCGCGGAGAGGTCTTCGCCCTGCTCGGCACCAACGGCGCCGGCAAGACCTCCACCGTCGAACTCCTCGAAGGACTCGCCCGGCCGACCGAGGGCCGCATCCGCGTCCTCGGGCACGATCCGTACACCGAGCGCGCCGCCGTACGCCCGCGGACCGGGGTGATGCTCCAGGAGGGCGGCTTCCCCTCCGAGCTGACCGTCGACGAGACCGCGCGGATGTGGGCTGGCTGCGTCAGCGGGGCCCGGCCGCCGCTGGAGGTGCTGGAACTCGTCGGGCTCGCCCGGCGGACCGGCGTACGGGTCAAGCAGTTGTCCGGAGGCGAGCGGCGGCGCCTCGACCTGGCGCTCGCACTGCTCGGCGACCCCGAGGTGCTGTTCCTGGACGAGCCGACGACCGGACTCGACGCCGAAGGGCGCCGGGACACCTGGGAGTTGGTGCGGGCCCTGCGCGACCGGGGGACGACCGTGCTGCTCACCACCCACTACATGGAGGAGGCCGAGGACCTCGCGGGCCGGCTGGCGATCCTCCACGAGGGGCGGATCGCGGCCACCGGGACACCGGCCGAGGTGACCGCCGCCCAGCCGGCACGGATCTCGTTCGAACTGCCCGACGGGTACTTCGTGGGAGACCTGCCCCCGCTCGCGGAGCTCGGGGTGTGCGGACACGAGGTCGACGGGAACGTCGTACGGCTGCGGACGCGGGAGTTGCAGCGGGCCGCCACCGGGCTGCTGGTGTGGGCCGAGCGGGCCGGCATCGAGCTGCGGCGGCTCGATGTGCGGTCCGCCTCGCTGGAGGAGGCGTTCCTGGGGATCGCGGCGCGTGAGGAGGTCTCGGCATGAGCATGGTCACCACTCCCGCGAGCCGGCTGGGCGCCCTCGCCCGCGCCGAGTTCACGCTGCTCGGACGCAGCAGGGCCACGCTCGTGGCGGCCGTACTGGTGCCGCTCGCGCTGCCGTTCAGCCTGCGGCCCGTGGTGGACGACATGGACGTCGGGAAGTCCGGGCTGAGTGTCGGGCTGGTGCTGCTGCCGGCCGCGGTCGGCTTCACCCTGCTCTTCGGTGTCTACGGCGCTCTGGTCGGGATCTACACCGCCCGGCGCGAGGAACTCGTGCTGAAGCGGCTGCGCACCGGCGAGCTGCGGGACGTCGAGATCCTCTGCGGGACCGCGCTGCCGATCGGCGCGACCGGGCTCACCCAGTCCGTGGTGCTGGTGGCCGCGAGCACGGTCCTGCTCGACGTGCCCGCGCCGCACGCCCCCCATCTCGTCGTACTGGGGCTGCTGTTGGGGCTGGTGATGTGCGCGGCGCTCGCTGCCGTGACGGCGGCCGTGACCCGGACCGTGGAGAGCGCGCAGGTCACCACGCTGCCACTCGTGGTGATCTCGATGGCCCTCTCGGGCGTCACCGTGCCGCTGGAGCTGCTGCCCGACACGTTCGCGTCGGTGTGCGAGCTCCTGCCCCTGTCGCCCGTGATCACCCTGGTCCGCGGCGGCTGGACCGGCACGCTCTCGACCTACGAGGCCCTGGGCGCCCTCGGTACGGCGGTGGCCTGGACCGTGCTGGCAGTGTTTGCTGTACAGCGGTGGTTCCGGTGGGAACCGAGGCGCTGACGTACGGGGAGAGCATGCGCGAGGCAGGGGGCTGGTGGCGTCGGAAGAGCACGCCGGCGAAGGTGGAGACGTACACGCGCTGGTCGTTCCACTTCTTCGCGGTGATCTACGTCGCCTCGGTCGGACTGCCGGTCTTCGGGCAGGTGACGGGGCAGCTCGCGGTCTGGCTGGTGCTGCTGGTGTGCGCGCATGCCCTGGCGTGCGCGGTGACCGCGTCGCGGGCGCTCGACTGGACGCGGGGGCGGCGCGAGCAGCCGGTGCGGACGCTGTGGGTGCTCGGGGCGGTCACCGCCGCCATCTCCGTCGCGGTGATCGGCATCGCCGAGCGGGGGCCGCACAGTGACGGGCTCGACATGGCCACGGGGGCGGTCTTCGTGGGCGTGCTGACCTTCGCGGCCGGTATCGGCGCGCTCGGCGTCCGCAGGCGACGGCGCGTGCTCGCGCTCGTGGGCGGCTTCGCCGCGGGCGCGGTGCTCGGCGGCTTCCCCCTGGGGTACGCCCTCCCGGAGTCCCTGGTCACCGGGGTCGTGGTGCTGATCGCCGCCGGGTTCCTCGCCTTCACCTCCGTCTTCTCCGTCTGGCTCCTGAACGCCGTCTACGAACTCGACACGGCCCGCGAGACCCGCGCCCGGCTCGCCGTCGCCGAGGAACGGCTGCGGTTCGGGCGGGACCTGCACGACGTGATGGGGCGCAACCTGGCCGTGATCGCGCTGAAGAGCGAACTGGCCGTGCAGCTGGCGCGTCGGGGACGCGACGAGGCCGTGGACCAGATGACCGAGGTGCAGCGGATCGCGCAGGAGACACAGCGCGAGGTGCGGGACGTCGTACGGGGATACCGGGAGGCCGATCTGGGCATCGAACTGGCCGGAGCGCGAGGGGTGTTGACCGCCGCCGGCATCGACTGCGAGGTCACCGGTGAACCGGGCGGGCTGCCCGCCGAGGTGCAGTCGGCGCTCGGCTGGGTGGTCCGGGAGGCCACCACGAACGTACTGCGGCACGGGGACGCCAAGCGGTGCGTGGTGGCCCTGCGGAGAGAGGGGGAGCAGGTGGTGCTCACCGTGGAGAACGACGGGGCGTCGCGGCCACCGGGCACCGGCGGCTCCGGGCTCGCGGGACTACGGGAACGTCTCGCGGTCGTGGCCGGGACGCTGGAGGCGGGACCGGTCCGAGAGGGTGTGTTCCGGCTGGTGGCGGAGGTGCCGGTGGTGGCGGCGGAGGGGGTTTCATGAATGGGGGCGGGGTCGTGACCGTATGTGTCGGGTCGCCGGAGGCGGGCTCATGACCGTGCGGGTGCTGCTCGCCGATGACGAGCATCTGATCCGGGGCGCGCTCGCCGCGCTGCTCTCGCTGGAGGACGACCTGGCGGTCGTCGCGGAGGCGGCGACCGGCCCCGAGGCGCTGGCGATGGCCCGGGCACACGAGCCCGACGTCGCCGTACTGGATCTCCAGATGCCCGGCGCGGACGGTGTGAAGGTCGCCACATCCCTGCGGACCGAACTGCCCTCGTGCAGGGTGCTGATCGTCACCGGTCACGGGCGGCCGGGGCATCTCAAACGGGCCCTGGAGGCCGGTGTGCGGGGGTTCGTCCCCAAGACCTTGAGCGCGCAGCGGCTCGCGGAGATCATCCGCACGGTGCACGCGGGAAACCGTTACGTCGACCCGGAGTTGGCCGCCGACGCGATCTCCGCCGGGGACTCGCCGTTGACCGCGCGGGAGGCCGAGGTGCTGGAACTGGCCGCCGACGGGGCGCCCGTCGCGGAGATCGCCGAACGGGCCGCGCTGTCGCAGGGGACCGTACGCAATTATCTGTCCTCGGCCGTCTCCAAACTCGGGGCCGAGAACCGTCACGCGGCCGTGCGGCTCGCGCGGGAGCGAGGTTGGGTATAGTGGTTCTCGCGCCACGGCGCATGCGAACGTAGCTCAGTTGGTAGAGCGCAACCTTGCCAAGGTTGAGGTCGCGAGTTCGAACCTCGTCGTTCGCTCCATCGAGAAGCCCCCCGGTTTTCACCGGGGGGCTTCTCCGTTACGACCAGCGCTACGACCAGCTCGTGCCCGTCAGACGCTCGTAGGCCTCGATGTACTTGGCGCGGGTGCGGTCCACGACCTCCTGCGGCAGCGGCGGCGGGGGCTGCTCGCTCTTGCGGTCCCAGCCGGACTCCGCCGAGGTCAGCCAGTCGCGCACGAACTGCTTGTCGTACGACGGCTGCGCGTGCCCCGGCTCCCACTGGTCGGCCGGCCAGAAGCGGGAGGAGTCCGGGGTGAGGACCTCGTCCGCGATGACGAGGGTGTCCCCGTCGAAGCCGAACTCGAACTTGGTGTCCGCGAGGATGATCCCGCGGTCCCGGGCGATGTCCCGGCCCCGCGAGTACACGGCGAGGGTCGCCTGACGCAGCTGGGCGGCGGTGTCCGCGCCGACCTGGCGGGCGATCTCCTCGTAGGAGACGTTCTCGTCGTGCTCACCGACGGCGGCCTTGGTGGCCGGGGTGAAGATCGGGGCGGGGAGTTCACTGCCGTCCGTGAGCCCCTCCGGGAGGGCGAGGCCGCAGACCGTGCGGGACTCGTTGTACTCCAGCAGTCCGGAGCCGGTGAGGTAGCCGCGGGCGACGGCCTCCACCGGGACCATCTGCAGCGACTTGCAGACCAGGGTGCGGCCGGCCCAGTCGGCGGGGGCGCCGTCCGGCACGTCCGTGCTCAGGACGTGGTTCGGCAGCAGGTCGGCGATCTGGTCGAACCACCACAGTGACAGCTGGGTGAGGACGCGGCCCTTGTCGGGGATCTCGGTCGGCAGCACCCAGTCGAAGGCGGAGATACGGTCGCTGGCGACCATCACGAGGTCGCCCGCCTCGTTCTGGTACAGCTCGCGCACCTTGCCGGTGTGCAGGTGCACCAGCCCCGGAACCTGGAGCGGCTCGGGCTTTTCTACGAATCCGGACACGGTTCCTCCCCGTGGGTATGTCCTACGGGTCGATTGTCCCGTACACCGGGCTGACCTTGGACTTGGGGTGCGTTTTGCGTGGGCTCAGTCACGCTTGCAGATGCGGTCCAGGAGGTTGGCGGTGGCGCGCTGGACACGGGTGTCGACGTGGCCCGGGCGGTCCAGTGCCGGGGACCAGGCGAAGGTGCCGGCGGCGAAGACCAGGGCGCCGGAGGGTGCGCGGTAGAGGGACGTCTCCTGGTGGCGGAGGGCGCCCTCGCTGTCGGCGTACGGCGAGTGGGCGAGCAGGATGCGGTCGTCGTGCTCGGGGAGCGGGGCGCGCGGGAAGTAGCGGTCGGCCTCGCCCGCGACCAGGCCGGCGAGTTCGTCGCCCTCCTGGGCGCCGGTCGCGTCCCACAGCCAGTGCTCGGCGTTGCGGACGATCAGGGGATACGGCTCCGGCACCCGGCCCGCGTACTGGATGCCGACCAACTGCTGCTCAGGGCGGTCGACTTCGCGCCAGAGCGCCGGTTTTCCCGGCCCCCTGCGCTTGCGGCAGGTGAGCAGGCGGTCGGGGACGCCGGACGGCGACGGGCCCAACTCGACCTGCCAGTACATGGTGTTGGCGGAGAGGAAGACGAGGGAGGTGCCGCTGTCGCGGGCTCGCTCGACCGTGCGGCGCATGGCCGCCGACCAGTACTCGTCGTGGCCCGGGAAGACCAGGCCCCGGTAACGGGTGGGGTCGAGGTGGCCGGCGTGCAGGTCGCGGGCGTCGGCGCAGGCGAGGTCGTAGCCGTAGCGCTCGGCGAAGCGGATGAAGTCGTACGCGTGGCCCACGTGCATCGGCAGGCCCGCGCCCGCGTACGGCCGGTCGAAGGAGACCGTGGTCGCCGCGTCGGCCTCGCCGAGGAGCCGGCCCTGTTCGTCCCAGGCGTGGTAGAGGCTGGCGCCGGTGCGGCCGTCCTCCGGGTAGAGGTTGTACGCCTGCCACGTCACGTCCGGCAGCAGGAGCAGTAAGTCCGCGGGGTGGTTGTCGCGGACCGTGAAGGGGATGTGGGAGCGGTAGCCGTCGGCGGTGGTGAGGACGGCGACATACGCCCCGATGCTCCAGTACGACGGGATCTGCAGCCGCCAGGACAGCCACCAGTGGTGACAGGAGACGGTGCGGTCGGCGGTCAGCGGCGGGGGCTGGACGATGCCGGAGAGACGGGGGCTGGTGGTGATCTTCGCCGCGCCGTCGCCGCCGTAGTGGCCGATGCGGTAGATGTCGACGGCGAATTCCTGTGGCGGGTCGACGGTGATGTGGAAGTCGACGGCCTCGCCGGGGGCGACCGCGCCGGTCGAGGTGAAGCCCTTGATCTGGCGGCGGACGTCGTCGGCGGAGCGGGGGCCGCCGCCGGGGTCCGAGCGGGGGGAGGGCACGCGCGGGGCGCCCTGTTTCGGGGTGTGGGCGGGGTCCGTCTCGACGTACCAGGGGACCACCTGGCCGGTGTCGTCGAAGTACGTCTCGCTGCCGCGCAGCCAGGGGACGGGGCCCTGGCCGAAGGGGTCCGTCACGGCGTGCGCGAGTGCTCCCGACTCCCAGCGGCGGATGTGCTCCTGTCCCGGCCCCATGGTCGCTCCCCTCCCTCGTGCCCCCGTCGTCGGTCCTGCGCGGTGCCCTGTTACGCGTGTCGTGCACCTGTCCTATGGCGCGCGCCCTTGCCATGTGCGCGATCGGTCCCAGCACATCACATTCCGCACTTGAACTGTCACTGTTCGTTGCGAATTGGCCGAAAGTGGAAGCGGGTATTCCGCCTATTCCGTCTATTCCGTCCATTCCGTCCATTCCGTCCATTCCGTCCATTCCGGCTATTCCGTCTTCGTCAGACAAGGCGGACGGGCTTCTCGGGGCGTATCCCCGACTTGACCAGCCAGGCACGCAGAGGGCCCGGGTCGCCGTCCTCCACCAGGCTCAGGACGCGGGGAGCGAGGTCAGCGGCACGTTCGCCGTTGATGAGGAGCGACGGACCGTCGAGCCAGTCCAGGCCCGGGGTGGCACCGGCGGTGTCGATCGCGGCACAGCAGATCATCGCGGTGACGTGATCGGTGAGCAGCTCTCGGGCGCTGCGCGGGGGTTGGAGTGGGAAGAGGGGCAGCGCGGTGTCGTCCCAGGCGGTGGCGTCGGGAGCGGTACGGGCCGTGGGGGCGGCGGCTTCCTCCCGCACGAGTTCGGCGGTGAGGGCTGCGGCGAGGATCTCGGCGAGGGGTTCGTCGTGGGGTGGCGGTGAAGCGTGGGGGGTGAGCTCGCCGGCGGCAGTTGTGGGGGCGTCCAAGGGGTCCGGGGCGTCCGCGGAGGGGTGCGGCGAGGCCGGCGTGCAATCGGTGGTCGCGGACGCGTGCGGCGGAGTGGGCTCGTGCGGTGCCGCGTCGCGGTCGGCCGCGGAGGTCCGTGCACCGTCCGTCGCCATGTCGTCGGACGGCGGAGCCGGTACGGGGTCTGCGGTGGCGGAGGCCTCGGCGGGTGGGTCGGTGGGTGTCGGGTGGGCGGTCGTGGGGCGTGCCGCCGGGTCGGCCGGCCTGTCGGCTTCCGCGGAGGGTGACGCCGTACCGGCGGGCCCATCAGTCGCCGCGGACCGTGGCATCGAGTCGGCCGACCCGGACAGCGAACCCGGCCGCACTGTGGGGCCGGTAGGCGGAGAGGAGGACAGGTGGGAGAGGACTCGGGAGAGGGTGGGGGCGTCGGATTCCGGGGGGGTTCCCGGGGGGCGGCGCACGCCCTGGGCGTCGAGGACCCGGTGGAGGCGGGCCGCGTCCAGGCGCCACTTTCGGTCCACCACCTCTTCCGGGTACTCCTGCCAGTCCACCGGCGACCAGTCCGGGCCGGTCTCCGCGGGGCCGCCGTGGAAGAGGCGGGCGGCGAGCAGGGAGGCGGCCTCGTCGATCGAGCCGGGCTCTTCGAGCAGGTCGCAGGCGGGACGCTCGCCGAGGCGGGAGGCGAAACCCTCGGCCAGGCGGTCGCGGCGCGACAGTTCGGTGAGGGCGGCCACCACGCCGGCGTCCAGGCGGGAGGGCCAGCGCCCCATCCGCCAGGCGGGGAGCGCGACCCGGGTCAGCAGCCGGTCCCAGCCCGCGTAGGCCAGGCCGACCTGCTCCTGGGCCACGATCCTGAGGCCGTAGTCCACAGCCTGTGCACGCTCTGCGGCCGCCGCGGCGACCCCGCGCTCCATCTGGGTCGCGTGCTCCCGGCAACTGCGCAGGAGCAGGCGGGCCACCCAGGCGACGCCGGCGCACACCACCCGGGTCAGCGGACAGCGGCCGGGTACGGAGCCGACGGCCACCGCCGCGTCCAGACCCCGTACGAAACGGCGGGCCGCCGCTATGTCGGGGTGGGCCGAGGGGCCCGTACCGGCGACGACCGGGGCGAGGACCGCGCGCAGTTCGCCGACGCGCATCCACCACAGGAACGGCGAGCCGATCACCAGCACCGGTGCGGCCGGGACCCGACGGTGGGAGCCGCGGACGCCCGTGATCTCGTCCTCCCGGCCCTCCTGCGGGGGCGGGCCGTGCGCAGGGTGGGTGCGGTCCTCGAGCCAGCTGTCGCAGTCCGGGGTGAGCGCTATGGCGGAGGGGGCGGGGACGTCCAGGCGGTCGGCGAGGTCGCGCACCATGCGGTACAGATCGGGCGCGGACTCCTCGGCGATCGCGACGGTCGGACTGACGGCGGGACGGGCGCGGGCGACGACCAGGGCGACGGCCCCGGCGGCGAGCAGCACCACGGCCCCGAGAACGCTCATGACCAGCCGGGCGGTGTCCCAGAACCCGCCCAAGAGATGACTGGTGGAACCTCCGGCGAGCAGCACCACGGCCACCGCCGCGGGCAGCAGTGCCACGGCCAGCGCACGGCTGCGGATCCGCAGCACGCCAAGCGCCCGGGAGCGCGCGGCCTGCGCGCCCGCCTCCACACCGATACCGGTCATGACCGGACCTCACCCCCTCCCTGCCGTCCTGAATGCCCAGCTTTCCTGGTGTTGCTCACTCCCCCACTGTGGCACCCGCCACTGACATCGCAATGCCGGTGGGCCAAGTGCCGGACCGCTTGCGCCGCACCCTAGTTGGGCCCCGGGCCCCCGTCAGCCGTATAGCGCCCCGGTCACTCGATGGAATGGCTTTGGGGAAAGGTGGATGACGTACAGCAAAGATCTGGCCCCGAATCCTTAGACGGATCCGGGGCCGGTCGGGTTGTTCGGGGGGCGGCTTCGGGACAGGGCTTTCGGGGGGGTTTCGCCCCGGTTTCCGGGCTTCTCAGGCTTCGGACGCCGCCTTCGCGGCGATGTCCGTCCGGTGCTGGGAACCGTCGAGGCGGATACGGCCCACGGCCCGGTAGGCGCGCTCGCGGGCCTCGGTGAGGTCCTTGCCGGACGCCGTCACCGACAGCACGCGGCCGCCGGCACTGACGACCTCGTCGCCGTCCCGCCTGGTGCCGGCGTGCAGGACGTACGCGTGCGGGGCGTCCTGCTCGGCCACCTCGTCGAGGCCGGTGATCGGGTCGCCGGTGCGCGGGGTGGCCGGGTAGTTGTGGGAGGCGACGACCACGGTGACCGCGGCGTCCTCGCTCCAGCGCAGGGGCGGCAGGTCCTCGAGGTTGCCGCTCGCGGCGGCGAGCAGGACACCGGCCAGCGGGGTCTTGAGGCGGTTCAGCACGACCTGGGTCTCGGGGTCGCCGAAGCGGGCGTTGAACTCGATGACCCGCACGCCCCGGGAAGTGATCGCGAGACCGGCGTACAGCAGGCCGGAGAAGGGGGTGCCGCGACGGCGCATCTCGTCGACGGTCGGCTGCAGAACCGTCTGCATGACCTCGTCCACCAGCTTCGGGTCGGCCCAGGGCAGCGGGGAGTACGCGCCCATGCCGCCGGTGTTCGGGCCCTCGTCGCCGTCGAGGGCGCGCTTGAAGTCCTGCGCGGGCTGCAGCGGGAGGACGGTGTCGCCGTCGGTGATGGCGAAGAGGGAGACCTCGGGGCCGTCGAGGAACTCCTCGATGACGACGCGGTCGCAGGCGTTCGCATGGGCCGTCGCGGCCTCGATGTCGCCGGTCACAACGACGCCCTTGCCCGCGGCGAGACCGTCGTCCTTGACGACGTACGGGGCACCGAAGGCATCGAGGGCCTCGGCGACCTCCTCGGGGGTCGTGCAGACGTAGGAGCGGGCGGTCGGTACTCCGGCCGCGGCCATGACGTCCTTGGCGAAGGCCTTGGAGCCCTCGAGCTGCGCGGCCTCCCCGGACGGGCCGAAGACCGGAATGCCCACCTCGCGGACGGCGTCGGCGACCCCCGCGACGAGCGGGGCCTCCGGGCCTACGACGACCAGGTCGGCGCCGAGTCGCTGCGCCAGCGCGGCCACCGCCTCGCCGTCGAGGGCGTCGACCGGGTGCAGCTCGGCGACCTCGGCGATACCGGCGTTGCCGGGCGCGCAGTGCAGTGCGCTGACGTCGGGGTCGAGGGACAGGGAGCGGCACAGGGCGTGTTCGCGGGCGCCGTTACCGATGACGAGGACCTTCACGAGGGTCAGCCTAACGGGGTTTTTGTGCGGGCTTCCCAAGGGGCGGAGGGAGAGGAGTCGTAGGTTCCTCCAAGATGCGGGCCCTCTTGCCCGCTCCTCCGCCACCCCCTACTCGTTCGTGATCTCCTCCACCACGGTCGCCCCGAGCTCCCGCACGATCAGTTCGCGGCCCGAGAGGGCCGACTCGTTGAGGTCGGGGTCGTCGTCCTCGGGGATGTCGTCCTCGATGGAGACCGGCGGGGGTTCCGGCGCGAACCGTTGTGGGGAGGGGGCCTGGGTGGGGGCGGGCGTCCGTCTGGGCTGGGCCGCCTGGGCGGGCGTCGGCTGGGAGGACGACGGCTGGGCCTGGGGGGCCGGGGCGCCGTAGCCTCCCGCGTTTCCGCTGCCGTAGCCGCCGGTGTTGCCGCCTCCGCCGTAGCCGCCGCCACCGTTGCCGTTGAAGCCGCCGGATGCCGGGGGTGCCGCGCCGCCGCCCGAGGGGTCGACGACGGCCTCGATCTTCCACTGGACGCTGAACTGCTCGGAGAGTGCCTGGCGCAGCACCTCCTCGCTGCCGCTGCTCGCGAAGTTGTCGCGGGCGCCGGCATTGACGAAGCCGAGCTGGAGGGTGGTGCCGTCGAAGCCGGCCACCTGGGCGTTCTGGCTGAGCAGGATCCAGGTGAAGCGGCGGCGGTTCTTGACCGCTTCCAGGATGTTGGGCCAGAGCTGGCGGGGGTCGAGGCCACCGGCCGGCGGGGCGTAGGAGGCCGGACCGGGTGCGGAGGCCGCGGGGGCGGACTGGGCCGGCGCCGGGACCGCCGCGGGTCGGTGCGCCGCGGGCGCCTGGGGCTGGCCGCCGCCCGTCGCAGCCGGGGTGGGCCAGCCACCGGGACGCCGGCCGCCGCCGAGGGGGGCGGCGGTGGGCCAGGCGCCGGGGGCGGGGGCCGTGGCGGACGGTTGCTGGTGGGTCGGGTGTGGCTGGTCCGAGTGTGGCTGGTCCGGGTGGGCGGCGGCAGGGGATGGGCCGGGTGGTGGACCGGCCGGAGCACCAGGGGCCTGGCCCGCGGGTGAGCCGTGCGCCTGGCCGGCGGACGGGCCCGAGGGCGGGCCGGCGGGGGCGGCCGCCGCGGCGAAGGGCGCCGGGTCGGCCGTAGCGCCGGGGAAGCCGCCCGGGCCACCGGCTGCGCCGGGAGTGCCGCCGCCCTGGGTGCCACTGCTGTCGTTGCCTCTGCCGGGCCCTGGGCCGCCGGGCGCGCCCGCGCCGGAAGCCCGGACCGCCGCCCTGGCCGCGGCCGGACCGCTACCCGGCGGAACCGGAACCGCAGACGGAACCGATGGCGGGACGGCGGCCGCCGAGTGGCCCGGGGCGGCTCCCCCGTGCACCTCCGGCCCCGGCCCCGGTACGTATCCCATCGCGGGGGCGCCGCCGCCGGCCGAGAAGTTCACGCCCCGCTCGATGCGGTCGAGGCGGGCCATGACCGAGCGCTCGTCCCCGTAGGACGCGGGGAGCAGCACGCGCGCGCAGATGAGTTCCAGCTGGAGGCGGGGCGAGTTGGCGCCGCGCATCTCCGTCAGGCCTTCGTTGACGAGGTCGGCGGCGCGGCTGAGCTCCGCCGCGCCGAAGGTGCCGGCCTGGGCCTGCATGCGCTCGATGACGTCGGCGGGGGCATCGATGAGCCCCTTCTCGGCGGCATCCGGGACCGCGGCGAGGATGACCAGGTCCCGCAGCCGCTCCAGCAGGTCGGCGACGAAACGGCGCGGGTCGTTGCCACCCTCGATGACACGGTCGACGACCTCGAAGGCGGCGGCGCCGTCACCGGTGGCGAATGCCTCGACGACGGAGTCGAGCAGGGAGCCGTCGGTGTACCCGAGGAGGGAGGTGGCCATGGCATACGTCACACCCTCCTCCCGCGCACCGGCGAGCAGCTGGTCCATGACGGACATGGAGTCACGCACGGAGCCCTGGCCGGCCCGGACGACGAGGGGCAGGACGCCTTCCTCGACCGGGATGTTCTCCTTGCCGCACACCTGGCCGAGGTATTCCCGCAGGGTGCCGGGCGGTACGAGCCGGAAGGGGTAGTGGTGGGTCCGCGACCGGATCGTCCCGATGACCTTCTCGGGCTCGGTGGTGGCGAAGATGAACTTGAGGTGCTCCGGGGGCTCCTCGACGACCTTCAGCAGCGCGTTGAACCCGGCCGACGTGACCATGTGGGCCTCGTCGATGATGTAGATCTTGTACCGGCTGCTCGCGGGCCCGAAGAAGGCCTTCTCGCGCAGCTCACGGGCGTCGTCCACGCCACCGTGGGAGGCGGCGTCGATCTCGATGACGTCGATGGAACCCGGGCCGTTCCTGGCGAGGTCCTGGCAGGACTGGCACGTGCCGCAGGGCGTGGGTGTGGGCCCCTGCTCGCAGTTCAGGCACCTGGCGAGGATGCGCGCGCTGGTCGTCTTGCCACAGCCGCGGGGACCGCTGAACAGGTACGCGTGATTGACCCGGTTGTTCCGCAGCGCCTGCTGCAGCGGGTCGGTGACATGCTCCTGCCCGATGACCTCGGCGAAGGACTCCGGGCGATAGCGGCGGTACAACGCGAGAGACGACACGCTTACGAGGTTATAGGCGACCACTGACAACCCGACCCCGCGCGGGCACTCCGTCCGGGAACGCGAACGCCCCCCACGCACCCGCCAGAGCCAACCTACCCTTGCTGCCTTCCGGCCCTGGGGGAGTTCAGTCAGATAGCGCCGCGTGAGGGGCTGCCCAAACAGTACCCGATGGCAGGGGGTGGGAACGAGTTCGCGAGCACTCCTCAACGTCTTGTATTGTTTGCCGCGGAGGATTCGCCTAGAGGCCTAGGGCGCACGCTTGGAAAGCGTGTTGGGGGCAACCCCTCACGAGTTCGAATCTCGTATCCTCCGCCAGTGCCTCACCGGGCACGATGTCGAAGGGCCCCACCGCAAGGTGGGGCCCTTCGTCGTTGTCCTCAGACCTCTCCACACCGAGTGTTCCCGGGGCCCAGATGGCACCGGCGATCATCTGGGCTACGTGATCTGTGACAGTCACACCTGCGCCAGTGCCTCACCGGGCACGATTCCGGGGGCCCACCGCCAGGTGGAACCCTTCGATGTGCGGTTAACGGGGCGGCCGAACAGACACGGAACGGTTGCCGTCATTCCAGATGTAGACACCGCTGGTACCTGCGCCGTACCAACTCTCCGGCCCGACCTCGGCCGTGAGAGACGGGTACTCGCTGATGCAATCCCAAACCTCGGCCCGGTCCACCTGCCTGTACGGCTGGTTGAACACCAGAGCGGGCCTGCCGGTGGTCCGGGAAAGCCACGTGGTCGTGTGGTCGTGCCAGTGGAGTCCGGACGAACATCCCGTGTTGCCACTCTTGAGGTCGTGCCGGTCCGCCCAGTCCAACAGGTCCGCGCGCATCTGGACGTACACGTTCGGGCCGTAAGGCCAGTGCACGCCGTCGGCGTCACGGTTGAGCACGCCCCGAGCGTGGTCATCCAGAGAGCTGACCAGTTCCTCCTGATCGGTGCTCTGGCAGCGCCAGCACCACCACTTCGCTTTTCCGATCCCGGAGCCGAAGAACAACCCCTGCCAGGATCGTCCGCATCCCTCGCAGTCGTACATGATCTTGCCGCTTCGCTGCTCGTTGTCCTGGCCTTTGTCCAGCGCATCACCGGCCGCCACCGTTCACCGCCGTACGCGCCCCCTCCGACCTGCTCCCTGAGTCTCCACGAACGCCCCGGACGGCCCTCACCACCGCGAAGGACAACCATCCTCATCCGACGCAGCATGCGCTGATGAGAGTGATCGGCGGGTGGCCGAGTGAAGCGGTACGAGTCGGCGATCACGCATGGGCAGGGCTCACGGATTGGCCATTGGCCGCCTTGCCCTACGGTCACTGAAATCTGGTAGGGGCATTCACACCAAGAGTATGGTGACTTGTATGGCGACCAAGAAAGTAACGGTGACGATCCCCGAAGATCTCCTGGACGAGATCCGCGCCGAGACGGCTGAGCGGGGACTTTCGGCGTACGTCGCCGAAGCATTGCGATGCAAGCGCGATCGGGACCGACTGCTGGAACTGGTCGACTGGCTGCAGGCGGAACACGGCGCGGTCACCGAGGACGAGCGCGCGGCGGCACGCTCGGAGCTGGAAGATCTCGACGCCGAGCACGAGCGCCGCCTCACCGCCGGAGGGCACAACGCCGGAGAGGCCGCGTGACCAAGCGAGCCGGTGAGCATGGGCAGCGGCCACTGCGCGCCTTCGTACTCGACTGCGAGGCCCTGTCCCTGGCTGTGCGTGGCGACCGGAAGATGATCTCCTGGCTCGATCTCGCAGCACGGGGCGAAGCCGAAGTGGTCACGTCACCCATGACACTGGTGGAGGCGTACGACGGCAGAATCACCGAGCAGCGCTGGGACTGGGTGCTCTCCCGGCTCAAGGTCGCCGACATCGGTAAGGACGAGGCCCGCCAGGCCCGGCGCCTCCTGGCCGACGCCAAGCTGCCCGGCCACAAGTACGCGATCGACGCCCTGCTCGCTGTCATCGCACGCCGGCAGAAGGGCCAGGTCACCGTCTTCACGTCGGACGTGGACGACCTGGAGAAGCTCCTCCCGGACACCATCGTCGTCAAGCAGGTATGACCCGGCGCCCTGGTCATTCACCTCCGTGTGTGTTGGCGGCAACGCCTCACGAGTTCGAATCTTCCGTCTCAGTCAGCTGCCTGCTTGAGATCGGGGACAACCGAGTTCGATGCGGAAGGATGAGCAGGTTTCTTGATCGGCTACGTCGCCCACGCTCAGCGGCACGGCGCCCCCGGTCACGACGGCTGCCGTGACTGGCTGGTGGCCGGGCGCGGTGGAGCTTCAGTCGGCCCGCGATCACCGACGAGCCCGTGCCGCTCGTGGCAGCTCAGTGCACCGACAACCCCCCGTCCACAAAGATCGACTGACCCGTGACATAGGCCGAGGCCCGGCTCGCCAGGAACACCGCCGCGCCCGCGAAGTCCTCCGGGACGCCGTTGCGGCCGGTCATCGTGCGGGCGGCCAGGGACGCGACCTGTTCCGGGTCGTCGGCGAGGCGGGAGTTGAGGGGGGTCAGGACGAAGCCGGGGACGAGGGTGTTGCAGGTGACGCCGTGCGGGGACCAGGCCTCGGCCTGGGAGCGGGCCAGGGACTCCAGGCCGCCCTTGGAGACGCCGTAGGCGCCGCTGCTGACGAAGGCGCGGTGGGCCTGCTGGGACGTGATGTGGATGATCCGGCCGAAGCCGCGCTCGGCCATGCCGGGACCGAAGCGCTGGCCCAGGAGGTAGGGGGCCTCCAGGTTGACCGCCATGGTGGTGTCCCACACGTCGTCGGTGAGCTCGGTCATCGGTGGACGCAGGTTGATCCCCGCGGAGTTGACCAGGATGTCCGGTTCACCGAACAGCGCGGCCGCCGCCTCCGCCGCCGTACGGACACCCTCCCTCGTGCTCAAGTCGCCGCTCACCCAGGCCGCCCGGCAGCCGCCGGACCTCAACTCCTCGACCGCCGAAGTCAGTTCGGGCTCCCTGCGAGCCACGATCACCACGCTCGCCCCCGCCCGTGCCAACGCCCCCGCGATCGCCCTGCCGATGCCCGAGCTCCCGCCCGTCACCAGCGCCACCCGGCCTTCCAGCGAGAAGAGTTGGGAGAGATACGCCTGGGAAGTCATGCCCGCACCCTAAGGCGGTACCCGGTCCCCCATGACCCGCATT
This sequence comes from Streptomyces sp. NPDC102270, assembly GCF_044766405.1. NCBI lineage: Bacteria > Bacillati > Actinomycetota > Actinomycetes > Kitasatosporales > Streptomycetaceae > Streptomyces > Streptomyces sp. NPDC102270. Next base: position 433,725 of record NZ_JBIWLX010000005.1, on the reverse strand, counting down.
CTCGTCGGCACGTGCTCCTGGACCGATCCCGCGCTCGTCCGCAGCGGCTGGTATCCGCCCGGGCGGCGGGACGCCGAGGGGCGGTTGCGGTACTACGCCGAGCGGTTACCGGTGGTGGAGGTGGACGGCACGTTCTACGCCCTGCCCAGCGAGCGCAACAGCCGTCTGTGGGCGGAGCGTACGCCCGCCGGGTTCGTGTTCGACGTGAAGGCGTACGCCTCGCTCACCGGGCATCCGGCGAAGCAGACCGCCCTCGCGGGCGTCCCCCTCGACGAGGTGTGGGCGCGGTTCGCCGCCGGGATCGAGCCGTTGCGGGAGGCCGGACGGCTCGGCGGGGTGCTGTTCCAGTTCCCGCCGTGGCTGCGGCCGGGGGCGCGGGCGGAGCGGTTCCTGGAGGAGACCGCGGAACGGACCGCCGGATGGCCCGTCCATGTGGAGTTCCGGCATCCGTCCTGGTGGGAGGAGGGGCAGCAGGACCTCACCTGCGCGCTGCTCGGGAAGTACGGCTTCGCCGCCGTGGCCGTGGACATGCTCCAGGGGCTGCCCGCCTCCCTGCCGCCGGTCACTCCCGTCACCGTGCCCCGGCTGTCCGTCGTGCGCTTCCACGGGCGCAGCGCCTCCTGGGGCCGCGGCAGCAAGGAGGACCGTTTCCGGTACGACTACACGCGCGCCGAACTCGCCGAGTGGGTACCGCGGTTGCACGCACTGGCCGAGCGGTCCGACGAACTCCACGTCCTGTTCAACAACTGCTGCGGAGCGGCCGCCGTGCACGCCGCCGAGACCATGGCGGACCTGCTCAGCGCACGATCCTCACCGTCTTCGTCACGCTGATCTGGTCGACGTCGGAGACCCTGATCGTCGCCTTCATCCGCCAGTCGCCCGCGAGGGGGAGGGTGAGGTCGTTCGTGCCCCAGTAGCCGCCCATGTTCTTCAGGCCGGCGTCGATCGGGCCGATCTCCTTGGCCGGGAGGGTGAACGACAGCCGCAGTTCGGGGACCGTGGCGAGGCCGCCGTCGGCCGCGTAGACGATGGCCTGGACCGAGTTGTCGCCGGTGCGGCCCGGGTCGAGGGTGATCTGCACCTTGCCCGTGGCGCCGCCCACCGCGAAGGGCACGTTGGTCAGGGACGCGGCGGGCAGGCCGCCCTCGGCCGGTCCCGCCTCGGCCGCCTCGGCCTGCGCCCGCCCGGGCAGCGTGCCGCTCAGCACGGTGCTCAGCACCAGGACCACGACCCCGACGGCCACTTCGGCGAGCACGGAACGACGCAGGCCGTGCCGGTAGGCCGGTGCGGCCGACGCCACGGGTGTGGCCGATGCCGCCGGTGTGGCCGGGCCGGGGCTGACGGGCACCGGTTCCGAGACCGACGGCGGCCCGTCCACTCGCGCCGACTCCACGCCGGCCGGGGCCCCGTCCACCACCGGCTCCGCGGTGCTCGACGAACCCCCCACCCGCTCCGGCACCCTCTCCCGTACGACCGCCTCCGCCTCCGGCTCCCGCTCCGGCTGCCGCTCGGTCGTGATCGTCATCAGCCGTCCCGTCCACCGCCGCGACAGCCGTGCCGCCGCCAGCAGCAGGGTCACCGCTAGGAGCTTGAGGACGAGCAGGTGGCCGTACGTCGTGCCGGTGATCGCGCTCCAGGAACCGAGGCCGCGCCAGGACTGGTAGACGCCGGTGCCGACGAGGACGGTCACGGAGGCGAAGGCCAGCCGCGAGAAACGGGCGACGACGACGGCCGGGACGTGCGACGAGGCCCGGTACAGCGTGGTGAGCAGGGCCGCGAGACCGCCCAGCCAGACGGCCATCGCCAGCACGTGCAGCACCGCGGACGTCATCGCCACCGGGACCTGGATCCCGGCGGACGCGTGTTCGGCGGCGGCCCAGGTCAGCGCGAGGCCCACGGCGAGCGCGCCGCCCACCGCCTGCCACGCGCGCGGCAGCTTCGACTCGCCGAGCCGCAGCAGTCGTAGGACGAAGAAGTACCCGATGAGCAGCAGCGCCAGGCGGACCAGGAGGGCCTCGCCGGGGCGGGTGGTCAGAGTGCGTTCGAAGGCCTTCAGCGAGAACGCGGACGTCGGGCCCGCCCCCGACTCGTACGGCGCCCGCAGCACCAGCAGGAACACGGTCGAACCGAGCAGGGTGCCCCAGCCCGCCCACAGGAGCCGGCGCAGCGGGGACGGCTCCGGGGGGCGGCAGGCGGCGAGGAAGACGGCGGTGCCGATGAGCAGCGCCACGGCGAGGTAGGCCAGGTAGCGGCCCATGTTGAAGAGGCTCTCGGTGGCCGGGTTCTCGGTCGGGCCGGTGTCCACGAACACGGTGGCCGGGGAGGGTTTGCCGACCGAGAAGGTGAAGGCGCCGGAGACCGGGTGGCTGTCGGCCGAGACCACCCGCCACGCCACCGTGTAGGTGCCCTGGGTGAGTTTCGCGGGCAGGGAGACACGGGCCGTGTCCGAGCCGCCCGCGCCGTGTCCGGCGTCACCGGTCTTCAGGCGCTTGCCGTCCGGGTCCAGCACCCGGAAGGAGTCGTCGAGCAGACCGACCGACTCGGTGAAGGTCAGGGTGATGTCACGGGGGGCGGACTTGAGGACGCTTCCGTCCTCGGGGTCCGTGGCCTTGAGGGCCGCGTGGGCCGACGCGGCCCCGGCACCGCCGAAGAGGAGCAGGACCAGCACGGCGCCCAGCAGCACCAGCCCTTGAAGTCCTCGCCTTCGCCGGCCTGCGCTGCTGCCTGCACGCTCACACCTCACGTCACTACTCCGTACCTGGGCTCGCGGTCTTCCCGACATGTACGGACGCGGACCGCCGAGCGCTCACCACGTCGGCCGGGCGGACACCCCGCCGTCCACCACCAGGTCGTGCCCGGTGACCCAGGACGCGAGCGGGGAGGCGAGGAACACGCACGCGTCGGCCACGTCCTCGGGGCGCCCGAGCCTGCCCAGGGGCGCCTTCCGCACCCACCGCTCCACCCCCTCCGGCCAGGCCTCCGCCAGCCCGTCCCGGTCGATCAGCCCGGGCGAGACCGTGTTCACGCGGATGCCGTGCGGGCCGTACTCCCCGGCCGCCGACCGCGCGTGCATCACGATGGCGGCCTTGGAGGCGGAGTAGTGGGCGTGCCCGGGAGCGGGATGGCTCGCCTCGATGGACGCGATGTGGGTCACGGATCCGCCCGGTCCCATGACCTCGGCCGCCGCCTGCGTACACGCGAAGACGCCGGTGAGGTTGGTGTCCACGACGGTCCGCCACTGCACGGCCGTCATCCCGGGCAGCGGCCGCGTGGGCTGCACACCCGCGTTGTTGACCAGGGCGGTCAGTCCCCCGCCCCAGTCCGCCGCCTCCCGGACCAGCCGGTGGCACGCGTCCTCGTCCCGCAGATCCGCTTCCAGTACGACGGCCCGGGCGCCGAAGTCCTCGATCCGGGCCGCCACTTCACGGGCCGCCGACGCCGCCGTACGGCAATGGACCGCGACCGCGGCCGCGCCCTGCTCGGCGAACCGCAGCGCGATGCCCCGCCCGATGCCGCCGCCGGCGCCCGTGACCAGGGCGACCTGGCCCTCCAGGAGTCTCATGGGCGGCACAGTCCCGCGATGCGTGCGGCCTCGGACGGATAACGCGCCGTCAGTTCGGCCGGGTCGCCGTGCTCGTAGTCCTCGTAGGTGAAGCCGGGGGCCATGGTGCAGCCGAAGAAGGTCCACGCGCCGCGGGTGCGGGCCCCCATCCAGGTGCCTGCGGGCACGGTCAGCTGGGGGTGCTGGCCGCCGCGTATGTCCGGGCCCAGGACGGCGGTGGTCGCCGTGCCGTCCGGAGCCAGGAGCAGGAGGTCCAGGGGGTCGCCGAGGTAGTGGTGCCAGATCTCGTCACTGGGCAGGCGGTGCAGGGCGGAGTAGTCGTCCGAGGTCAGCAGGGCGACGATCGCCGTGCCGTGGGGCCTTCCGTCGGCGCGCTCCTGCCCCGCCCAGGTCTGCCGGAACAGTCCGCCCTCACGGGGGATCGGTTCCAGGCCGTAGTGGGCGACGAGGTCGTCAGGCGTCACCCGGAAAGGCTACCTCCCTTGTCAGGAAGGCGAGTTGGGCGTGCTTCTCCGGCAGGTGCACATCAGGGATGTCGATCTCCGGCAGCACGACCGCGTCTCCGGCCACGAACCCCTGCTTCAGGAAACGGGTGATCGCCTTCTCGTTGCGCACGTCCGGATCGACCACCACCCGCCGCCGGTCCAGGCCCAGCAGCACGTACGAGGCGACGGCACCCAGCAGCGCCGACGACCAGCCGGTCCGGGTGGCCCCCGAGGTGACGGGCGCAAGCAGCAGGTGGACGCCGATGTCGCCGGGGCGGACCTCGTAGCACTCGCTGACGCGGTCGGCCTCCGGCTCGTAGGTCTGCAGGAGCCCGACCGGTTCGCCGTCCCTCTCCAGGAGATACGCGTGGTGGGTGTCGAGGGTGTCCAAATGGGCGTACACCTCGGCCACTTGCTCTTGCGAGAGGCCGTTCATGCCCCAGAACGCGGCGCGTTCCTCGCGCACCCAGGCGTGGACGGTCGCCGCGTCGGCGTGCGGGTCGAGCCGCAGGAAGCGGACGGTGCCGAAGCCGTCCACGCGCTGGGTGTGGACCGCTTCACGGGTGGGGATGTCGGACATCGCTCTCCTCAGTCTTCCTTCGTCAGGTGCTGCCAGTCGGTGACGACCGGGACGAGATCCCCCTTGAGCCACAAGGGGAGTTGGTCACGGTGATGCGGTGAACCGGGGAGACCGGACGCGCCGAGCGGGACCACCCAGAGGCTGTCCTCGCGGCGGGCCAGGTCCCAGACGTAACGCGCGGCCGGGCCGCGCGCGGCGAGGTCGGTGATTCCGGGGACCGCGGAGGTGCACAGCACACAGTCGTGGTCGCCGGAGAGGGCGGGGGCGGCCCCTTCACTGCGGGGGAGCGCCTGCCAGGCGGCGAGGCGGTGGGTGTCGCCCCAGGTGCCCGGCGGCGGCTCGGCAGCGACTCCCTCCACGGCGGCCCGCACGATTCCGGCCCGGTCGACGCCGTACAACTCCTCGGCGCTCAGGAGGTGTTCGAGCGCGAAGGCGACGCGCGGGACGAGACCGAGCCAGGGGAGGAGGACGTCGGGGTAGGCGGGCGGGTCCGCCAGGGCCGCGAACGCGGGGTGCGCGGCGAGCCGTCGTACGACCTCGCCGCGTACGGCGGCGTACAGGGCGGCCTCCCTGCTGTTCGCGGTCATGCGGCGATCCCAGCGGAGAATCGTTTCCCTCGCGGTCATGGCCCCGGGGCTCAGGTAGTCGAGGGCCTCGATGTGGTCCAGCAGGGGCTGTGCCGAGCCGAGATGGGTGTCCATGTGGATCAGGGGCATGTCGGCGGCCGACCACCGCTCCTTCTCCTCCAGCAGGGCGGTGATGCGGTTCGCCCGGTGGGGCGGGGCGAACTCGACGCCGAGCGGGGTGGCGGGGCCGCGCTGGTTGGCCATCACGGCGATGCCGTCGGTGAGACCGGCGCGGGGGGCGTCGTGCCAACCCCGCCAGTCGTGGCCGGGCTCCCAGGCGGGGACGGGGTGCAGCCGGTTGGCCTCCGCACGCACAGGGACCCTTCCCGCGACCCGGTGCAGCAGTCCGCCCTCGGTGTCGGCGGCCTGGACGACGTTGACGGGCTCCGCCCACAGGTCGAACGCCCGGTCCACGTCGGCGGTACGACGGGCCCGGAGCAGGGGGAGCAGGGCGCTGAAGCCGAGATCCTCGGTGACCCGGGGCGGGTAGCGGAGGGAGAGGGCCACGGGCGTGCCGGGGAAGCCCGGCCGCTCCCCCTCCGGCACTCCCCCGTCCAGCCCTTCCGGGCCCCCCGCGATCACCGGTCCCCGCCCGGTCTCGATCACCTCGATCTCGACCGACGACTCGCCCGCCACCTCGACCGTCTCGGTGTGCCGGGTGGCACGGTGCCAGACGCCGTCCGGGCCGAGGGCCTCCACCCCGGCCCCCGTGCGGCGCAGTCGCTCCCGGTACAGGTCCTGGTAGTCGGCCATGGCGTTGGTGATGGACCAGGCGACCGTGCCGGTGTGGCCGAAGTGGGCGATGCCGGGAACGCCGGGGACGGCGAGGCCGATGACGTCGAACTCGGGGCAGACCGTGTGGATCTGCTGGTAGACACCGGGGTCCTCGATGAAGCGGTGGGGGTCGCCCGCGAGGACGGCGTGGCCGGTGGTGGTGCGGGCGCCGGCGACCAGCCAGCCGTTGCTGCCGGAGGTGCCCGGGCCGTCGGCGGCGAAGAGACCGACCGCGTCCGGGCCCAGGTGCCGTATCGCCTCGTCCCGCCAGAGCTTGGCCGGGAAGCCGGCGAAGAGGACGTGCGTGGCGAGCCAGACGCCGAGCGGGGTCCACGGCTCCCACCGCCCGGGGGCGAGGCCGACGCGGGCGAACTCGGGGGCGGAGGTGCCCGGCAGCTCCTCGTTCACGCCGTCGACGTACGCCCGCACCCAGTCGGCCGTCTCCGGGTCCCGTCTCTCCAGGGCCCCGAAGCAGCGTCTCGCGGTGTCGTCCAGGCGGGCCCGTCTCGCGAGGGTGTCCCAGGACAGGGCCCCGGCGCCGAGGAAGGCGGCCGAGGTGCCCTGCGCGCGATGCCGTTCGACCTCCAGCTGCCAGGCACGGTCGCGGGCGGTGACCTGTCCCTGGGCGCGGGCGAGTTCGCGCGCGCTGCCCGCGCGGAGATGGGGGATCCCCCAGGCGTCGCGGTAGATCTCGATACTCACCCTCAACCTGCTTCTCTTTAAGTTAGGCTAACCTAAGTTGGCTTGGTGGGGGAATCGTACGCGAAGGGTGCAAAGACCATGGGGCAGGGGCACGGCTGGGAGGGAGCGGTCCTGCGACTGCTGCGTGCGAAGGACTTCGTGTTCACCGTGACCGGCGCCGAGGACGTCACCGACGCGTACCGGCGGGTGCATCTCACCGACGGCGGAATGCCGGCGGCCACCGGCGTCCACCCGACGATGTGGGTCCGCCTGTGGTTCGCCGCGGCGGGCAAGCCGCACCAGCGCGCCTACACCCTGGTCGACCCGGACCCCGCGGCGGGCACCTTCACCCTGGAGTTCGCTCTGCACGACGGCATCGCCAGCGACTGGGCCCGCGCCGCGAAGCCCGGCGACACCGTCGAGGCCACCGTCCACGGCACCGGCTTCGACCGCCCCGACCCGAGCCCACGCACGTCTTCGCCTTCGGCGACCCGGTCTCCCTGCCCGCACTCAACTCCCTCCTCGGCGCCCTGGACTCCTGCCCCGCGACCGTCTGGTTCGAGGGCGGCGACGAGGGCCTCCCCTTCCGCACCGATGCGTCCCGCCACGAGGTCCGCCGGGTGCTCCGCCTCGACTCCGGGGCCCACCTGGTCGCCCAGGTGAAGGCGGACCTGCCCGGCCTACTGGAGAACCACCCGGACGCGTACGTCTGGATCGCCTGCGACACGGCGACGACCCGGACCCTGTCGTCGTACGTCCGCAAGGAGCTGGGCGTGCCGAAGCAGCGGGTGCACGCGCTGGGGTACTGGCGGGAGCCGGCCGCCGGCTCCCGGTAGAGGCACGCTGCGGGCGGGGGCATGATCGGGGACATGGACGTCACCCTTCACCTCGCCCAGGACCCCGAGGCCGACGAACTCCTCGGCCGCTCACCGCTCGCCGCGCTCGTCGGGATGCTGCTGGACCAGCAGGTTCCGATGGAGTGGGCGTTCAAGGGCCCCCGCACCATCGCGGACCGGCTCGGCGCGAGCGACCTCGACGCGCACGACATCGCCGCGCAGGACCCGGAGGCGTTCGTCGCGCTGCTCTCCGAGAAGCCGGCCGTGCACCGCTACCCGGGCTCGATGGCCAAGCGGATCCAGCAGCTGTGCCAGTACCTCGTCGAGCACTACGACGGCCGGGCCGAGCTGGTCTGGAAGGGTGTGGACGACGGCCGCGAGCTGCTGCGCCGGCTGGAGGAGCTGCCGGGGTTCGGGAAGCAGAAGGCGCAGATCTTCCTGGCACTGCTGGGCAAGCAGCTGGGCGTCCGGCCGACGGGCTGGCGGGAGGCCGCGGGCGCGTACGGGGAGCCGAAGTCCTTCCGGTCCGTCGCCGACATCACCGGTCCCGAGTCGCTGACGAAGGTCCGCGCGCACAAGCAGGAGATGAAGGCGGCGGCGAAGGCGGCGAAGGCGGCCGAGAAGTCCTAGTCAGCCGGGTGGCCCGCCCCGGGTGGCCGCGCGGTGCACGGCGGTCCCAGCATGGACCATGACCGAGTTCGACGACCGCTTCGACGACCGCTCCGACGACCGCAAGGTCCACGCGGGCCACCCGCCGGGCACCTCGCCGGGCACTTCGCCGCACGCGCCCGAACCGCCCTTCGAGGGCCCGCTGCACGCCCTCTCCCGGGCGGCCTGGCAGGTCGTCCTGCTGACCGGCGTCGCCTCCCTGGTCCTGGGCGTCCTGGTCCTGGTCTGGCCCGACGCCTCGCTGCTCGCCGTCGGTGTCCTCTTCGGCGTGTACCTCCTGATCAGCGGCGTCTTCCAGCTCGTCGCGGCCTTCGGCACCCACAAGACGACAGCCCTGCGCGTCCTGGCGTTCATCAGCGGCACCCTCTCCATCCTGCTGGGCCTGTTCTGTCTGCGCGGCCCGATGCGGTCGATCCTGCTGCTCGCCCTGTGGATCGGCATCGGCTGGCTGATCCGCGGCATCACCCAGACCCTGGCCGCCGCGTCCGACCGTTCCATGCCGGCCCGCGGCTGGCACATCCTCCTGGGGGTGCTCACCTTCGTCGCCGGGATCGTGCTGATCGACTCCCCCTTCGAGTCGGTGGCCGTCCTCACCCTGGTCGGCGGCATCTGGCTGGCCGTCGTCGGAGTCGTGGAGATCATCACCGCGCTCAGCATCCGCACCCGGGCCCGCGAGGTACCGATCACACTGTGACCGGCCGGGCCGCCCCCTGCCGCGGACGAGCGTGACCCGGGCCCCCGACACGCACGCCGCGAGGACCGGCGGGGACGACCCTTGCCGTACTCCACAGACGGGCGCGCCGGCACGACCGGGCCGATCCCCTGGCCGAGGTGATGCCCGACGCACACCAACCGGCGACCGTCAGGCGCCACGCAGACGCCCCACCCGCAGGCGCACCACCACGACTGGGCGGAACCG
>NZ_JBIWLX010000005.1:322352-424496 GCF_044766405.1 Streptomyces sp. NPDC102270 | reverse complement strand
CCGAGGGGCGAAGCCAGGCGCGACGCACACCGGACAGCGACCGGCAGGCGCCACGCCGACGTCCTCGACACACCACCGCCCCCCCGCCCCACGACCGTGCGGATCACACGCCCGAGCAGGGCGCACCACCACGACTGGGCGGAACCGAGGGGCGAAGCCAGGCGCGACGCACACCGGACAGCGACCGGCAGGCGCCACGCCGACGTCCTCGACACACCACCGCCCCCCCGCCCCACGACCCCACCTGGGAGGCGCATCACCACGACCGGGCGGATCGCACGCCCGAGCAGGGCGCACCGGACGGCTACCGGCAGGTGGTCCTACCGCCTCCTCAGCCAACACCCCGGCCCACCGCACTGTCGGCAGCCGCATTGCCACGGCCTGGCCGATCCCAGGCCGAGATGACCGACGCACACCGGACGGCGACCGGCAGACGTCGCCACCGCCGGATCCCGCCCGCGGACACACCAGCACCGCGACCGGGTAGCACCCACAGCCGAAGCGCTCACCGACGCGCACCGGTCGACAACCGGCAGGCGCCACCCGCCAGTCCTCAGCCACCGCCACCGTCCACCGCATCAGCGGCAGCCGTCCGAATCGCCGACCCGCGCGCGGGACGGAAACCCGGCGGGCGCCACCCGACCGTTCTCGGCACGCCACCACCGCGCCGCCGGCAGGGGCACCCCCTCACTTACTGCACCCGGGTGAATCCCCTCGCCGTAGTGATGAAGGGGGCGTGCCGGAGGGGGAGACGAGGTGTGTGAGTTCCGTACGACGCCCCCCGCGCAGCCGCGACTGGCTGCGGGCGCTCGTGCTGTTGCTCGCGCTGCTGATTCCCGGCGCACATCTGCAGGCGCAGGCGATGCCGACGGTCCCGGCCGGGGAACTCGTCGAGTACGACGTCCTCGACACGGCCGTGCGGCCACCGGCCAGGATCGTCCACCGTGCGGTCGTACCCCTGAGGCCGGTTCCGTGGCCCGAGGCGGTCCCCGGGGAGCCGGCGGACCGTCCCCTCCCGGCGGCCCCGCGACCGCCGCACGCACTGCCCGCCCTGCGTTCCGTGGTCCTGCGCTGCTGACAGAGCCCGCTTCCGACAGGTCTGTTCAGCACTCACGCGAGGAACACCGTCATGCCCATCGACCCTTACGCGGCCCTGCGCGCCCTGCTGCGCGCGGAGGCCGCCCGCAGTGCGCCGAAACCGCAGAGCACGACGAAACAGCCGCCGGTGAGAGAGGAGAAGCGCGGCTGACCCTCCGGAGGAGGCGGGGCTACCGCCTCCTCCGGGCCGTACCGAAGACCGAGCGGGTGATCTCACGCCCGATCTGCGTGCCCAGCGACCGCGCGAGCGACTTGAACATGCCGCTGCCGACGACCTGTTCGACGACGGAGGGGTTCTTCTCCCGCGCAGAAGGCGGGGCCTTCGTCTCGGCCGTCTCCGCCATCTCGTCCGGGCCCTTGGCGCCGCGGGAGTCGAGCCTCTCGTACGCCGACTCCCTGTCCACAGCCTGTGCGTAACGCCCGTACAGCGAGGAGGCCCTGACCGCCGAGTCCAGCGCATCTGCGTCGAGGGGACCCATCAGGGACTCGGGGGCGCGCAGGCGGGTCGCGGCGACGGGCGTAGGAGCCCCTCTCTCGCTCAGCACCGTCACCACGGCCTCCCCCGTCCCCAGGCCGGTGAGCAGCTCCTCCAGGTCGTACGCGGAGTCGGGGAAGGTCTTCACGGTCGCCTTCAACGCCTTCTGGTCGTCCGGCGTGAAAGCCCGCAACGCGTGCTGGACCCGGTTGCCGAGCTGGGCGAGGACATCGGCGGGTACGTCCTTCGCGGTCTGCGTGACGAAGAAGACGCCGACTCCTTTCGAGCGAATCAGCCGGACGGTCTGCGTGAGGGAGTCGAGGAACGCCTTCGAGGCCCCCTTGAAGAGCAGATGCGCCTCGTCGAAGAAGAAGACGAGCTTCGGCTTGTCGACGTCCCCGACCTCCGGCAGATCGTGGAAGAGATCGGCGAGCAGCCACATCAGGAAGGTCGAGAAGAGCCGCGGCCGGTCCTGTACGGCGGCCAGCTCCAGCACGGACACGAGCCCGCGCCCGTCGTCCGCGACCCGCAGCAGCTCACCGGTGTCGAACTCGGGCTCCCCGAAGAAGTCGGCCATGCCCTCCGCCTCGAAGGCGGTGAGGGAGCGCAGGATCACTCCCGCGGTGGCCGTGCTCAGCCCGCCGATGCCCTTCAGCTCGCCCCTGCCCTCGTCGGAGGTCAGAAAGGCGACGACGGCCCGCAGGTCCTTCAGGTCGACCAGGTCCAGCCCCTTCTGGTCGGCGTAGTGGAAGATCAGGCCGAGGGACTGCTCCTGGGTCGGGTTGAGCTGGAGCACCTTGGACAGGAGCAGCGGCCCGAAGCTGGTGACGGTGGCCCTGACCGGAATGCCGTGCCCGATGCCGCCGAGGGCGTAGAACTCGGCGGGAAACCCGGTGGGCTCCCACCGCTGATGCACGTCGGCGGCCCTGGCCTGCACGTTCTCGTTCCGTGCGCCCGGCTCGCGGATCCCCGACACATCGCCCTTGATGTCGGCGAGGAAGACGGGCACCCCCTGCGCCGACAGCTGCTCGGCGATGAGCTGGAGCGTCTTGGTCTTGCCGGTGCCGGTGGCGCCGGCGACGAGCCCGTGCCGGTTGAGCATCGGAAGAGGGATCCTGACCTGCACGTCCGGGAGGCAGACGCCGTCCCACAGCAGCGCGCCGAGGTCGAGCGCGGGCCCGGCGAAGGCGTAGCCCGAGGCGATCTCCAGGGCCTGCTGGGGCAGCGCGGCGGAGCCGGACTGTGCCTTTGGCATGGATCGGTCGGTGGTTGCCGCGGCGGCTCCCGTCACACCCTCCGGCGGGCTCTTTCGCTCGTTCATACCAAACCCCTGCTCCCGTTACGCCCCTTTTCGCGACTTTTTTCCAGCGTCGCACTCGGCCGCCATGGCTGCGCCCGGAAGGTCTTGACCGGTAGGCTTTCCGTGTGATCTTCAAGCGCATCGGAAACGGCCGGCCGTACCCCGACCACGGCCGGGAAAGCACCCGGCAGTGGGCGGACGTCGCACCGCGCCCGGTCCGCCTCGATCAGCTGGTGACGACCAAGGGCCAACTCGACCTGGAAACCCTGCTCGCCGAGGACTCGACGTTCTACGGCGACCTGTTCGCGCACGTCGTGAAATGGCAGGGCGACCTGTACCTGGAGGACGGTCTCCACCGCGCGGTGCGGGCGGCACTCCAGCAGCGACAGGTGCTGCACGCGCGCGTGCTCGAGCTGGACTGAGCGACCACGCTGTAAAGGTTTTGACCCTTTCGGGTTCACCTGTGCCGTGGTCAATGATCATCTAGTAGGCATTGCCGTCCCGGCGCACTACGCTGCGCCCATGAGCATGCTGACGCCCCCCGGCATGGGCGGTAAGTACCGGATCACGGGCGACAAGTACCCCCGGATGCGTCGGCCCCGGCGGCGCGGCAGGCTCGTGCTCGGCGTGGTGGCCTCCGCCGCCGCGCTGAGTCTGGTCGGCTGGGGCACGCTCCAGCTCATCGACGTGTTCACGGGTGGCGGGGACCGGGCCTCCGCGGCCGGCTCCGGGACGGACTGCAGGACGAAGGCCGGCGCGTCCCCCTCCGTCTCCGCGGCCCCTCTCCCCAAGCCGGGCCAGATCACCGTCAACGTCCTGAACGCCACGGCTCGCGGCGGGCTCGCCAAGAAGACGGCGGACGAGCTGAAGAAGCGGGGCTTCAAGATCGGCGAGGTGGGCAACGCGACGGCGACCTACGACAAGAAGGTCAAGGGCACGGGGGTACTGCTCGGTCCCTCCTCCGCCCTCAAGACCTCGCTGCCGGTCCTCGCGACGCAGTTGGCCTCCGCCGAGACCCGCACGGACACCCGCAAGGGCGCCGAGGTCGACCTGATCATCGGGACGGCTTTCAAGAACCTCACACCGAAGGCGACGGCGGACAAGTCGATGGCAGCACTGGCCCATCCCGACCCGTCGGCGACGACGTCGAAGAAGAGCTGCTGAGCTTCGTAGGCGTGGGCCGGCGCCTATCGCGGTGCCGGATCAGGTTGTGAGGCGGCTATCGGTGGGTGGGGGCTGGTCGCGCAGTTCCCCGCGGGGCCGCTGCGCTCGGCTTGAACCGGGCGCCTAACGGGGTGCCGGGTCAGGTTGTCGGGCGGCTACCGGGCCGGTGGGCGCTGGTCGCGCAGTTGCCCGCGGGGCCGCTGCGCTGAGCTTGGACGGGGCGCCAATCGGGGTGCCATGTCAGGTTGTCGGCCGACTGCGGGGCCGGTGGGCGCTGGTCGCGCAGTTCCCCGCGCCCCTGGGGGGTTGCAGTCACCTGCGCCTGGAGGGACACCCCCTGCCCCGGAGCCAAGCGGGCCGCCGCAGGCATCAGGGGCGCGGGGAACTGCGCACAACGCCCGCCCCCACCGAACCCGCAGGCAACCCCTACTCGGCCGACCCGTACAGACGGTCGCCCGCGTCGCCGAGGCCCGGGACGATGTAGCCGTGCTCGTTGAGGTGGTCGTCGACCGCGGCCGTGACCACCGTGACCGGCGTACCCGCCAGCTCGCGCTCCATGATCTCCACGCCCTCGGGGGCGGCCAGCAGCACCACCGCCGTCACATCGTCCGCGCCCCGCTTGATCAGCTCACGGATCGCGGCGACCAGCGTGCCACCCGTCGCGAGCATCGGGTCGAGGATGTACACCTGCCGCCCGGAGAGGTCCTCCGGCATACGCGCGGCGTACGTGGTGGCCTGCAGCGTCTCCTCGTTGCGGATCATGCCGAGGAACCCCACCTCGGCGGACGGCAGCAGCCGGACCATGCCGTCCAGCATGCCGAGCCCGGCACGGAGGATCGGCACCACCAGCGGGCGCGGATACGACAGCTTCACACCGGTCGTGGCGGCGACCGGGGTGCGGATGTCGACCGCCTCGGTGCGCACGTCGCGCGTGGCCTCGTAGGCGAGCAGGGTGACCAGCTCGTCGGCGAGACGACGGAAGGTCGCGGAGTCGGTGCGCTGGTCGCGCAGCGTGGTGAGTTTGTGGGCGACCAGAGGATGGTCGACGACGTGGAGACGCATGGCCACAACAGTAGCCCGGTCCATCGATGCCCTCACGCTGGCGTCAAACCCCCCGACCGGGGGAAAGTGGGAGGGACGGACTGGGGTGGTGAACCGATGCCTGACCTGCCTGAGCACGAACCGTCGTCACAGGAGACCGACGCCGAGCGCCGGCGCCGGCGCGCGCAGTTTCTGCGCGACCTCGCGGAAGCCCGGGAACTGCGTGACCGAGTGCAGCCGCGCCGGGCGAAAGTGGCCCGTCTGCGGCACGCGATGCGCATGCGGACCTTCCGCTGGTAAGAAAGATCACGGAACGCGAGCCGCACGGAACAGGTGGCCGTGTGTGGGCCGTTGGGAAAGCCGCGTACGATCCCGCTCGTGGCGGCGACGAGTGCGCTGGTGAGTCCTTCACCGACGTGCCGACGCGCGTGCGATCAAAACCACCGGACACAGGGTGCCGAAGACGTCCCCTGAACGCCTTGTTTCTGCCACGATTCCGAGTGGGTGGGGCTCGGAGCCGAGCTCTCCCCGCCCGAACCTCCGCCGGGGGGACCCCCAACCGGCACACCTATGACCAGTGGGAGAGTCACGGTGTACTTCGCCGCACTGCTCGCGCGCACCGAAGACGGGTGGGAAGCGAGCGACACAGAGCTCCTCGACAATGTGGAGACGCTGTCGGATCTGGCCGACCTCGCCCGGGAAGCCGCGGCCGAGGACGACACGGTGCTCGTCCTGATCGAGCAGGAGGACGCCTGGTTCGGCGTCGTCCGCATCGACGGCGAGGAAGACCCTCGTATCTACGTCTCGGACGCCGCCGCCGCTGCCCGCAGCTCGTACGGCGAGATCCTGCTCACCGACGAACTGCTCGGAAGGGAGCCCGACGACGACCCCGACCTCGACGCCCTCGACCTCGACGGCACCGAGGACGGTGAGGACGACGACGAGGACGACGACGTCACCGCCGAGGCGGTCGGCTCCGGGGAGGCCGTGCCGCACGGCCCGGTCGGCGACGTTCAGGTCCTCGACGACCTGGGCGTCAGCGTGAAGGAGCTGAAGGCCCTGTCGGAGGACGCCCTCACCGCGATCGCCGAGGCCCTGGGCGCCTCGGAAGTCCTGGAGACCGTCCGCTGACCGCAGGAACCGAGAAGGACGGCACCCCGGACCCGGTACGCGACCGCTGGCGGGCCGCGATGCGGCTCGCCCTGGACGAGGCCGGCCGGGCGGGCGCGGACGTGCCGGTGGGCGCCGTCGTCCTGTCCCCGGACGGTACGACGGTGCTCGCGGCCGGTCACAACGAACGTGAGGCGGTCGGCGACCCGACCGCGCACGCGGAGGTCCTCGCGATCAGGCGGGCGGCGGCGGAGCTCGGCGAGTGGCGGCTCACCGGCTGCACGCTCGTCGTCACGCTGGAGCCCTGCACGATGTGCGCGGGCGCGATCGTGCAGTCCCGGGTGGACCGGGTCGTCTACGGCGCCCGGGACGAGAAGGCGGGCGCGGCCGGCTCCCTGTGGGACGTCGTCCGCGACCGGCGCCTCAACCACCGGCCCGAGGTCATCGAGGGTGTGCTCGCCAAGGAGTGCGCCGGGCTCCTCACGGAGTTCTTCCGCGGCCGCTGACGGACCGCCTCCCCGACCACCGATCGACCGCCTCCGGGCCGCCGATACCGATTTCAAACCATGCCCCACCTTGCTGTAAGGTCTCCCTCGGTAGCGTGTCCGAGCGGCCGAAGGAGCTCGCCTCGAAAGCGAGTGTGGCGCAAGTCACCGAGGGTTCAAATCCCTCCGCTACCGCTGGAGAAGGGCCCCGTCGAGAGACAGGGCCCTTCGTGCGTACTGATCACCCCGGTTACACTCGCGCCCCAGAAGGAACAGACGCACCAGTAGCGGGGGAGGCCGCGGTGGCGGTGAACGGAAAGAAGATCGCCGTCTATTTGCTCGTGGTCTTCGTGCTGTACGTGATCATCACGGACCCGGCCAAGGCCGCCGACTACGTGCAGATAGGGTTCCAGGGCATATCGGACGCCGCCAAGGCCGTGGGCGACTTCTTCACCTGGCTGGCCGACGGGGCGCACTGAACAGACTCGAGGGAGCGCCCATGATCCGCCATCTCGTCCTCTTCAAGCTCAACGAGGGTGTCGAGCGCGACGACCCTCGTGTCGTCGCGGGCGTCGAGGCCTTCCGCGCGCTGGACGGCAAGATCCCCGAGATCCGCTTCTGGGAGCTGGGCTGGAACCTCAGCGACCGCCCCATCGCCTACGACTTCGCCATCAACTCCGGGTTCGAGGACGCGGCCGCCCTGCGGACGTACGTCGAGCACCCGGAGCACCAGGCGGGCGTGGCGCTGTGGAAGGAGTTCGCCACCTGGGTGATCGCGGACTACGCGTACTGAGCCCGAGCGCTCGGAAGCCTCCTGCCGGCAACGGCGGGAGGCTTTTCTGCGTCTTCCAGCCCTACTTGCCCCTCAACACGGCGTAACCCAACGTTATGCGGTGCTTGCACACAGTGCACATGTCTTGTGATGCTATGACCGCTTTTGACGGATGAGTTGACCAACGAAGAGGTGGCGTTGACCGTGGCGGCCAGTACCGCGCCTCCCCAGGAGGCCCCCCAGGAGGCCGCCCCACGCAGTCGCGGCGCCGACACCCGGGCGCTGACCCAGGTGCTCTTCGGCGAGTTGAAGGAGCTCGAGCCGGGCACGCCGGAGCACAACCGGGTGCGGACGGCGCTCATCGAGGCCAACCTCCCGCTCGTGCGCTACGCGGCCGCCCGCTTCCGCTCCCGCAACGAGCCGATGGAGGACGTGATCCAGGTCGGCACTATCGGCCTCATCAACGCCATCGACCGCTTCGACCCGGACCGGGGCGTGCAGTTCCCGACCTTCGCGATGCCGACCGTCATCGGCGAGATCAAGCGGTACTTCCGCGACAACGTCCGCACGGTCCACGTCCCGCGCCGGCTGCACGAGCTGTGGGTGCAGGTCAACGGCGCGACGGAGGACCTGACGACCGCCTTCGGACGCACCCCGACGACCGCCGAGATCGCCGAGCGGCTGCGCATCACCGAGGACGAGGTGCTGTCCTGCATCGAGGCCGGACGGTCGTACCACGCCACCTCGCTCGAAGCGGCCCAGGAGGGCGACGGACTGCCGGGCCTGCTCGACCGGCTCGGCTACGAGGACCCGGCGCTGGACGGGGTGGAACACCGCGACCTGGTCCGCCATCTCCTGGTCCAACTCCCCGAACGGGAACAGCGAATCCTGCTGCTGCGCTACTACAGCAATCTCACCCAGTCGCAAATCAGCGCGGAACTCGGCGTCTCACAGATGCACGTTTCGAGGCTACTCGCGCGTAGCTTCCAGCGGCTGCGGTCCGCCAATCGGATCGACGCATAATCTTCGGCGGATAGCGGATGCATAAGGGGCGCACGGTCGCACGTTCCGGAACACCGCAGTTCGCAAGCGGGATCGAGAGGTAACCGGCGCGAGCGAATCGCTCACCAGCGCCGTTCCCGACACTTCTGTGCCGAAAAACCGTCAGACCCCCTTTATCCAGGGCGGATTCGGGTCTCACATGTCGACATGTCACTACAGCGTGTTGCCGACATGTGACATTCTGCCGGAAGCGCGTTTGCCGAGGCTTCGGCGCCGGTATTCAGGTGAAGGCTGACGTTCCACCACGGGGCGTTCGCCACGACCGTCCCGCGACCCAAAGGGGGTGGCATGTCCGCAGATCAGGGCAGCTCGAAGGTGCTCACGCTCACCAAGAGCGAGGCTGAGCCCGCACTCGACGACGTCACGGCTGTCGAGGCCGCGTCGGCCCCGGCTCTCCCGGCTCCCCCGACGGTGTCGGGAGCCATCGACACCCGCACCCTGTCCCGCTCCCTCTTCCTGCGGCTCGCCGCACTCGACGAGAACAGCCCGGAGCGCGCGTACGTCCGGGACACCCTCATCGAGCTCAACCTCCCGCTGGTGCGCTACGCGGCGGCTCGTTTCCGCTCGCGCAACGAGCCGATGGAGGACATCGTCCAGGTCGGCACCATCGGCCTGATCAAGGCGATCGACCGCTTCGACTGCGAACGGGGCGTCGAGTTCCCGACGTTCGCGATGCCGACGGTCGTGGGGGAGATCAAGCGGTTCTTCCGCGACACCTCGTGGTCGGTGCGGGTCCCGCGCCGCCTCCAGGAGCTGCGGCTGGCTCTCACCAAGGCCAGCGACGAGCTCTCCCAGAAGCTGGACCGCTCTCCGACGGTCGCCGAACTCGCGACCGTACTGGGCGTGTCCGAGGAGGACGTCGTCGACGGCCTCGCGGTCGGCAACGCGTACACCGCGTCCTCGCTCGACTCTCCGGCCCCGGAGGACGACGGCGGCGAGGGCTCTCTCGCGGACCGCCTCGGCTACGAGGACACGGCTCTGGAGGGCGTCGAGTACCGGGAGTCCCTGAAGCCGCTGCTGGCCAAACTCCCGCCCCGGGAGCGCCAGATCATCATGCTGCGCTTCTTCGCCAACATGACCCAGTCACAGATCGGCGACGAGGTCGGCATCTCCCAGATGCACGTCTCCCGCCTCCTGACCCGAACCCTGGCCCAGCTCCGCGAGGGTCTCATCTCCGACTGAGGGTTCCCCCTGTCACCGGGCATCCAGAAGCACCTGAGGGCGCCTATGGATGTGCCGGGTCAGGTTCTCGGGCGGCTGCGGGCCGGTGGGGGCTGGTCGCGCAGTTCCCCGCACCCCTGGGGGGTTGCAGTCACCTGCGCCAGGACAGACCGCAAGTCACCTCGCGGGCCACGGGGGCGTCCGTTACCGAGCCCATGATCAATGGACAGCAACCGCCGGACCGAGGACGGATACCCCCCACCCCGGCCCCGGCATTCAGGGGCGCGGGGAACTGCGCACGACGCCCGCCCCCACCGAACCCGCATCCAAAACCCGACCCCGCCGCGCTACCCGAGCGCCAGCCAAGCCACCGCCGCGACGATCGCCACCGCGACCACCACTCCGATGATGAGCCCGATGCGCGGACCGCCCGAAGTGGCGGCCGGCGCGGTCGGCTGTCGGCGGCCCTGCGGGCCCTCGTCGACGAACGCGCGGAACATCTGGGTGCTGCCGGCGGGGTCGTAGTTGCCCTCGGGGCCCTGGTTGTCAGCCATGCCCAGAGACACTAGCGAATCCGGGAGTAGGGCCCAAGTGCGGGGCCGACAGGGGCACCAGCAGTCCCCACATGCGGTTTACGTCCGCAATACTTGCCTTTGCCAACTTTTTATGCCGCACCCACCCCGTTTTATTTGCCTGTAGCAACCAAGCACGTCTATGGTTGCCCTAAGCAACGAACGCGGGAGGTGTGATGGCCGAGCAAGCGCGATACGAGGAGCTGATCCGCCAGTTCAGCGCCTTCGGGGCCGTGAAGAGGGAGATCGGGCGGATGATGCCGTCCGAGTGCCCCTCCGGTTCCGCCGCCGTGCTGACCCTCCTCGGGCGCTACGGGGACATGCGCATGAGCCAGCTCTCCGAGCTGCTCGCCGTGGACATGTCGGTGACCAGCCGCCACGTGGCACACGTCGCCGAGCGCGGCTGGATCGAGCGCTCCCCCGACCCGGCGGACAAGCGCTCACGCATCCTGCGTCTGACGCCGGCCGGCCAGGCGCTCCTGGACCAGCTGTCCCGCCGGACCTGCCTCATGCTCGCCGAGCGGCTCAGCGACTGGAGCGACGACGAGGTCATCCAGCTGACCGCGCTGATGGCCCGCCTGCGCGCGAGCTTCGACGACACCCGCGCCCACGGCCCCGAGCCCCGGCCGCCCGTCACCCCCGTACTCGAACAGACCACCCGTACACCCGCGATCACCCAGTAAGAGAAGGAAGCCCATGGCAACGACCACACCAGCCGGTGTGCGGGCTCACGCCAAGCACGGGGGAGGCTCCACCGAGTACGCCCCGATGACGCACCGGCAGATCATGGAGGCCATCTCCGGCCTGCTGCTCGGCATGTTCGTGGCGATCCTGTCGTCCACGATCGTCACCAACGCGCTCCCGCACATCATCAGCGACCTCGGCGGCGGCCAGTCCGCCTACACCTGGGTCGTCACCGCCGCCCTGCTGTCGATGACCGCGGCCACCCCCCTGTGGGGCAAGCTCGCCGACCTGTACAGCAAGAAGGCGCTCGTCCAGATAGCCCTGGTCATCTACGTCCTGGGCTCCGCGGCCGCCGGTCTCTCGCAGAACCCCGGCATGCTGATCGCCTGCCGTGTCGTCCAGGGCATCGGCGTCGGCGGTCTGTCCGCGCTCGCCCAGATCGTCATGGCCGCGATGATCTCCCCGCGTGAGCGCGGCCGTTACTCCGGCTACCTCGGCGCGACCTTCGCCGTCGCCACCGTCGGCGGTCCGCTGCTCGGCGGTGTCATCACCGACACCTCGTGGCTGGGCTGGCGCTGGTGCTTCTACGTCGGTGTCCCCTTCGCCGTCATCGCGCTGATCGTGCTGCAGAAGACCCTGCACCTGCCCGTCGTGAAGCGGGACGTGAAGGTCGACTGGGCCGGCGCGACCTTCATCGCCGCCGCCGTCTCGCTGCTGCTCGTCTGGGTCACCTTCGCCGGTGACAAGTACGACTGGGTGTCGTGGCAGACGTACACGATGGTCGGCGGTTCGATCGTGCTCGGTCTGCTGTTCGTGCTGATCGAGTCCAGGGCGAGCGAACCGATCATCCCGCTGCGCCTGTTCAGGAACCGCACCATCACCCTGGCCTCGCTGGCCTCGCTGTTCGTCGGTGTCGCGATGTTCACCGGCACGGTGTTCTTCAGCCAGTACTTCCAGCTGGCCCGCGACAAGTCCCCGACGATGTCCGGCGTCATGACCATCCCGATGATCGGTGGTCTGTTCGTCTCCTCCACCGTCTCCGGGCAGTTCATCACCCGCACCGGGCGCTGGAAGGCGTGGCTGGTCAGCGGTGGCGTGCTGGTGACGGCGGGCCTCGGTCTGCTCGGCACCATCCGGTACGACACGGACTACTGGAAGATGGCCGTCTTCATGGCCCTGCTGGGTCTCGGCATCGGCATGATGATGCAGAACCTGGTGCTGTGCACGCAGAACCAGGTCGACCCGAGCGACCTCGGCTCCGCCAGCTCCACGGTCACGTTCTTCCGTTCCCTCGGTGGTGCGGTCGGCGTCTCCGCGCTCGGCGCGGTCATGTCCCACCGGATCACGCACTACGTGTCGGACGGCGTCGCCGCCCTCGACCCCAAGTACCAGGCCGCCCTGTCCGGTTCCGGCTCCTCCACCGACAGCATCCCGGACCTGAGCAAGCTCCCGGCCCCGGTGCGCACCCTGATGGAGAGCTCCTACGGCCACGGCATCGCCGACGTGTTCCTGATCGCCGGCGCCCTCGCGGCCGTCGCGTTCCTGATCACCCTGTTCATCAAGGAGGTTCCGCTGCGGACCAGGGGCGCGCTGGCGCAGGCCGCAGGCGAGGAGACTCCCGCTCCCGCCGAGGCTCCGGTGGAGAGCGAGGCCGCCGCGCACACTCCGAGCTGGGCGGCCACCGAGACCGTCTCCTCCGACACCGAGACCGCTTCCGAGGGCACGCAGCGGCTGTCCGCCGTGGCCACCCTCGCCCGTCCGGAGGCGTCCGGTGAAGGCTCCGGCGGCATCCCGGTCCGCGGCTTCGTGCGCGGTGCCGAGAGCGCTGCGGTCCCGCAGGCCGCGGTCACGCTGATCTCGCTCGCGGGACGGCAACTGGGCCGGTCGGTCACCCAGGCCGACGGTTCCTACGCGGTCGAGGCGCCGAGCGTCGGGTCGTACGTCCTGATCGCCTCCGCGGACGGCTACCAGCCGCAGGCGTCCACGGTGCTCGTGAACGGCGAGCCGGTCGCCTACGACATCCTCCTCAGCGGCACCAGCGGGCTGAACGGGCTCGTGCGGGCCGCGCAGAACGGGGAGCCGGTCAAGGACGCGATGGTGATCGTCACCGATGTGCGGGGTGATCTGCTGGCCACCGGGACCACCGGTGAGCAGGGCGAGTTCGCCTTCGGCGAGCTGGTGCCGGGTGCGGTGACCGTCGCGGTCAACGCCGCCGGGTTCCGGCCGCGCGCCCTGCCCGTCGAGGTCGGCGGCACCGGCGTCACCCGCATCGAGGTCGACCTCGACTCGGGCGCCCGCCTGCAGGGTGTCGTACGGGCGCCGCACGGTCCGCTGGCCGACGCGCGGGTCACCCTCGTGGACGCGGCCGGCAACGTGGTCGGTACCGCGACCACCGGGTCGGACGGGGCGTACGCCTTCACCGACCTGGACGGCGGCGAGTACACGGTCATCGCGACGGGCTACCCGCCGCAGGCGACGGCCCTGACCGTGAACGGCCCCGGCGTCGACGGCCACGACATCGAACTCGCCCACCCCGGCGAGTAGTTCATCCGCTCCGGCCCGTGGCAGGGAGCGCGCGCCCCGAGCGGAGGCGCGCGCCCGCCACGGGCCGGTCTGCTTTGAGGAGGTACGAGACATGGGACTGACCGCGAGGATCCGCACCCGGGACGGATGGGCCGTGTCGCACGCGGTCGTCACGGTGACGGACATGACCGGCACCCAGGTGCTGCGCGCGGAGGCGGACGCGGAGGGGGCCGTACGGGACGGGACTCCGCTGGAGCCGGGGCCGTACACCGTCATCGTCACGGCCGTCGGCTATGCGCCCGCCGCGTCCAGCGCGATCGTCACCGCGAGCGGCCGCGCCGAGGTCGGCACGGTCACGCTGGCCCGCATCGGCGGCACGGAACTCCCGCCGCCGGGGCCCTGGACCGTCGATCCGGCCCACTCCAGTGTGGGCGCGCTCGCCCAGCACCTGGGCATCTCCAGCGTGCACGGCCGCTTCACCGACTTCACGGCGGCGATCGAGGTCGCCCCGGACGACGTGACCAAGTCCCGCGTGGAGGCGGTGATCCGGGCGGCCTCGATCGACACGGGGAACGCCATGCGGGACGAGCACCTGAGGTCGGCGGACTTCCTGGACGTCGAGCGGTACCCGGAGATCACCTACCGGTCGACGGGCCTGGTCGTGTCCGGTACGGATCGCTGGACGGTCCGGGGCGAGCTGGCGATGCGCGGTGTCGTACGGCCCGTCGACCTGGACCTCGCCTACCTGGGCACCGGCGCCGACCCCTGGGGCGGAACCCGGGCCGCCTTCCGGGCCACGACCCAGCTGCGGCGGGAGGACTTCGCCATGAACTACAACCAGGTCGTACAGGCGGGGATCGCGGCGATCGGCACGACGCTGAAGGTCGAGCTCGATGTGCAGGCGGTGCAGGGGGAGTCGCTGCCGCAGGCCTGAGGGCGTTGTCAGTGGCGGGTCGTACGGTTCGGATATGGAGCGGACCACGGGGGTGCAGGCCTACTACGCCGAGTCGGCGGAGCGGCTGGGGAGGGTGTACGAGAGCGTCTCGTTCGAGGCCGTGCACGGGGCGTTGCTGGATCTCCTGCCGGAGGCGCCCGCGCGGGTGCTGGACATCGGCGCGGGAACCGGGCGGGACGCGGCGGCGCTGGCCGGCCGCGGGTACACGGTCGACGCGGTGGAGCCGGTGGCGGAGCTGCGCCGGGTGGCCGAGCGGCTGCACCCCGGCAGCGGGGTGAGCTGGCGGGCGGGCGCGCTGCCGGAGATACCCGGCGTGCGGGGCCCGTACGACGTCGTCCTGCTGTCCGCGGTGTGGATGCACCTGTTGCCGGAGGAGCGGCCCCACGCCATGCGGCGGCTGGCCGGGCTGCTCGGCCCCGGCGGGATCCTGCTGATCACCCTGCGACGCGGTGAGCCGCCCGTGGACCGGCGGATGTTCGACATCCCGCCGCGCGAGGTCGCCGGGCACGGGGCGGAGGCGGGGCTGAGGCTGCTGCGGATCGTGGACGAGAAGGCGGACCGGCTCGGCCGTGCCGCGGTTCACTGGAACGCCGTGGCGCTCCAACTAGGCTGATTCCATGGCACCGAACATTGCGACCAACAAGGCCGTCTCCCTGGAACAGCTGCTGGACTTCGTACGGCCCCGGCACCGGGCGATCCTGCTGACGCGGCGGGCGGACGGGTCGCCGCAGGCCTCGCCGCTGACCTGCGGGGTGGACGACTCGGGGCGGATCGTCGTGTCGACGTATCCCGAGCGGGCCAAGACCCGGAACGCGAAGCGGGACTCCCAGGTCAGCGTGATCGTGCTGAGCGACGACTGGAACGGGCCGTGGGTGCAGGTCGACGGGACCGCGGAGGTCATCGACGCGCCGGACTCCGTGGAGCCGTTGGTGGAGTACTACCGGAACATCTCCGGTGAGCATCCGGACTGGGACGAGTACCGCTCGGCGATGGTGAAGCAGGGGAAGTCGATCATCCGGGTGACGCCGGTGCGGTGGGGGCCGGTCGCCACCGGCGGTTTCCCGGCGCGGTTGGCCTGATCGCGGGGTGGGCAAGCGCGCCTAAGGGCGCTCGACCATCGCCTCGATTCCCCTGACCAGGAGTTCCAGGGCGAACGTGAAGTCCCTGTCCCGCATGTCCTCCACCGTGTCGCCGCCCCTCGCCGTCATGATCTCCTCGTTCTCCTTGAGGAGTTCGGCTACGGCGGGGGCCCGGGTGGCGGTGCTCATGGCGTGGCGGAAGTACGACTCCTGGGTCATGCCGGCCTGGGTGGCGCGGGCGATGAAGTGGCCCTCGATGGTGCCGAAGCCGTAGACGAACTGGAAGACGGCGGAGATCGCGCCGGTGATGCCGTGCGCGGGCAGGCCGGTCCTGCGGACGATGCGGTGCACGGTCCTGGACAGCGCCAGGGAGTGGGGGCCGATGTTGAGGAAGGTGCCGGCCAGCGGTGAGACCCAGGGGTGCCGTACCAGCAGACCCCGGTACTCCCTTGCCACCGTGCGCAGTTGGTCCCGCCAGTCCTCGTCGGCCTCCGGGTCCGGCAGTTCCAGCTCGCCGAAGGCCGCGTCCAGGGCGAGTTCGAGGAGGTCGTCCTTGGTGTCGACGTACCAGTAGACGGACATCGCGGTCACGTTCAGCTCGGCGGCCAGCCGCCGCATGGAGAACTTGGCCAGCCCCTCGGCGTCCAGGAGACGGACGGTGACCTCGGTGATCCGGTCCCGGTCCAGCCCGGACGGCTGCCCGCCCCCACGCCCACCCCGGCGCACCTTTCCCTCCAGCCAGACACTGGTTCGCGCGGCCGCTTCTTGGCCTGCCTTCACCATGGCGCACCTTCCGAGACGTCGTTCACTTGCCGCGATGCTAGGCCTGCACCGACGCGGGGCTGTACCGACATGCGGCTCCGCCACGTGGGCGCGACCAGCCACAATCGGACTGCGGCCGCCGTTGAGCCGAAGCCACCACCCCACTAGGCGTCGTGCGCCCGCTCCGCCCGCCGCAGCAACACCCCTGCCACCACCCCGCCCAGCAACACCGCCACCGCCCCCACCAACTGACTGCTCTCCAGGCCGGAGGCGAACGCCTCCGTGATCCGTGCCCGCTCCGACGCCGACCCCGCCTCCGCCAGCGCTCCCGGCAGGGACACCGCGGCCACGGAGATCCCCGCCGCGAACCGCGCGTTCAGGACCGCGCCCAGCACGGCGACCCCGAGCCCCTGCCCGAACTCCGCCACGGTGCCGTTGATGCCCGCGCCGACCCCGGCCTTCTCCGGCGGGATCGCGCTCATGATCGCGTGGGCCATCGCGGGACTGGCGACCGCCGCGCCCGCGCCGATCAGCACCAGCCCCAGCAGCGTGCCCGGATACCCGTGGCCGGTGAGCGTGGCGATGGCCAGGAGGCCCGCGGCCATCACCGCCATGCCGAGGCCGATGGAGAGCGGCGTCCCGAGCCTCGTGGACCACTTCGCCGACAGGCCGGTGAAGTTGAGGGCGACGATCATCAGCGCGAGCGGGGCGGTCCGCAGTCCCGCCTCCAGGGGGCCGTACCCGAGGACGAACTGCATGTGCTGGGTGAGCAGGAAGAGCGAGCCGCCCATGCCGAAGGTGATCAGGACCGCGCCCGCCACCGCTCCGGTGAACCGGCGGTCGCGGAAGAAGTGCATGTCGAGCATGGGGTGGGGGATCCGGCTCTCCCAGTACGCGAACCCGGCGAGGACCACCACCGCCACGGCCGCCGGCACCAGCACCCGGCCGGAGGTCCAGCCGTGCTCGGGGCCGGAGATGATCGCGAAGACCAGGGAGGCCATGCCGATCGTGGACAGCAGGGCGCCGAGCAGGTCGGGGCGGTCGCCCTGCGGGTTTTTGGACTCGGGGACGAGGAGCACGACCGCGATCAGGGCGAGCGCGGCGACCGGCAGGTTGATCAGGAAGATCGCGCCCCACCAGAAGTGGTTCAGCATGAAGCCGCCGAGGAGGGGACCGGTCGCGAAGCCCAGGGAGTTGACCGCCGCCCAGATGCCGATCGCCTTCGGCTGCTCCTCGGGCGCGAAGATCTGCATCGCCACCGCGAGCGTGGTGGTCATCAGCAGCGCACCGCCCACGCCCATCCCGGCCCGTGCCGCGATCAGTTGGCCGGTGGAGTCGGCGAGGCCCGCGACCAGCGACCCGACGCCGAACAGCACCAGCCCCGCGGCCAGCATCTTCTTGCGGCCATAGCGGTCGGCGGCGCTGCCCGCGGTGAGCAGGAGACCCGACTGGACCAGCGAGTACGCGTTGATCATCCACTGGATGTCGGAGGTGGCGGCACCCAGTTCGCTGGTGAGGGAGGGGATCGCCACGTTCAGGATCGTGTTGTCGAGCAGCACGGTCAGCTGCGCGAGACAGATGACGCCGAGTATCAGCCAACGCTGGGGATGGCCCTGGGAGACGGTGACGGGGGTGGGAGCGGAGGCGGGGGCGGTCATGTTGTACACCGTAGAACAGTTCCTATACGGCGTACAACGCACTTTTCCGCCGTACGACGAGAAGGGCGGCGACCGCCGGGGTCGCCGCCCTTCTGCCGGGGAGAGGCGTCAGCCGCTCGCCTTCTGGGTGAGGTCGTAGAAGGTGGCCGAACCGACCGTGACCTTCTTGAAGTTGGCCTCGACCCACGAGGTGATCTGCGAGGACGTACCGCTGCTGCTGCCGCCCATGCCGCGGCCGGAGCCACTGGAGATGAAGTAGTGGACCTTGCCGTCCGCCACGTACTTCTTGAACTGGGCCAGCGTCGGGGACGGGTCGGTGCCGTTGAAGCCGCCGATCGCCATCACCGGGTCGCCGGTGGAGAGCTGGTAACTCGCCGCGTTCTGGGCGCCGATGGCCGCCGCGGCCCAGGTGTACTTCGACGCGTCGGTCTCCAGCAGCTTTTTCGCCTCGGAGGTGACGCTCGCTCCGTTCAGCAGGCCGCCGACCCCACCGCCGCCGCCCATGCCGCCACCGTCGCCCGTCTGTCCGCCGGGGCCGCCCTGTTGGCCCTGTTGGCCCTGGGTGCCGCCGTTGCCGTTCTGCTGGTTCTGCCCCTGCTGCCCGGGCATGCCCCCGCCGGGGAAGCCGCCCGTGCCGCCGCCCTGCGTGGTGCCGTTGCCGTTCTGCTGCCGGCCCTGCTGGCCGGGCGTACCGCCGCCGAAGCCGCCCCGGCCTGCGCCGCCACCGCCCGGACCGCCGCCGCCCATCATGGACGCGCCCGCCGGGCCCGCCGTCACGATGGAACCGGTGTGGCCCTCCTGGAGGGTGCTCAGGGTGTACGCCGTCGGGCCGGCCAGCGAGGCGACCAGGCCCAGGGAGGCCGCCGCGAGGGCGAGTTGCCGGGTGATGCGGCCCGCGAAGATCAGGCCGAGCGCGGCGACCAGGCCGCCGATCAGGACCAGGTACTTCAGCCAGGGCAAGTAGTCGGAGGTGCGGTTGAGCAGGACGTAGCTCCAGGCCGCCGCCGCCACGACCGAGGCCGCGAGGGTGATCGACGCCCACAGCTCGGCGCGCTTCTCCCACAGGATGCCCGCGCCCATGCCGATCACGGCCGCCATGTAGGGGGCGAGGGCCACCGTGTAGTACTGGTGGAAGATGCCCGCCATGTAACTGAAGACGACCATGGTCATCAGCAGCGAGCCGCCCCAGACCAGGAACGCACCACGCGTGACGCTGGTCCTCGTGAGTTTTCGGGTCGCCACCAGACCGGCGGCCAGGAGGATCAGCGCGGCCGGCAGCAGCCAGGAGATCTGGCCGCCGATCTCGGAGTTGAACATCCGGTCCCAGCCGGTCTCGCCCCACATGCCGGTGCCGCCACCGCCACCACCGCCGCCGCCGACCGAGCCGGTCTCGTCGCCGCTGAGGCGGCCGAAACCGTTGTAGCCGAAGGTCAGTTCAAGGAAGGAGTTGTTCTGGGAGCCGCCGATGTAGGGGCGCGAGGAGGCGGGCCACAGCTCGACGACCGCGACCCACCAGCCGCCCGAGACGACCAACGCGAGTGTGGCAGCGGCCAGTTGGCCTAGCCGCTTCCTGACGGAGACCGGCGCGCAGACGGCGTAGACGATCGCCAGCGGCGGCAGGATCAAAAAGGCCTGCAGGGTCTTGGCGAGGAACGCGAAGCCGATCGCCACACCGGCCCACAGCAGCCACTTGGTGTGGCCGTCCTCCAGGGCCCGGACCACGAAGTAGCAGGCGAGCGCCATCAGCAGCGCCAGCATGGCGTCGGGGTTGTTGAACCGGAACATCAGCGCCGCGACGGGGGTGAGCGCGAGCACGGCGCCCGCGATCAGACCGGCCGCGGGGCTGAACCGGCGGCGTACGGAGGCGTACACGACGGCGACCGTGCCGACGCCCATGAGGACCTCGGGCGCGAGGATCGCCCAGGAGTTCAGGCCGAAGATCCGCACCGACAGCTCCATCGGCCACAGCGAGGCCGGGGGCTTGTCGACGGTGATGGCGTTGCCCGCGTCCAGCGAACCGAAGAAGAACGCCTTCCAGGACTGGCTGCCGGCCTGGACCGCCGCGGAGTAGAAGGAGTTGGCGTAGCCGGAGGCGCTCAGGTTGTACAGGTAGAGCAGGAGGGTCGCGGCCAGCAGGCCGAGGAAGGCCGGGCGGGCCCAGCGCGGGTCCTCGGGGCGGCCGCGCCACAGTCTGCGGACGAAGGGCTGCTGGAGTTCACCGGACTCGGGGGCCGGGGGAGCGAGGGGCGCCTCGGGGGCCGTCGCCGCCGGACCCCACCCGGAACCCTGCCGGTTCGGATGGTCGGTCTGCGTGGTCATCAGGAGTTCCTCGGGTCGGTGTCGGTCGGGCGCACCGGCTGCAACCGCACGGTGGCGTCCTGCCGGGAGCGCTGCTCCGCGGCCTCACCGGCGCGGAACTCGGTCGTGTCGTACGGGGACGGCGGGGTGTACGGCGTCGTGGCGTACGGCGTCGTGGCGTACTGGTGTGCCGTCGGGCGCTGGGGCAGCGGCGCGTAGGGCTGTTGGACGGGGTGGGCCGGCGCGGACGGGGTGTGGGCCACCACCGTGGAGCGGGGCTGGTCGTCACCGCGGTCGGGGAAGACCCAGGCCCTGAAGAGCAGGAAGCGCAGCACGGTCGCCGCGAGGTTGGCGGCGATCAGCACCGCCAGCTCGGTGGAGTGCGCGGGGTCGCTGCTGGCCGCGTTGAGCGCGGCGAGGGAGCCGCTGGTTAGCGCGAGGCCGATGCCGAAGACGACCAGGCCCTGCGCCTGGTGCCGGACGGCGCCGCCCCGCCCGCGCACCCCGAAGGTCAGGCGCCGGTTGGCGGCGGTGTTGGCGACCGCGGAGACCAGCAGGGCCAGCGCGTTGGCGATCTGGGAGCCGCCGAACTGGCGGAAGCCGCTGTAGAGCAGCAGGTAGAAGAGCGTCGACAGCCCGCCGACGACACAGAACCCGACGAGCTGGCGGGCCAGCCCCTTCGGCACGTCCTGGATCTCGCGGTCGCGCGGGTCGTCACCGAACGGCCGGGTGATCCGGTCCAGCGGCAGCGATCCGCTCGCCAGGGCCTTGCCCACCCGCCACACCCCCTTGAGGTCCTCGGTCGCCGTCTTCACGATGTGGACGGTGGAGTCGGGGTCGTCGACCCAGTCGACGGGCACTTCGTGGATACGGAGTCCCGCGCGCTCGGCGATGACCAGCATCTCGGTGTCGAAGAACCAGCCGGTGTCCTCGACGAGCGGCAGCAGGACCTGCGCCACGTCCCGCCGGATGGCCTTGAAGCCGCACTGCGCGTCGGAGAAGCGGGCCTGGAGGGAGCCGCGCAGGATGAGGTTGTAGGCGCGGCTGATGAACTCGCGCTTGGGGCCGCGCACCACCCGGGAGCTGCGGGCGAGCCGGGAGCCGATCGCCAGGTCGGAGTGGCCCGAGATCAGCGGTGCCACCAGCGGCAGCAGGGCGTTGAGGTCGGTGGACAGATCCACGTCCATGTAGGCGAGGATCGGTGCGTCGGAGGCGGACCAGACGGTCCGAAGGGCCCGGCCGCGGCCCTTCTCCTCCAGCCGGAAGGCCTTGACCTCCGGGATCTCCGCCTCCAGCCGCCGCGACACCAGGGGAGTGGTGTCCGTCGACGCGTTGTCCGCGATGGTGATGCGGAACGCGTACGGGAACGTGCGCTCGAGGTGCTCGTGCAGTCTCAGCACACACGGCTGGAGGTCCTTCTCCTCGTTGAAGACGGGGATCACTACGTCCAGGACAGGCGTACCGGCGTCGCCGGCCGGGAGGTGCTCCCGCGCCGGCAGGGTGCCGGGAGAAGAGTCGGTTCGCATGTGAACGACTCTGGTCAAGCCCCCTGTTGCACCCATATGGCGGCGCTGTGCTGTGCCTGTGAGTGCGATTGCCAGTTCGTTTCGGGCGCCGGACGGGGGGCCACGGGCCCGACCGCGGGCAGGTGCATGGTGAACACGGTCCGCCCCGGAACGCTGTCCACGGTCACCGCGCCGCCGTGTGCGGTCGCGACGGCCTGCACGATGGCGAGGCCCAGGCCGGTGGATCCGGTGGCGCGGGAGCGCGCCGAGTCGCCGCGCGCGAACCGCTCGAAGACGTGCGGGAGCAGCTCGGGCGGGATGCCCTGGCCGTTGTCCTCGACGTCCACGCACATCCACGGTCCGCGCCGCTGCACGCGCGCGGTGACCGTCGTACCCGGCGGGGTGTGTTTGCGGGCGTTGCCCAGCAGGTTGATGAGCACCTGCTGGAGGCGGGCCGCGTCGCCGGAGACGAGGGCGGGTTCGTCGGGCAGGTCGAGGCGCCAGTTGTGGCCCATGCCGGCCGCGCGGGCGTCACTGATGGTGTCCACGACGAGCGGGATGAGGTCGGTCTGTTCGAACTGGAGCGGCCGCCCGGCGTCCAGGCGCGCGAGCAGCAGCAGGTCCTCCACGAGCAGTGTCATCCGGCCCGCCTCGGACTCGATACGGCCCAGGGCGTGCCGGGTGTCGGGACCGACCTCCTCCCTGCCGCGTCTGGTGAGTTCGGCGTACCCGCGGATGGAGCTGAGCGGTGTTCTGAGTTCATGGCTGGCGTCGGCGACGAACTGCCGCACCCGCGTCTCGCTCTGCTGCCGTGCGTGCAGGGCGCCGTGGACGTGGTCCAGCATCCTGTTCAGCGCGGCGCCGACCTGCCCGACCTCGGTGTGCGGATCGCACTCCGCCTCGGGCACCCGCTCGCTCAGATTGACCTCGCCGGTGTGCAGGGGCAGTTCGGAGACCCGGGTGGCGGTGTTGGCGACCCTGCGCAGGGGGCGGGTGGCGAGTCCGACGAGGACGTAACCGGCGATGACGGCGGCGCCGAGACCGGCGGCGGTGACGCTGATCTCTACGAGGATCAGGGTGTCGATGGTGGCGTCGACGTCCTTGGTGGGGACGGCGACGTAGTAGGCGGAGGTGTCGTTGCTGGTGTACCGGACGAGGTAGTCACCGATGCCGGGAAGCTCGACCTTGTGCTGCTCGTTGTCCTTGGGGACCGCGTTCAGCACCTCGACCTGTGCGGTCGTGAGGTTCGCGGCGGTCATGCCGTAGTTCTGGTCGGAGTCGGACTTCACCCCGCGCTTGGCGTCGGTGATCTTGCCCTTGACCACCTTGGCCGCGACCGTGCCGTCCGGCCCCGGGCCCATGACGAAGCCGGCGGGGGTGTTCTGCCGCTTCCCCTGTCCACCGGGCGGGTTGGCCCCCTTGTTCTTGTCGTCGTCGGTGCCGCCGTTGTTGCGCTGCTCGGGCGGCAGAGCGCGCGGCGCCGCCCGTGACGCGGCCTCGTTGAGCTTGCCGCTCAACTGGTCGTACAGATGGGTCCGCAGTGCGAGTGTGGTCACCGTGCCGATCACCGAGCAGACCACGGCGATCAGTACCACCGACGCGACGACGAGCCGCGTCCGCAGCGTGCGCGGCTTGCCTGCTCGCCCTGCCCGCTTCTGCGCCCGCGGCCGTCGTCGCCCGCTCATGAGGCGGCGGGCTTGATCAGATAGCCGGCGCCGCGCCGGGTGTGGATCATCGGTTCACGTCCCGCGTCGATCTTCCGGCGCAGGTAGGAGATGTAGAGCTCGACGACGTTGGCCTGGCCGCCGAAGTCGTACGACCACACCCGGTCGAGGATCTGCGCCTTGCTGAGCACCCGCCGGGGATTGCGCATCAGGAACCGCAGGAGCTCGAACTCGGTCGCGGTGAGGTGGATGTTCTGCCCGGCCCGCGAGACCTCGTGGCTGTCCTCGTCGAGGGTGAGGTCACCGACGACCAGCACGGAGTCGGAGCGGCGGTCGGCCGCACCGGAGCGGCGGATGAGGCCGCGCAGCCGGGCCACGACCTCTTCGAGACTGAACGGCTTGGTGACGTAGTCGTCGCCACCGGCGGTGAGCCCGGCGATACGGTCCTCCACGGCATCCTTCGCCGTCAGGAACAGCACCGGCACGTCCGGCAGTTCGCGCCGCAGCCGCCCCAGGACGGTGAGGCCGTCCATGTCCGGGAGCATCATGTCCAGGACGACGGCGTCGGGGCGGAACTCCCGCGCGGTCTGGACGGCGCCCGTGCCGTCTCCCGCGCTGCGGATCTGCCAGCCCTCATAGCGCAGGGCCATGGACAGCAGCTCGGTGATCGACAGCTCGTCGTCCACCACAAGCACTCGGACGGGGCTCCCGTCCGGCCTCAGCAGTTCGGTGCGCCCCTGGGGCGAGGTCGTGGTCATGGTGGACACCATGTCGGGGCCCCCTGAGAACACCCTTTCGGCAGTCTGTGATTTCCCTGAGAAACACACAGGCGCCTCTCAGGGAACACCTGGGGAATGCCTTGTCCGACGGGTCGGGTGAGGCGTCCGGCCGCATTCCGGAACCGCTACCGAACCGGCCCCTGCTCGTCCACACCGACCGTCGGCGCCCCGAGGAACACCTCGGCGCCGACCGGGCCGTAGGCGATGTTGAAGGTGTCCAGCCAGTACGACCAGTCCTGTATCCCCACGGCGCTGCTGAAGCGGTAGTTGAGCCGCCACTGCACCCACTGCCCGGGCTGGAGCCGCACGGCCGGGCGCCGCCGTGGCCGGGGCGGCACCCCGAACATCGGCCTCACCCGGGGCAGGACCCGCAACCGCCCGTCGACCTCCTGGAGTTGGACGTCGACGCCGGTGAGGCTGTCGCCCTGCCGGCCGTGCGGTGCGAAGTCGTCCTGCTCGTCCATCCGGACCGCGTGGACGAACGGCTCCCCGTCCCGCCCCACCGCGGACGGCGGCAGCACGAAGCCGACCGGAGCCGCGTTCCTCCTGGTCGCGGCCTCACCGCCACGGGACCGCTTCGTCCACGACGTGCGTATCCACTGCACGGTGACGTCCATCCCCGTCCTCCCTCGTCAGAACAATCCGTCCTGCACCCCCGACGTCTCCTTGAACTCTCTCATCGGCACGGTGATTTCCAACCGGTCGGCCGGGACCAGCCCCCACCCCGTCATCAGCCGGGTGTCCAGTACGACCACTGCCCCGCCCGCGGTCTCCAGGTGCAGGTCGGGTCCGGCGGCCGCGAGGAGCCGCCCGCCCAGCGACCCGCCCGCGACGAGCTCGCTCACCTCACCCACGGCGGCGGGCAGCCCCGCGAGGCCGAAGATCCCGACGTGGTCGACCGGTTCGTACGGCGCGCGGTCCAGGGACTCCGGCCAGCCGCCCAGCGCCACCGCCCGCGCGTGCAGTTCGGCGATTTCGGCGGCCCGCTCGGCGGCCGACCCCGGCAGGGCGGATCGTACGGCCCGCTTGGCGCCGTACGGGATGCGGTCGGGTACCGAGAGCGCCGCCCGCAGCAGTTCCTCGGTGCGCCGCGCGGCCATGAGCGGACCGGTGCCGAGCCAGCTGAAGCAGACGGCGCCCTGCTCCAACAGGCGGGCGGAGCCCCGCGCGTGCGCCGTGATGCCGACCTTGACCATGCCGGGCCCGAACCACGCCAGGTATACCCGGTACGGGCGGGGGTCGTCCGCGAGGGTGTCAGCGGCCACGGAGTGCGCCCGGTCCAGCCGCGCACACTCCTCGCACCGCGCCCCCGTGCTCCGCCCCGACACCGCGGCCCGCGCCGGACACGCGTGCCCCCGCGCTCCCACACATGTCCGCCCACCCCCCTCCGCGACCCCGAAGGCCACCCGCTTCCCCCAGGTCAGCGCACTGCGCCGCCCACCGTCCCACCGCAGCACGGGCCCGCCGGCCGACCACGACAACCCCGAGCACTTCCATCCCTGTGCCATCCCTCACGAGAGTAGGGGGCACCACTGACATCGCTGCCGGGCCGCAGGGTCGGGTGGTCGGTTCCGGCGGCCGTGGCTCTGGCCCTGACAACGGGGTCGGCCCAGCGGCTGGGCCTGAACGTCACCGACCTGCTGAGCTTCGCCTGCGTCCTGAAGGCCGGCGAGAACCTCCTCACCGCCGGAGACCTCGCCGAGCACGCCCATGTCACGACCGGCGCGGTCACCGGCATCCTCAACCGCCTCGAACGCGCCGGCTACGTCACCCGCGTCCCCGACCCTGCCGACCGCCGCCGGGTCCGGGTCGCCGCGCTCCCCGACGCCGTGGCCAAGGTCGTCGCTCTCTACCAGCCGTACTACGACCGTCTCGACGCCGTCTTCGCGGAGTACTCCGCCGACGAGATCGCCGTACCACGACTGGTTCAGCCGTTCGACGAACCTCGCGCTCGCCTATATCGAGGAGCTGCGGGCGAAGGACGCGAAGGGCGAGTAGCGGGGACGCCCCACCCCGGGGGTGGAGCCAGCCCTACCTTCGGTCCGGGAGGCCACTCCATCGTTTCGGCGAGCCCGCGACGGCATCGTTGATCGCAGCTGATCCACCCGGGATCAAGCGGATCGACAAGCCAGCGCCGAGCCGGAGGACACCCCATGGAGCCGCAGACGGCCGACCGGACCGAGTCCCCGTCGAAGCCCTCCCCGGCCTCTCCGACCGCCTCGGCCGCCCCGGGTCCGCTCGCCTCCTTCGTGCGCTTCGTCGTCTGCGGCGGCGGGATCGGCGTTCTCTCCAGCTTCGCCGTACCGCTGGTGGCGCTGACGATGCCGTGGGCGATGGCGAACGCGGTGATCACCGTGGCCTCCACGCTCCTGTGCACCGAGCTCCACGCCCTGTTCACCTTCGGCACCGGCCGCCGCCCCGGCCGGCGCCGGCACCTGCAGTCCTCCGGCTCGGCGGCCGCCGCGTACGCGGTCACCTGCGCCGCGATGTTCCTCCTGCACGCCGTCCAGTCCTCCCCGAGCGTGCTCACGGAACAGGTCGTCTACCTGAGCGCCTCCGCCCTCGCCGGCATCGGCCGCTTCCTGGTCCTGCGCCTGTTCGTCTTCGGGGGCACCCGCAAGGGCGACCGCCCGGCCCGGACGGTCGCCCTGCCCCGTCCGACCCTGCCGAGGGCCGCGGTGAGCACGGCCTGCTGAACGGGAGCTACGGGGGAAGCCGTCGTGCAGGGGGCTCCGGCTCGACCGGCACGGGGGCGCTGCCGACTCTCCAGCGGTCCGTTCAGGCGCCAGACAACCGCCGGGCAACGCCGAAGAGCCTCCACCCCGTCGGACACGAACGCCCCCGCCCGACGCCTCCAGCAACTCCCCCTCGCCGAACCACCCGTGCCACGCGATCTCCACCGGATCGGGCACGAGCGCGGCGGTCACGACAACCTCGTGCACCGCCCCGAACACCCTCAGTTCTTCCGCGAGTTCACGGGCCGCCGCGTCCTGGTACGACTCCCCGACCTCCGCGGCCCCGCCCACGAGCCAGTCGTACGTCCCGGGAAACCGCGAGAGTCCCTCTTGCCGCCGATGCACGAGAACCCGCCCAGCCCCGATCGCAGAGGGCCACGACAACCCCGCGACGGGGGCAGGCAGCCCCCTGGGGGTACAGCTGCCCCCACCCCGAATGGGGCGGCCGGCGCCATGTCGCGGGCCCGGGACGGGGGCCATCGTAGAAGCCATCGGATCGGGACCACCGGGCCCCGCCCCCGAGTTCACGCGCCTTGCATGCTCCGCCCTCTCCTGAAGGAACTCCCATGAGCCGGCTGCTGACCTCCCCGTCCACCTCGCCGATCGAGATCTCCCCCGAGACCGAACTGGCCCCGCTCCTCACCGCCTGGGACCTGGCCCATCCCACCGCGACCGACCCCGACTGGCGCCATCTCCTCGACGAACTCGCCCACCCCCGCACCACCGAGGCCTTCCACGGCCTGGCCACGAGCACCACGTGACCACGTACGTCCGAAAGCGCCGCCCAGTCGCGGACTCACCGGCCTTGAAGCCAGCCGCCCGCTCAATGAGGTTCAAGGCCACGGAGTCGCTGCGGATGACGATCCCTACGTCATGCCGTACTCCACGACAAAGCCCAAAGAGGCTGCCACGAGACCTATGAGGGTCGGTGTCGGACACTGCCGGTTGCTGGGGTTGCTGTACTTCTGCTGTACCGCATCACAAGTCCACTCGGGTCCCTGTCCCGCTGCTCCCATGCCGCAACACGACGTACGCGCCGACAGGAACGGCAGACCGCAAGGCTACTTATCGCTTCTGCGCCCGGCAGCGCTTCATCAGCGCGGTGATCCGTGCCTGGTCCGCCTGGCCATTGAGCTCGGCCAGGAGATCGTCAGGGCACAACTCGTAGAGATCACACCACCATCGGCGGCCTCGGTTGTCCCAGATCCGGTAGCCACCCGGCACTCCCCTGGCGACGTGGCGTCTTCTGCTCACCGTCTCTCGGCTCACCGTGCGGCTCGCGCTGTCGTTCAACCTTGTCCCCGGCTCAGACCATACGGAGGCCGGCACTGTCTCCGCGAGGCAATATGCGGCAGCCGGCCAACACGCTTTCCACCTGTCCGCGCGGCCGTCCGGGGGCGGTCGATCACCGGACACAGACCCGGACAGTGAGGTCGCTCCCTGGCCGCCCCGCCGGGCGCCGTCGGGTTGTCTGATCGTAATCCCGTCAGGACGGACTGGGACTTCGTTGATCGGCTAACGTCTACCGCAAGCGGCCGGCAAGATCCACCGCGGCCACAGGGGGTGACGCGGGAGCGCGTCCGGCCACATCGGGGCGCCGCGCGGCAGATCGTCACATCAACGAGGGGGAGACGTGAGGGCATCGCCCAGGACGTCGACTGAACCACGGCACGGAGGCCGCCGCCGCAGAGGCGGCGCGGGTCTCGCTTTCGGTGCGGCCGCCACGATTCTGGCGGTCGCCGGTACGGCCATCCCGCTCGCCGTGGACGCGTCGCCCGCGTGGGCCGCTCAGCCGGCGACCGCGGCGGACTCGTCCCAGGAGGTCGTGATCCCGCCCGCCGATCGGGCCACACCCCGTGTGGACACCCCGCTGGCGGCGGGCAACACCGGTTTTCTGCACCAGCAGGAGGGCCGGGACGGCTACACCTGGACCGACTTCGCGAGCGGCACTTCGACGCAGGTGCCCGGCCTGCAGACCCTGCCGGCCAACGCGCTCGTATGCCCCGTCGGTGCCGGCGGAGACCTGCTCGCCATCTCACCGAGCCCGGCCCGGGGCACCGCCTGGTACACCCTGCTCGATCCGCACACCGGTGAGCGCCGGGAGGCGCAGCTCCCGGCCGGCTACACGTTCCGGGGGACCGTCGCGGGCAAGGTGCTGGCCCTGGAGTCCGCGACCAGCACCACCAGCTCCGACGGTGTGCTCCTCGACACCGGCACCGATCCCGCGCAACCGCTGCACATCACCGGCCTGCCCGCGGGTGCTCAGCTGAGCAGCCTGTCCCTGCAGCAGGGTGCCACGGACGACCGCGGCGCGGTGATCTCCTTCCGGCAGGACGGCGCGTACCGGTACGGCCTGCTGGACCCCACCACCGCCGTGATCACCCCTCTCCCCGAGACGATGAGCGGCGAGGGCCTGCGCATCCTGCTGAGCGCCGACCGCGTCGCCTGGTGGAAGCATGGCTTCACCGGGCTGCGCTGGCTGCCCCGCGGTGACCTCTCCTCCGGGGCGCAGGAGTTCCCGATCCCCGACGACGCGGCTCCCGTGGCCCTCCTCGGCGGCACCCTCCTGACCTCGGGCCCTGACACCACCTCGGGCACCACGCTCGGTCGGCGGCTGACGTCCCGGCCGCTCGACGGCGGGGAGCCGAGCACCGCACTCGACCACATCGCGATCGTGTCGGACTCCCCACCGCAGACGGCGGACGGGAGCGCCCTGCTCGTCGGCGGCTCCGGCACCGGCGACTGGGCGGTGCACCGCTTCGCCGCCGGCTCCGGCGGGGCGCCGGCGCACGAGGTGGCCCAGCCGCTGCCCCCGGTGATCGCCAAGGTCCTCGGACTGAACCTGTACCGGGGCACCCTGAACCGGGTGGACAGCCTGGCGGGCAAGCTCTCCCTCTACCAGCAGGACGTCGGTACCGGGCCGGTCCCCGTCGCGGGAGCGGCCAAGCCCCTGCCCGCGGGCATGCCCACGTCCGCCGTGCGCTGTGCGACGGGTGAGGACTGCGTGCGGAGCGTGGAGGGCAACTGGTACGGACTGTCCTTCCTTTCCGAGACAGCAGGGCGGACCTACCTGGAAACCCGCGTGGACGCGTACACGTCGCACGCGCAGGTGCCGTTGCCCGGCAGTGGCGGCGAGGTCAGGGACGCGTCGTACTCGTACGTGGTGGTGGACGGCGGGTCCCCGAGAACCCAATATCTGATCGACCCGGGCTACAACAAGGTCGTACGCAGCCGCCCGGTGCAGGCCGCGGCGCTCTGGTACTCCACCCTGTGGAGCGCGACCCCCGGCAGCCCCGGCACGCTGACCGCGGAGCGGCTGACCTCGGACGCTGCCACTCCCGGCAAAACCGTCCGCACCGTGCGGACCGGTACCGCCTGCGTGCCCACCGAACTGCAGGCGACGGCGCGTTGGCTCTACTGGTCCTGCGGTGCCGACAAGCAGGCCGGGGTGTACGACCTGACGAACAACCGCGGCTTCGCAGTGCCGTCGGGCCCCGCCATGCTCGGCGACGGCTACGTGGTCCGGCACGACCGGGACGCGGGCGAACTCAAGCTGACGGACTTCCACACCGGCAGCCCGCTCGCGGAGCGCTCCATGGCCGCCCTCCCGGCCGGAACGCTCGCGGACGACCGCAGGATCACGTGGACCGTGGACAAGTACAGCGGCCACATCGCCTACGTGGACGCCGATCGCCGCGTGCATGTGAGCGCGGCCGGGGTACCGGGCTCCGCTCCGGTGATAGGGGAGGCGTACACCTCCGGGAGCGTCGCGCCGAGGACCACGTCGTCGTACTACTCGACCTGGACGGCCTCGTTGCTGCTGAGCCGCCCCGTGGACTCCTGGGAACTGGACATCGCCCAGAAGACGACCGGGCGCCGGGTGGCCGTGGTGCGCGGTGGGGCCGAACGGGGTCTCAACGGCATCTCGGCCTCGTGGAACGGCCGGGAGTCGAACGGTGCTCCCGCCCCGAGCGGTCTCTACACCTGGCAGCTGACCGCGAGGTTCAACGGCGGAACCACGCCGGTGCGCGTGGGAAGCGGCGGCCTGGACGTGATGTGCGGCGCCCTGCCGACCCATGTCTACGACTGCGACGGGTTCCCGGACATGGTGGCGGTCCGGAAGGACGGCCGGACCGACTCGTGGGAGGGGCATCCCAAGGGGCACTTCTACAACCGCAGCTACACCGCGGACTGGCCGACCTCCTCCACCCTGGTGCCGGCCGGCGACCTCAACGGCGACGGGTTCGCGGACATGCTGGTCCGCAACTCCACCGGCGAGCTGCGTGCGTACTGGGGCTTCGGGCAGGTGTACTTCGCCCGGGGAACCAACAAGTCCACTGTCATCGGCAAGGGCTGGAACCAGTACAACCTGCTGACGTCGTCCGGGGACCTCAACCGTGACGGCCGGTCCGACCTGCTGACCCGTGACCGGTCCGGAGTCCTGTGGTTCTACGCCGGCACCGGCAAGGGCACGTTCAAGGCCCGGGTACGCATCAGCACCGGGCTGTCCGGTTACACGGCGCTGGTGGGCGTGGGCGACCTCAATGGCGATGGAACCGGAGACCTTCTGGGCCGGGACAGGGCCGGGAACCTCTATCGCTGGTACGGCAACGGAAAGGGCGGCTTCGGGGGGCGCGCGAAGATCGCCTCGGGCTTCAACGCGTACAACGCCCTGGTCGGCGTCGGCGACCTGACTCAGGACGGGCGCAATGACCTCGTCACCCGCGATTCCGCAGGCAACCTGTACCGCTGGGCGGGCAACGGCAAGGGCGGCTTCGGAGCACGTGCGAAGATCGGCAGCGGCTGGGGCGTCTACAAGGCGCTGTACTGACGGTCCGGAACAGCAGCCTCCAGCCTGCAATGCCAGAGGGGTGCCCCCGTGTCCGGGGCACCCCTTGGCGGGCGGCGATCTGTGGGAAGAGTCGGACTACGTGTTCACCAAGCCGTTGGGTGGGGAGCTCTGACGGGACACCCGGGGGCGGGTCTTCACGACGAAGTACGGGACGCCGATCGAACCCGGCAACCTCACCCGCATGTTCGCCCTGCGCGCCCGACGTGCCGGCCTCCGAGTGATCCCGCTCCGGAACAACCGGCACACATGCGGCTCCCTCCTGGTCGCCCTCAGGGTCCACCCGAAGGTGGCTCAGCGCGTCCTCCGCCACTCGCAGATCGCCATGACGATGGAGCTCTACGCGGAGGCGAGTGAGGAAGAGGTACGTGCCGCGCTTGGCAAACTCTCCGCAGTGATGGGTGGCTCTCAGACCGTCTGATGGCCCGCAGGGCAGTAAATTTACTGCCCTCGGGGTCACACACCGATCAGGTGGCCTCGACCCGTTGCCGTACTTCGCTGCTGTACGGCA
The DNA here is from genome assembly GCF_044766405.1 of Streptomyces sp. NPDC102270. Lineage (NCBI taxonomy): Bacteria > Bacillati > Actinomycetota > Actinomycetes > Kitasatosporales > Streptomycetaceae > Streptomyces > Streptomyces sp. NPDC102270. Next base: position 392,254 of record NZ_JBIWLX010000005.1, on the reverse strand, counting down.
CGACAAAGCCCCCTCCGGGATGATCCCGAGGGGGCTTTGAAATGCTGTGCACTCGGCAGGATTCGAACCTGCAACCTTCTGATCCGTAGTCAGATGCTCTATCCGTTAAGCTACGAGTGCTTGTTCTGTTTTTCTCGCCGTTCCTTGCCCTTCCGGGCCGCTCGCGGCGACAGGAAGAACATTACATGACTGCCGCTCCCATGTGAAATCCGTTTGCCATACCCCTTGCGAGCTGCGGAAACGTACATCTGAGCGAGATCGGGAACGGCCGGGAACGACGAAGCCCCGGTCGCTCGGACCGGGGCTTCGGTGATCTTGCGCGGAGGCGGAGGGATTTGAACCCTCGATGGGATGTAAGTCCCAAACCGCATTAGCAGTGCGGCGCCATAGACCGGACTAGGCGACGCCTCCAGCACAGCCGCCCGCGCGAGCGCGAGTGGTGCGTGCAGATGATGACACAGTCGAAGGTCGTGCCACCAATCGGTTCCCACGGTACTAGGCGGGCGGGGCGCAGGGCAAAGTGCTTCCGCGCAACGTACGGCCGCGTCCACCGTTAGTCAGGGCATGTCATACGCCACCCGGGTCCCCCGGCATCCCCGACTCACCCGGCTCGCCCGCTTGAGCCCGCTCCCCCTGTTCCTTGCCGCCCTGGCTCCCGCCCCCGCAGCGGCGTACACCGAGACCGGCGACCACCTCAGCGTCACCGTCCGAGACACAGGCACTGGTGCCGACCAGACCTTCGAGCTCCACTGTCACCCCTCCCGCGGAACCCACCCCGACCCCGTCGGCGCCTGCGCCGCGCTGGAGCGGAACACGCGGTGGGGGAAGGACACCTTCGCCCCCGTCCCCGAGGGCAGCGTCTGCACGATGCTCTACGGCGGTCCCGCCACCGCCCATGTCACGGGGACCTGGGCCGGGCGCCCCGTGGACGCCCGGTTCGACCGGAGCAACGGCTGCGAGACCGCGCGCTGGGACCGGTTCGTGCCGCTCCTCCCCGGCATGGACACCTAGCCCGCCGGGAGGCGGTCACACGTTCTACCTCACTTCGTCGTGCGACCTCCCTCTCATCCGGCACCCCCGCCCAACCGCTGCGCTTAGACTCCCTCGCGTGACACGTCGCGGGCCCCTTGGCAAGATGGCCCGAACGGTCGGCAAGGTGCGGTAACAGGGAGGAAGCGTCTCGTGAGCAGCAGGCCATCCCGAGGCGCTGCTCGCCTCGCAGCCATACTCGACGCGCTTCCCGACGCGTTGGTGCTGGTCAACGCCAACGGGACCGTCGTCAACGCCAACACCATCGCCCTGGAGGCGTTCGAGGCGCCCGGCACGGCTCTGGTAGGGCGCGGCCTGCTCGATCTGCTGCCGCAGTTCGACTCACGGCTCATCCCGGGCTCCATGCGGCGGCCCGACCACATGGACCCGCGCGGGCGGACCAAGCCGGCCCGGATGATGGCGCGGCGGACCGACGGGAGCGAGTTCCCCGTCGAGGTCACCAGCGCCAACCTGGAGAACGGCCAGCAGGCCTACGACGGTTCCGGCTACAGCAGTGACGAGCTGCTCATGCTCGTCGTACGGGATCTGACGGGGACCGTCGACACCGAGGCCGAGCTGGCGCGTTCACAGCGGCAGACCGAGATGATCCTGCGTGCCGCCGCGGAGGGTGTCGTCGGGACCGACACCGACGGGCGGATCGTGCTCGTCAACCCGGCCGCCGCCCAGATACTGGGTTACCGGGCCAGCGACCTCGGCGGACGTGAGCTCCACGACCTCATCCTGCACTCGCGCGTCGACGGCACCCCCTTCCCGTTCGAGGACTCCCCGCTCGCCGACACCCTGCGTTCCGGGCGCAAGCACCGGGTGCGCGGACAGGTGCTGTGGTCGAAGAAGGGCGAGAAGGTCCCGGTCGACCTGACGACCGCGCCCGTGCGCGACGGCGACCAGCTCGTCGGCGCCGTGCTCACCTTCACCGACCGGCGGCCCTACGACGCCCTCGCCGACGAGAAGTCCGCCGCCGAGAAGGCCCACGCCGAGGAGCTGGAGCGGCTCGAGGAGGAGCACGCCTCCGAGCTGACCGCGCTGCGCCAGAAGCACATCACCGAGCTGGAGGAGCTCCAGGAGCGGCACGACGAGGAACTCGCCGCCGGCGAGGAGCGGTACGCCTCGCTCGGTGAGCGTGAGAAGGACCGCTACGAAGCCCTCGCCGGGCGCCACGACCAGCTCCTCACCCTGCTGGGGCGCTCCCTGCGCGGCCCCCTCGACGAACTGCGCCGCGAGCTCTCCGCGCTCGCCGCCGACGACGCCGGGCAGCTGTGGCCCGAGGCCAACCAGGTCCTGCACCACCTCTCGGCCGGCTACTCCCGCATCACCAACCTCATCGACAACGTCCTCGGCTACCAGCGCCTCGACGCGGGCGCCGACGACATCGTCCGTACGAACGTCATGCTCGACGCGGTCGTCGCCGCCGGTGTGGACGGCGCGGTCGAGCTCATCGGGCCGGGGCGCGTCCAGTTCGCCGTACACGCGCCGCCCATCGAGGCGGAGGTCGACGCCCAGCGCCTGGCGACCGCGCTCGCGCATCTCATCGCGGACGTGGCCGGGGTCGACGCGACCGGGAACTCTCCCGTGTCCGCGGGCGGTTACATGGACAACACGGTCGTGGTGGCGGCCGCGCAGCGCGGCGAGGGCGTACGGATCGAGGTGCGCGGGCCGTACGCCGGGGGAGACCCGGTGCACGAGCCGATCGTGCGCGGGATCGTGCGCGCCCACGGCGGTGTGCTCCAGACGCACGAAGTGCCGGGCATGAGCGGCAGCGCGTACGTCCTCGAGGTACCCATCGGCGGTGGGGCGGGGGCCGTCGCGGTTCCCGGTCCGGCCGCGCTGGAGGCCGCCCCGGTGGAGCCGGCCCCGGTGGAGGCCTCCCCCAGGGAGATCGCCCCTGTGGAGACCACCCCTGCCGAGGGCGGCGGGCGGCGGCGGGCGCGGCGCTCCTCCACCGACTCCTTCCTCGAGGTCGACGTCCCGGCCGTGACCGACGAGTCACTGGCCCCCACCGGGCGGCGCAGGCGTCGGGCGGTGGACGAGCAGGAACAGGCCGTGTCCCTGCCGGCGCAGGCCTCCGGCGACGACGGGGACGACTCCGGCGGTACCGGGCGGCGTCGTGGACGGCCCGCCGAAGGTGCCGAGGGCGCCGAAGCCGGTGTGGCCGAGGGTGCCGTGGTGATGGCCGGCGAGCACGGCGCCGGGTCTCCCGCCGTGAACACCGGTCTCGGCGGGACCGTACCGCCGCAGGGTGTGCCGGTGCCGGCCGGACGTCGGGCCCGGCGCGAGGACGGGGAGCAGCACGCGCTGCCGGCGGCGTTGCCCGCGGGCGGCTCCGGCGGACCGGGCCGGCCGCAGGGAGAGCTCCAGATCGCCGGGCAGGGCCCGGCCGGTGAGGGGACATCGCAGCAGGACGGGCGGCGGCGACGTGCCCTCACGGCCGCGTCGGAGCGTGCCGCGGCGCAGGAGGCGGCCCCCCGTTCGGTGTTCGCCCTCCCGCCCGCCGACGCGGACAGGCCGGCCGACGGCACAGAGGCGACGGGACCGGGAGAAGTACAGGTACAGGCCCAGGGGCAGATTCCGTTGCCGGGGCACATTTCGGGCCAGGCTCAGGGGCAGGTCCCCGGTCAGGTTCCGGTGGCCGGTCCGGGCCAGGTGCCCGGTCAAGGACAGCTGCCCGGGCACATGCAGGCACCGGCCCCCGTTCCGCCGGCGGCTCCCGCCCCCGCCCCTACCCCCGTCCCCGCCAACGGTCACGGTGACGACGGCCGGCACGACGCCGTACCGCACGACCAGGCCGACGACCACACCCCGCCCCAGCCGCACCCCACCAACGCGCCGACGGGCCGCCGTCGACGGGCCGTGGCCCAGCCCGCGGAGGCGGTCCCCGCACAGGGCGGGCAAGGAGTCCAGGCGGCCGTTCCGGGCCGGCCCGTGCCCGTGGGAGTTCCCACCGCCCCTGCCCCGCAGGTCCCCGGCACGGTGCCGGCGGCCCAGTTCCCGGGTGTCCCCGTGCAGAACGCGACCGGACAGGCCGGTCTGATCCCGCAGACCGCACCCGCCCCGGCCTCGCCCCTCCAGGCCCCGGCCCAGCCGGTACCGGCCCCCGGCGGACCCCTCCCCGCCGAGACACCCCAGCCGCAGATCCAGCCCCAGGCACCGGCCCCGGCACAGACCCCGCCCCCCTCCCAGCCGTGGCCCACCGGCCGCGACACCTCCGGCACCGGCACCCCCGTACCAGCGAACGGCGCCGCCACCGCCGTACCCCCGACCCCGAACCAGCCCGCGCAGGCCCCCGACGCCGGTCGGTCCACTCCGGCGCCCGGCGCGCCCTCGCCGGCGCAGCCGTTGCCCGCCGAAGCCGTGGCGGCGCCCGCCGCGCCCGCCGCGGCCGTCGACCCGAACTCCACCCAGGGCCGGGCGTTCAGCGTGCGGACCCTGGGGCAGGGGGTTCCGTTCACCCGGCAGGCGGCCCAGGTGCAACAGCCGGGGGCGGCCACGCCTCCCCCGCAGCAGCCCGGCGGTTCGGGACGGCGCCGCAAGCTGGGCACCCGGCCCGACCCCGCTGCCGCGGCGGCGCCGGAGCAGGGGGCGCGTCCGCATCCGGCGGCCGAGCAGGCGGTGTCCACGGCGTCGCCGACCGGGCAGTCGCGGCTCGCGCACGCCACCGAGGCGGCCGGGCGGTCGTACGCCATAGGGGCGCCGGACGTGAACGCCGCCGAGGGGCCCGAGCCGTTGGACGGTCCCGGTGGGGCCGTCGAGATCCCGGACACCCCGCGGCCGCAGCCGATGGACGACGAGCTGCCCCCGGAGCCGCTGGACAATCCGCGGCGGCTGCTGGTGTGGCCCGCGCCGGACGTGACGACCCAGCAGGCGCTCAGCGACCGTGGGTATCGGCCCGTCATCGTGCAGTCGCGCGAGGAGGTCGACGCGCAGATCGCGGCGTTCCCCGCCGCGCTGTTCGTGGACCCGCTCACCGGGCCGATCACACGGACCGCGCTGCAGTCGCTGCGGCAGGCGGCGGTGGCGTCCGAGGTGCCGATCATGGTGACCGCCGGCCTCGGCCAGGCCTCGCGGGAGGCGGCGTACGGCGCCGATCCCGCCGTCCTGCTGAAGGCGCTGGCGCCGCGGGACAGCGAGCAGCACCCGCCGCGCGTGCTGCTGATCGAGGAGCACGCGGAGATCGCGCTGGCGCTGACCGCGACGCTGGAGCGGCGGGGCATGCAGGTCGCCCGCGCGGCGAGTGACGCGGACGCGGTGACGTTGGCCGGGCAGCTCAGGCCCAACCTCGTCGTGATGGACCTCATGCAGGTGCACCGGCGGCGGGCCGGGATCGTGGACTGGCTGCGGGCCAACGGGCAGCTGAACCGCACACCGCTCGTCGTCTACACGGCCGCCGTCGACCAGGCCGATCTGCCTCGGCTGGCCTCGGGTGAGACGGTCCTCTTCCTCGCCGAGCGGTCGACGAGTGAGGAGGTCCAGTCGCGGATCGTGGACCTGCTGGCCCGGATCGGGACGAACTAGGGCGCGCTCAGCGCCCCTGAAAGCACCGCCCCTGAAGCACCGGGTCTGAAAGCACCGCGCCCCGAAAACGCCGCGCCCCGAAAAGCGCTGTCCTACTTGGCCACGAGCCTGCGCGCCGCCTCCCGCACCGATGCCCGCAGCCGCTCCCGGTCCGCAGGCTCGCCGCCCACCAGGATCCGTTTCATCTGCGGGACCACCGCGGCCCAGTTGGCCACGGCGATCAGCAGGAACAGCAGGTCCCGGGGTGGGATGGCGTCGGTGACCACACCGCGGGCCTGGCCGTCGGCGAGGGTCGCGACCTTGTGGCGGTAGTGCTCCTGGCGTTCGGCCTCGTCGGGCAGCTCGGTGCTGGAGCCGTACTCCAGGCCCTCCCAGAAGAGCAGGCGCAGCACCTCGGGGTGGGCCTCGTGGTAGTCCATGAGGCGGTCGATCCAGCTCTCGATGTCGTCCGGGTCGACCGGGACGGCGACCGCGAGATCGAGCATGACCTTGCCCAGGACCTTCGTGAACAGCTCCGCCTTGTTGCCGAAGTAGGCGTACATCAGCTGCTTGTTGGCCTTGGCCTCGGTCGCGATGCGGTCGATGCGGGCGCCCGCGATGCCGTGCCGGGCGAACTCGGCGACCGCCGCCTCGAAGATCCGGGTCCGGGTGGCCTCGGGGTCCCTTGCTGCTGCCATGGGGCCAGGGTAGGGGCAGTCCGGACAAGTAACCAACTATTTGGTTGACAGGGAATCGGCGGAGCTCCCAGACTGTTGAGCCATTCGACCAACCAACCAGTTAGTTGTTAGACCTGACTCGAAGGGTCCCCGGTCATGCCGACAGCCACCGTCACCACGGGACGGTCCAGCAAGGCCCCCGCCGGGCGCGCGGGCTCGCTCCTCCTCGTCCTCATCGCCGTCTGCACCGCCGTCACGGCCGCCAACATCTACCTCGCGGCCCCGCTGCTCCCCCTCATCGCCCGCGACTACGGCTCGACGCCCTCCGCGGTGGCCTGGGTCGCCTCCGTCGCGCAGTTCGGCTACGCCTTCGGCCTGCTCGTCTTCGCCCCGCTCGGCGACAGCGTGAACCGGCGGCGCCTGGTCGCCACCCTCTCGCTCGTGACCACCGCGGCCCTGACCGCCGCCGCGCTCGCCACCGGCACCACCGCCCTCGCGGCCGCCGTCCTGGTCGCCTCCGCGGCCACCGTCGTCCCCCAGCTGCTGGTCCCGCTGGTCGCCCGGCGCGCCCCCGCCGACCGCCGGGCCCGCCATGTCGCGGCCGTCATCGCGGGCCTGTTCACCGGCGTCGTCGCGGCCCGGGTGCTCGGCGGACTGATCGGACAGGCCTACGGCTGGCGGGTGGTGTTCGTGGGCGCGGCCGCCCTGACGGCCGTCCTCGGACTCGCGACCGCGTACGCCCTGCCGGCGGAGCAGGTGCGCCGCTCCGGCCCGCTCTTCTCGGGCCTCACCGCCCTGCCGTCCGTCGTGCGCCGCTCGCCCGACCTGTGGCGCGCGTGCGTACGGCAGGCGGGGATGTACGGCGCCTGGAGCGCGCTGTGGACCTCGCTGGCCCTCCTGCTGACCGGCTCGTCCTACGGTCTGTCGACCGCGACCGCCGGGCTCTTCGGCCTCTTCGGACTGGCCGCGAGCGTCGTGGCGCCGCTGGCCGGCGGGTTCGTGGACCGCTTCGGCGCCGCCAAGGTCGTACGGTCGGCGTATCTGCTCGCCGCCGTGTCCGTGCCGCTGTTCTGGCTCGGCGGACACCAGCTGTGGGCGCTGTTCGTCGCGGCGATCGCCGTGCACGCGGCCCTGGTCGCCTCCCACGTCGCCAACCAGACCCTCGCCCTGACGACGACCTCGACCCCGGCCACCGCCAACACGGCGTATGTCGTGGCCGGTTTCGCCGGCGGCGCGACGGCCTCGGCACTCGCCGCCTCGGCCTTCGGAGGGTGGGGCTGGGGTGGCGTGTGCGCGGTGGCGGGCGTGTGGCTGGCCTTGGGATGGGCTGCCACGTCGGTACGGCGGTGACGACTGCCGTACGACGACCAGGGCTCCGGGTCCGGCCCGGGGCGCCCTGTTCGCCGTACCCCTCCTACACCTCATGCCCCTCGTGCGTCTGTACCGCTCAGAGCTGGGTGACGTCCAACTCCCCCTCCGCGTACCGCTTGCGGATCACCTTCTTGTCGAACTTGCCGACGCTCGTCTTCGGGACCGCCTCGATGATCGACCAGCGCTCCGGGAGCTGCCACTTGGCGATCTTGCAGACATCGCTCGCCAGGAACGCGCGCAGGGACTCGAAGTCGGCGGTGGAGCCCTCCTTGAGGACGACCGTGGCCAGCGGACGCTCGCCCCACCTCTCGTCGGGGACGGCGACGACGGCGGCCTCCATGACGTCCGGGTGGGACATCAGGGCGTTCTCCAGCTCGACCGAGGAGATCCACTCGCCGCCGGACTTGATGACGTCCTTGGCGCGGTCGGTGAGGGTGAGGAAGCCGTCGGCGGAGATGGTGCCGACGTCACCCGTCTTCAGCCAGCCGTCCTCGCTGAACTTGTCGGCCGGGCGCAGGGGTTCGGTGTCCGGGCCGTTGTAGTAGGCGCCGGCGATCCAGGGGCCGCGGACCTCCAGCTCGCCCGCGGACTCGCCGTCCCAGGGGAGGCGCTCGCCACCGGGGCCGGTGAGGCGGGCCTCGACGCCGCTCGGGAAGCGGCCCTGGGTGAGGCGGTACGCGAACTCCTCGGGCGTGCCGACCACGTGGGCCGGCGGGCGCGCGACGGTGCCGAGCGGGGAGGTCTCCGTCATGCCCCAGGCGTGGCAGACCCGCATGCCCAGCTTGTCGAAGGCCTCCATCAGGGAGGGCGGACAGGCCGAGCCGCCGATGGTGACCTGGGTGAGCGAGGAGACGTCACGCGGCTTGGCGGCGAGCTCACCGAGCAGGCCCTGCCAGATGGTGGGGACCGCGGCCGCGTGCGTCGGCCGCTCGCGCTCGATCATCTCGGCGAGGGGCGCGGGCTGCAGGAAGCGGTCCGGCATCAGCATGTTGACGCCGGTCATGAAGGTGGCGTGCGGCAGGCCCCAGGCGTTGACGTGGAACTGGGGGACCACCACGAGCGAGGTGTCCTGGTCGGTCAGGCCCATCGACTGGGCCATGTTGACCTGCATGGAGTGCAGATAGATCGAACGGTGGCTGTAGAGCACGCCCTTGGGGTCGCCCGTGGTGCCGGAGGTGTAGCACATGGACGCGGCCTGGCGCTCGTCCAGCTCGGGCCAGTCGTACGTGGTGGGCTTGCCGGCGATCAGGTCCTCGTACTCGTGCACGCGCGCGTGGGAGCCCTCGAGGAGCGTGCGGTCGCCGGGGCCGGAGACCACCACATGCTCGACCGTCTTGAGGTGCGGGAGCAGCGGGGCGAGCAGGGGGAGCAGCGAGCCGTTGGCGATGACGACCCGGTCGGCCGCATGGCCCACGATGAAGGTCAGCTGGTCGGCCGGGAGGCGGAGGTTCAGGGTGTGCAGCACCGCACCCATGGAGGGGATCGCGAAGTAGGCCTCGACATGCTCGGCGTTGTTCCACATCAGGGTCGCCACCCGCTCGTCCCCGGCGACTGAGAGGTCCTCGCGCAGGGCGTGCGCCAGCTGGGCGGCGCGGGCGCCGACCTCGGCGAAGGAGCGGCGGTGCGGCTCCGGCTCGCCGGTCCAGGTGGTCACCTGTGAGGTGCCGTGGATCGACGACCCGTGGGTCAGGATCCTGGAGATCAGCAGCGGTACGTCCTGCATCGTGCTCAGCACGGCGTCCTCCCGGGGCGACATTGCCTGCGCGGTAGTAAGGGTCGCGCCGATTCTGCGCACATACCGCGCGGTATGTCACTAGAGCCGGGCGATCGATCACGTCACGATGCCCTCACGACGTCCGATCGTGTCGCCCCCACGACGTCCGCTCGTGATGCCCTCACAACGGCCGAGCGTCGCCGACGGTTCCCTACCGCTCCCTACCGTTCCCTACCGTGCGAGCACCAGCTCGGGGTCCTCGCGGAGCTTGCCCAGCGCCCGCGACACCGCCGACTTCACGGTCCCGACGGAGACTCCGAGCACCTCGGCTGTCTGCACCTCGCTGAGGTCCTCGTAGTACCTGAGGACGACCATCGCCCGCTGCCGCGCCGGCAGCTTCATGATCGCCCGCCACATCGCGTCGTGCAGCGCCTGCTGCTCGGCGGGGTCGTCGTCGCCGGGCACGGGGTCGGGCTCGGGGATTTCGTCGGTCGCGAACTCGTCGACCTTGCGCTTGCGCCACTGCGAGGTGCGCGTGTTCAGCAGGGCGCGGCGCACATAGCCGTCGAGGGCCCGGTGGTCCTCGATGCGCTCCCAGGCGACATAGGTCTTGGTCAGGGCGGTCTGCAGCAGGTCCTCCGCGTCGCTCGGGTTCGCGGTGAGCGAGCGGGCGGTACGCAGCAGCACCGGCTGGCGGGCCTTCACGTACGAGGCGAACGACGGGTACGCGAGGGTCTGCGTCGCCGGTACGGCGGCCTTCGAAGCGCTGGTGCAGACGGGTGTGGTCATGGCTCCACGCTAGATTCGCGACCGCCCCCCGCTCATCGGCCACAGGTCCCGAAGGGGACTCCCCCTCAGGTTGTAGAGGTGGGGCCTGCTGCACCTCCTGAAGGTGGACGAGGGGGGCACGTCTACTGCGGGATGACCCCTGGGGGCTACCCGTCCCCGGTGAGCACCAGCCCGGACGTGGGTACGCCCGTCCCCGCCGTCACCAGGGTGCGCCGCGCCCCGGGTATCTGGTTCACGGCCGTCCCCCGCACCTGGCGTACGGCCTCCGCGATGCCGTTCATACCGTGCAGGTAGGCCTCGCCCAGCTGGCCGCCGTGGGTGTTGAGGGGGAGCGAGGCCCGGCGTACGAAGTCCGCGGCCTCGCCCCGGGCGCAGAAGCCGAACTCCTCCAGCTGCATCAGGACGAACGGGGTGAAATGGTCGTAGAGGATCGCCACGTCGATGTCCTCGGGGGTGAGGCCGGAGGTGCGCCACAGCTGGCGGGCGACGACGTTCATCTCGGGCAGGCCGGTGAGGTCGTCGCGGTAGTAGCTGGTCATCTGTTCCTGGGCGCGGCCCGCGCCCTGGGCGGCGGCCGCGATGACGGCGGGCCGGTGGGGGAGGTCACGCGCGCGTGCGAGGGAGGTGACGACGATCGCCTGGCCGCCGTCGGTCTCCTGGCAGCAGTCCAGGAGCCTGAGCGGCTCGACGATCCAGCGGGAGGCCGCGTGGTCGGCGAGGGTGATGGGGCGGCCGTGGAACCAGGCGGCCGGATTGGTGGCCGCGTAGGCGCGGCCGGTCACCGCCACCTCGCCGAATGCCTCCGGACCGAGGCCGTGGGTGTGGAGATAGCGCTGGGCCGCCATCGCCACCCAGGAGGCCGGGGTGAGCAGGCCGAAGGGCAGGGACCAGCCGAGGGCGGCCCCCTCGGCGGAGGGTTCGCGGTGCTGGACGCCCGAGCCGAAACGACGGCCGGAGCGTTCGTTGAAGGCGCGGTAGCAGACGACCACCTCGGCCACGCCCGCCGCGATCGCGAGCGCCGCCTGCTGGACGGTCGCACAGGCCGCGCCGCCGCCGTAGTGGACGCGGGAGAAGAAGGACAGCTCGCCGATCCCGCAGGCCTGGGCGACGGTGATCTCCGGGCTGGTGTCCATGGTGAAGGTGACCATGCCGTCCACGTCGGCCGCCGTGAGTCCCGCGTCGTCGAGCGCCGCGCGGACCGCCTCGGCGGCCAGGCGCAGTTCGCTGCGCCCGGAGTCCTTGGAGAACTCGGTGGCCCCGATGCCGACGATCGCGGCCCGGCCGCCGAGCGCGTCACGCGCGCGTGCGCTCATTCGGCGTCCCCGATCGAGAAGGTGACCGTCCCGGTCACGTGGTTGCCGATGCGATTGGTCCCCACGATCCGAACGGTGGCGGTGGTGCCTTCCACGGTCTCCACGGTTCCCTTCAACACCATGGTGTCGCCCGGGTAGTTGGGCGCGCCCAGCCTGATGGCGACCTTCCTGAGCACGGTCCGGGGTCCGAAGTGGTCGGTGATGTAGCGCCCCACCAGGCCGTTCGTCGTGAGGATGTTCATGAAGATGTCCGGGGAGCCCTTCTGCCGGGCCAGTTCCGGGTCGTGGTGCACGTCCTGGTAGTCCCGGGAGGCGATCGCGCCCGCGACGATCAGCGTGCGGGTGACCGGGATCTTCAGGGGTGGCAGCTCGTCGCCCGCCCTCATACGGCGGCCTCCTCGTCGGCGGCGCGGAAGACGGGCAGGGTGAGATCACCGTCGTACGTTCGGAAGGCGAGCCGCACCGGCATCCCGATCCGCACCTTGTCGTACGGCGTCCCGACCACATTGCTGATCATCCGCACGCCCTCCGCGAGTTCGACGAGTACGACGGCGTAGGGAGGGTCGAACGCCGGGAAGGACGGGTGGTGCATGACGACGTACGAGTAGACGGTCCCCTCTCCGCTCGCCTCGACGGTGTCCCAGTCGGGGCCGCCGCAGTGGGCGCAGCCCGGCAGCCACGGGAAGCGGAGGGTGGCGCAGGCGGTGCAGCGCTGGATGAGGAGCCTGCGCTGTGCGACGCCCTCCCAGAAGCCGGCGTTGTCACGGTTGACGACGGGGCGGGGCCGCGCAGGTGTCTTCTTCCCCTGCACGGGCGCGTACTTGAGGATGCGGAAGCGGTGGGTGCCGACGAGGGCCCCGCCCACGCGGACGTCGGTGCGGGTGGTGACGAAGTGACCGGTGCCGAGCTTGGTGGCCTTGCGGTCGGAGACCGACTCGATGACCGTGTCGAACGTGATCTCGTCGCCGGGGCGCAGCGGCTGGAGGTACTCCTGCTCGCAGTCGGTGGCGACGACCGAGGTGCAGCCCGACGCGTCGAGGAGCGCGAGGAGTTCGTCGTACGACGACGATCTCCCCGTGTGGCCGGCCAGACCGCCCATCGTCCAGGCCTGGAGCATGGTGGGCGGGGCGACGGCGTCGGGGCCGGTGTAGGCGGGGTGGGAGTCGCCCAGGGCTTCGCACCAGTGGCGGATCATGGGCAGGTTGACGGGATCCTTGCCGGTGACGGAGACGGCGGCGGGGTGTCCTTCGTAGGACTTGAGGCGGGTCGGCAAGTCGTCTGCCCGGGGGTGGGGCTGGGCCTGTGGGCGGGGCTGGGGCCGGGACGCCCGGTTGTCCGGATCGTCGCCCATGACGGCAACCTCCTTGTCCGCAAGATTTCCTGACTGTCCGTCAGATGCGGTGCGGTGTCAAGGCGTGTCAAGGCTGTCGCTGCTCACGCGAACACGCCTGCGCGGCGGCGCCTGAAGCACCGCCGCGCGGACGTGTCCCACCCCATGAAGCCCACCCCTCGAAACACCCCCCTCGAAGCACCCCCCTCGAAGCGCCCCCCGTCGAGGCCGGTCAGCCCTCCCCGATCACCACCACAGCGGGGTGAAGGTGACGGACGTGTTGTTGTTCCCCTGGTTGACGGCCGTGAACGCGGAGCGGTTGACCTGTGCCGTGTTGCTCTGGTTCGACGCCCTGGCTCCGACGGCGTTCTGCTGTGTGGTGGACGCGTTGCCGTTGTTGTCGTGTCCGACACCGCTGCCCACGATGCTCGCGACACCCGCGTTCGATCCGTCGTCCGCGAAGCCGCCGTTGTCCGCCGCCGCGACGCCGGTGAAGAGTGCGGCGGCGAACGGGAGAGCGGAGACGGCGGCGATGACGCGGGCGGTACGGATGCTTGCCATGATGTTTCCTCCAGAACCCGGCCTATGGCCGGCAGTACGTCAACTGAGCTTGTTTTCCAGGGCAGTCGGCCGACCACCCCGGTGCTGTGCACGACGTCGTGAGTCCAGAGTTGCCCACCGAATCCCCGGCGAACCAGAGCGGAAGCGGTTATTCCCCCTGAAGCGTGAGGACAAGTCGATAAACCCCTTTCGCGACTTCAGGCACCATTGTTGGGCAATACGGACTATTAATTGCCAAGCGGGACAACAGGAGAAGCGTTCCGGCACTTTTCCGGCCAATCCCCGAACCTCGGCGCGTCGCACCCGCCACCCCTTCCCTTTTTCGAACACACGTACGAACATAGAGGCATGGCCACCACAGACCGGCAGGCCACGACGCTGGCCCTAGCCCACGCCCTGTCCGCCGCCGAACGCGGGCTGGCCGTCATCCCCCTGTCCCGCACCAAGCTCCCGGCCCTGCGCTCCCCCCACCGCGACGAGAACTCCCTGGCGACCTCGTGCCACGGCGAGTGCGGCGCGTTCGGCCACGGCGTCTACGACGCCTCGACCGACCCGGTCCGCATCCGCGAACTCTTCGCGGCCGCCCCCTGGTCCACGGGCTACGGCATCGCGTGCGGCCTGCCGCCCCACCATCTGATCGGCGTCGACCTGGACACCAAGTCGGGCACGGATTCCTCGGCTGCCCTGCGCGAACTGGCCCTGCGCCACCTCTTCACGATCCCCGACACGGTCGTCGTCCTGACCCCGAGCGGCGGCCGCCACCTCTGGCTCACCGGCCCGCCCGACGCCGCCGTCCCCAACTCGGCCGGCCGACTGGCCCCCGGCATCGACATCAGAGGCGCCGGCGGCTACCTCGTCGGCCCCGGCTCCCGTACCGACCACGGCACCTACACGACCGCCCCGGGCACCGCCCACCTCGCCCCCGCGGCCTGCCCGCCGGCCCTGCTCCGGCTGCTCCTGCCCCCACCGCGCCCCACCCACCCCGCGACCCATCCCTCGGCCGGCGACCAGGGCCAGGGCCTGGTCCAGTTCGTCCTCGCCGCCCACGAGGGCCAGCGCAACACCCGCCTGTTCTGGGCCGCCTGTCGCGCCTACGAGAACGGCATCGGCCCGGCACTGGTCGCACCCCTGGTGGACGCGGCCCTCAACACGGGGCTCACGGAACGCGAGGCACGGGCGACGATCGCGTCGGCGGCGCGGATGACGGGGCGCCGACCATAGAACAGCACCACCGGAACGACCAGTACCACCAGCACCATGGGAGCGCCGCAGAGTGCCGATCATGACCCTGTCCCGGCTCGTCCTGACCTCCGGCCGCAGGGTCGACCTCGGGGAGCTGCGTCTGACGTCGACGTACGGCGGGATGTTGGACGACTACCCGTGCAGACCGGTCAACGAGCTGAGGATCAGAGGCCTCCTGCGCTCGGCCGAACACGACTACCCGACCGCCCCCGTACACCTGGTCCCGCCCCCGCACGAATACCCGGACCACTACCCGGGCGCCTTCGGTCCCGTCGAGATGCTGCCGGCGGTGGCCTGCGTCGGCGTCTTCCGCTCCACGGCCCTGACCCCTTCCCGCGACCCCATCCTCTACGGCAGCCACCTCACCGTCATCTGGTTCCAGCCCCACGCACGCGTACCGTCGGACTGCGACGCGCAGGCGGGGCTGCGGGAGGTCGCCTGGGAGGAACTGGCGCGGGACTACGAGCTGTAGCCCGCGGTCCCTCTCTCGTCAGGAGCCGTCAGAAAGCGCAGCAGCAAGATCACCTCCTACTCTGAATGGGCTGATCGAGCAGGGGCTGACAGAGCATGAGGACTGAGGATCACGCCCCGGAAACCAGAAGGCAGACACCAAGCCGTTCCCTCTCCGATAGCCTCCTCGCGCCAAGATCACCGAGCTCGGCGCCAGATTCGGGCCGACTGCGCGACGGAGTACGGGACTTCGCGGCTCACGTCGTCTCACGGACTGGAGAACACCATGCCCCGATGGGCCATCGTGAAGGCTGACGGTGAAGCGGAAGCCTTCCGGTACAACATCCACAAGGAACTGGAAGGGACCGAGGCGCAAGCCCTTGCCGTGATGCTGCAGATCGTCGACACCTGTGCGGCGGCCCTCACCGAAGCAGGGCGCCGCCGTCAGAGAAGACGGGTCTTCCGCGTGTCCGAGCGCAGCTACGTCGTGCGCGTCGAAAGCCGACGGTCGAACCACGAGGCCCACTTCACCCTCGCCGAACTCATAGCCGACACCCACGATGACGACCTTCCCAGCAGTGCATTGGGGTCGACGCAGGGGACGTAAGTCCTGGCCGCAGGTTGGCCGCACATGCTGGTCAAAGGCGGGACACCGGCGAACCAGGGTGAGACACGGGCACACCGGGGTGCCTCTCCGGACCGGCTGCGCCCGCGCTCCTGCCTTCGGCCACTCCCTCCGGCACGCGGGAGTCTCCCTCTGGATCAAATCGGGGGTGGACCCCGCGGAAGTCGCCGCACGCGCCGACCACAGCATCGCCGTGCTGTACCGGTTCTACGCGAAGATCCTCAAGGGCGGCCAGCAGCAGTCCAACCGCCTGATGCCCGCGCGCTGGACGAGGGGTGACCAGCCCGTCGCGGCCGGACGGAGTGACAACCCTCAGCCGATCGTCGAGTAGACCCCTTTTATCCTGATTCATCGGGTCGTATCGTCGAAGTAGGGGTCGAACCACCCTCCCGCCCTGCATCCCCAAGGGCGGCATCGCCAACCAAGTGGCGGTGAGTTCGCTTCGGTGGCGCGAAGCGAGCGGTTCGTCTCTCCCTGAGATGGGAGGGCGAACCAAAGAGGAGAAATCCATGCTGTTCGGTGCGCAGCACCGCCCGAAGGACGTGCCGCGCAGCGGCTCCTTCTTCGCACGGTGAGCCGCGCACAACAACAGAAGAAGCCGCGCCCCTAGCGCAAAGCTGTGAGCTCGCCGCCACGCTCAACCAGTGGGCGGGTAGTCAGCAAACCCCGTAGGAGGGCGACATGAAGCTCAAGCGCATAGCCGCAGTCGCGGGCGTGAGCGGTCTGCTGGCTTTCGGCGGACTCGCCGCGACCGGCGGGACTGCGGAAGCCGCTACGAACGTCTGCGGCAACTCCGTGAACGTCGGCAGCAGCGGTAATCCGGCCCATGGTCAGACCTGCGTCAACGGTCAGGTCAAGGGCAACACGGGCAACGTCAGCGTCACGACGTTGCTCTCGCAGTTCCACTTCTGATGGGTGCGTCATGGGATCGGATCACCGACGCCAAAGGCCGAGTGGCTGAGGAGCGGGAAACCCGGAGGTTCGACGGCCCCGCACTAGGCCACAAGGACTCTGGGGGAGGCCCGACCTGGGCTCCAGTCTTAAGGAGCACAGCCATGGGCGACCCACCTCCTCCCGTCTTTGCAGGAAAAGCTACGAATAGGCTCGTCTCGCTAGGCGCTCTCCGGAGGATGGCACACGACAGACGCCCGTCAGCCCGTCACGTCGTTGAACACAGGAAACAGTTCTTCATCCTGATCCTGGCCCACAGATGGCCCATACGCACTGGTCAAAGTTGAGATACGGGCGAACCAGGGTGAGACACGGGCACGCCGAAGGGGTGCCGCTCCGGAGAGTGGCACCCCTTCTGACCTGCAAGTCTCTGACCTGCGATGCGGTGGGTGTGGGATTTGAACCCACGGTGACTCGCGCCACGACGGTTTTCAAGACCGTTCCCTTAGGCCGCTCGGGCAACCCACCCCGCGCCGTCGGTGATCGTGGCGCGGGGACCAGAGTAACGGGTCCGGGGCGGGCGGGTGGGATCAGCTGTCGCCCGTGCGGGAGCCCAGGGTGAGATCGACCGTGTGGGTCTGGCCGTCGCGCTCGTAGGTGACCTTGACCTTGTCGCCGGGCTTGTGGGTCCAGATCTCGCCGATCAGGGTGGGGCCGGAGTCGATGACGTGGTCGTCCAGCTTGGTGATGACGTCGCCGGGCTTGAGGCCGGCCTTCGCGGCGGGGCCGCCCGCCTCGACCGGGGCGGAGCCGCCGGCACCCTCGGTGGTGATCTTCGCGCCGCCGGTGGAGTCCGCCAGGGAGACGGACGCGCCGATCTTGGCGTAGACCGGCTTGCCGGTCTGGATCAGCTGCTGGGCGACGTACTTGGCCTGGTTGATCGGGATGGCGAAGCCGAGGCCGATCGAGCCGGACTGGCTGGTGCCGCCGAGGCCGCCGCCACTGGTGGACTGGATCGCGGAGTTGATGCCGATCACGCTGCCGTGCGCGTCCAGGAGGGGGCCTCCCGAGTTGCCCGGGTTGATCGACGCGTCCGTCTGCAGCGCGCTCATGTAGGAGGCGTTGCTGCCGCTGCCGTCGCTGGAGGCCACCGGGCGGTTCTTCGCGCTGATGATGCCCGTCGTGACGGTGTTCGACAGACCGAAGGGGGCGCCGATCGCGATCGTGGAGTCGCCGACCGCCACCTGGTCGGAGTTGCCCAGCGTGAGCGGCTTGAGGTCGCTCGGCGCGTTCTTGAGCTTGATGACCGCCACGTCGTAGCCCTGCGCGTGGCCGACCACCTCGGCGTCGTACTTCTTGCCGTTCGGGAAGGTGGCGGTCAGCTTGCCGCCGTCGACCGCGTCGGCGACCACGTGGTTGTTGGTGACGATGTGGCCCTGCTTGTCGAAGACGAACCCGGTTCCGGTGCCGCCCTCGCCGCTGGTGGACTCCGCCACGATGGTGACCGTGCTGGGCAGGGCCCTTTGCACCACGCCCGCGACGGTGCCGGCGTCACGCTTGACGCTGCCGCCGCTGTCGGAGGCGGAGAGGGTCGTGGAGGAGCCGTTGTCGTTGTTCTTGGCCAAGGTGTAGCCGAGACCGCCGCCGAGGCCGCCCGCGACCAGAGCGGCCACCAGGATCGCGGCGACGAGACCACCGCGGCCGCTCTTCGGCTTCGGTGCGGGCTGCTGGTAGCCCTCGCCCCAGACACCCGTCGGACCGGCGCCGCCCGCACCGCCGTCGGCGTACGACGGGGTGCCCGGAGCCTGCGGCGGCCGCGGGGGCGGCCAGGCGCCCTCGGGACCGCCCGCGCCACCGTGCGGCTGTCCCTCCGTCGAGGCGTACGCCGGAGCCGCTCCCGCGTGCACGAGTTCCGGGTCCTGGCCACCGACGGAGGTGTGCTGCGGGGCCTGGGGGGTGGAGGCGCCCGCGCCGGAGGCCTGGTGTGCCGAAGCCGCGGGAGCGTCCACCGGCACGGGGGGTGCGGACGGGGCGGGGGGTACCGCGGTGCCCTCGTTCTCGGTGCTCACAGCTTCTCTCCTCGGTCCACGGCTGTCGATTGTCGGTCGCACTCGGTCACGCCCGGCCAGGCCGCATTCGTGTCCGGCGTGCGTCAGCTGTGCATGTCCTTTTGTATGCCGTCAGCTTTTCCCACAGGCCGTCAGGGCACCATAAGCGGTGCCTGTGGGTCTGCGGCTGCTCTTTATATAGGCCATGCAAGACAAATGAGGCGCAATCCATATGCCTCCGTTCGCACGCGTACCCCCGAGCGGTGGCACCATGACGCGGTGACCCACGCACGGCAGCAGCTGACTCAAGTCGTCGCCCACCGCGGAGCCTCGGAAGACGCTCCCGAGCACACGCTCGCCGCCTACCGGAAGGCGATCGAGGACGGGGCGGACGCCCTCGAATGCGATGTACGCCTCACGGCCGACGGTCATCTCGTGTGCGTCCACGACCGACGGGTCAACCGTACGTCCAACGGCCGCGGCGCGGTCTCCGCCCTGGAGCTCGCCGACCTCGCCGCCCTCGACTTCGGCTCGCGCAGGACCCGGGAGTTCTGGCGCACCCGGGACGAGGAGCCGGACTGGGTGTACCGGCCCGAGGACCGCGAGGACACCTCCGTGCTCACCCTGGAGCGGCTGCTCGAACTCGTCGCCGACGCGGGGCGGCGGGTGGAGATGGCCATCGAGACCAAGCACCCGACGCGCTGGGCGGGCCAGGTCGAGGAGCGGCTGCTCGAGCTGTTGAAGCGGTTCGGCCTGGACGCCCCCGCCTCGGCCGCCGAGTCGCCGATCAGGGTCATGAGTTTCTCGGCCCGGTCGCTGCATCGCGTGCGTGCCGCCTCGCCGAACCTGCCGACGGTCTATCTGCTCCAGTTCGTCTCACCGCGACTGCGGGACGGCCGGCTGCCCGCGGGGGTACGGATCGCGGGGCCCTCGATCCGGATCGTGCGCAATCACCCCGGGTACATCGAGCGCCTGAAGCGGGCGGGCCACCAGGTGCACGTGTGGACCGTGAACGAGCCCGAGGACGTGGACCTCTGCGTCGAGCTGGGCGTCGACGCCATCATCACCAACCGCCCGCGCGCGGTGCTCGACCAGCTGGGCCGCTGAGGTCCCCTCCGTCACAGGGTGTGCCCCGGCGCGTTCGGTGCGTGTTCGACCGTGACGAATGCGTCGGCGGAAGGTGACTGGCCGGTTTCCGGTACAGGCCAATGGGGCATCCACACCGTGGCGTGGGGCGAAGGAGGTCTCGGGGGTGGCGTTTGTGGTGGCACAGGAGGTGCCCACGTCGTCGAGCATGGCCATACCCCATGGCCCTGCGGGCGTGGGGGAAGCGAGACACCGTATGCGCGTGCAGCTGCGCAGGGGTGGCGTGGCGGAATCGGTCATCGACGACGCCGTACTGATTCTTTCCGAACTCTTGAGCAACGCGTGCAAGCACGGCCGGCCGCTGGGCGACGCCCTGGCCGGCGACGGTGACGTCCGCGCCGCCTGGCGGGTGGACGGCACCGGCAGGCTCACGGTCGAGGTGACGGACGGCGGTGGGCCCACGCGCCCGGCTCCGGCCACGCCCTCGGTCACCGCACACGGCGGCCGCGGGCTCAACATCATCACCGCGCTGGCCGACGACTGGGGCGTCAGGGACGACGCCCGGGGCGAGGTCACGGTCTGGGTGATCGTCCGCTCGGACGTTCACGATCCGGACACCGGGTGCCGCCGCGCCGACTTCGCGACCCGTGTCGTGGCCCCGTCGGTCGCGATACCCGACCTGGACTTCTCGGACGCGTTCGACGATCTCGACTGAGGCGTCCCGGACGGAGCGTCCGCGAGGGACACCCGGTGGTTGTCCACAGGCTCCCGTCGGCCACGTCGCGAGCGGCTAGGCTCGCGCCCGTACGAGACGAGCCGTAACCGGGAGACAGCCACGATGGCCAAGAAGCGACCCCAGACGAAGGCCAAGCGCCCGCAGAGCACGGACGGCGCCCGCGCCGTCGGCGCTGATGGTCAGATTCCGGTCGTCGGCGCCCGCGAACCCTGCCCGTGCGGAAGCGGCCGCCGCTACAAGGCCTGCCACGGCCGGGCCGCCGCGCAGGCCGCGACCGAGCTGGTGCACCGCCCGTTCGAGGGCCTCGCCGGCGAGGGCGACTGGGTGGCCCTGCGCGAGCTGGTCCCCGCCGCCACGGTCGAACTGACCCTCAGGAGCGGCCTGCCCGAGGGCGTCCCGTCGGTCACGCTGGCCACCGTCCTGCCGATGGCCTGGCCCGCCCTGCGCCGCGACGACGGCTCGGTCCTGCTCGGTCTGCAGAACGACACGGCGTCCGGCGACATCAGCCGCGATCTCGCCGACACCCTCCAGCGCGCGCTCACGGCGGCTCCTGGCACCCCGGTCGAGGGCCGGCGCGCTCCCGCCGACGGTCCGCGACTGCAGGACCTGCTCGATCCCGAAGGCGCGTTCGAGCCAGTTGTGCACGAGGGCTTCGAGTTCTGGGTCCCGGACGCGGAGAACGCCACGCCCGAGGTGACCGCCTCCCTGGAGCGGGCCAACGCCGCGGCCATCCCGACCGTCCGGCTGACCGGAGTCGATGCCGCCTACTGGTGCGAGACCCCGGACAAGAACCACCTGCGCTGGGTGATGCCGCATCCCGAGGAGCAACTTCTGGACGCGCTCGCGCGACTGCACGCGGCCGGGAGGTCGAGCCTCGGCGAGGGCACCCGGCTCGTCGGTTCCTTCCGTGCCCACGGCCTCACCGTCCCGGTCTGGGACCTGCCGAGCGGGGTCACCGCGGAGGACATCGAGAAGCCGGCCGCCGAGTTCGCCGAGCGCCTCGCGGGCGCTCTGGCCACGGACGCTCCGCTGACGGCCGACGAGCGCCGCGCCCGTGGCGGCCTCACCAACCGCCAGGTCACGCTGAGTTGACGGAACCGGGGGGGGGGGGCCGGCCGGGCCCCCCCCCCCCCCCCCCAGCCCCCCCCCCCCCCCGGGGGGCCCCGCCCCCCCCCCCCCCCCCCACCGAACCCTCACGGACCCACCGACTCCGTTCACAACTTCCCTCAGGAGAAGGCGAATCGGTGTCCGAATCAGCCAGGGAGCGCCGCGGTCGAATTTGCGAACGGGCGATCTCTTGTTACGGTTCCAATAGCCCGGTTGCTGGTGCATCCCCCGTCGCCAGCAACCGGGTCTTTCTGTGCCCGGGCCGCTTTACGGAACGTCGTCGGGCGTCAACTTCCCGTGTTTTCCCCGGAGTTGCTCCCGGCCCGCAGCAGCAGGGGTCTGCTGCCCCGCCGGGCGAACTCCGCGACCGCCGTGTAGTCGGCCGGCGCCCCCCGGGTGTGCTCCCGTGGCGTCTCACAGCTGTCCGGCTCGTCCCCGGCGTCGATCGCGCAGTGCAACTGCACAGTGCGTCCGCCAGGCCCCATGAAGCTGAGCGCGGCGTCCAGCGCGGCGCCGGTCGCGTTGCGGTAGTAGGTCCGCGCCCAGGTCTCCTCGCCCTGCGTGAGCACACAGCTCTGCGCCTCGATGCCGTCGGCGGAGGTCAGTTCGGGGCCGCAGCGCGCGGCGGTGGCCAGTCCCACGCCGAGCAGCAGCGGGGAGCGGCCGGGGGCGGCGAGAGGCGCCTTGTGGTCATCGGCCGCGGAAGGCCGTACCCCGGAGGGCTCAGCGGAAGGCCGTACGGCGGGATGCGCCGTGGAGGAGCGCACGAGATCGCGTACGACCGTGCGACCTCCGTCGCCCACCTGTCCCGCGGAGGCCACGGCCAGGGGCAGCACGACGGCGCACACCACGACTCCCGACAGGGCAAGCAGACGAACCCAGCGGGGGTCTGGGGGTCGTCCCCCGGAATGAGGCAGCATGGAGCGGACGATAACGACCGATCACGGGCACCCGGTTCCGCCCGCGCCCGACACCCCTACAACTCGGGTGCGCTCACACCCGTACGAGTGAGGGCCTCGACCACGGCGTCCACCACGGCCTCGACATCGGGGACCCAGGGGGAGGCCGAGCCTGGGAGCGGGGCCCGCTCCCAGGTGATGTCGCCGTGCCCGGTCTCGGACGGGGGCAGGGCGAGGTAACCGCCCTCGCCGTGGAAGCGGAGGGAGCCCGGGACGTGGTCCTGGGCGTACAGCAGTTCGCCCAGCTGCTCCATGGAGTACGGCTTGACCAAAATCGCCCAGCGGGTCGGCGCCGCGATCACCGGGCCGAGGCGCATGCCCTGGGCGTCGAGGGCGGCCAGGGCGCGGGCGGCCGGGAGGGCCGGCAGGCTGACCGCGCAGGGGGCGCTGCCACCAGTGGCCAGGATGATCGGCGCGGCCGGGCGGTTGGTCCACCACCAGCGCACCATGCGCTCGTTTGTGGTGGCCGCGAGCAGGCCCGGGTCGAAGGGGTGGGCGCCCGGGACCGTGCACTCCGGGTCGGGACATCCGCAGCGGGCCCGGCCCTCCGGGTCCGGTGCCACACCCGGGAGTACAGGCCACTGCCATTCCTTGGCGAAGGTCAGGGCCGCGCTGAACAATTCAGGCCTTCCGTCGCTGCGCTGGGACAGGAGCCTGCGTCGCCTTCCGAGGATCTCGCGCATGAGCGCTCGTTCCTTTCCGTTGCACCGCTGGCAACACCGTGGACCACATCACACCATGTGTCGATCACTTCACTGTGCGTACCTGTTGGCGCATCACACCCTTGTCCGAGACAAGGGGAACCCCATACTGCGTATCAAAAGCATGGGCGTGGCGGGGGGTGGCGAAGTCTGGCGTTTGCCGTCCCGCGTATTTCTCTCCGCCTCCGCCACGGGAGGATGGGGCACGATCGTCGGTGGCTAAGACGCTCGGGTCGGTCACCAGGTTCCGGGTGACGGTCCACCACCCCTGGCCCTTACCGAGTACGTACCCATCACGACCGCTGTGACGCTCTGTGGAGCAAGGCCAGTCGACCTCAATACACCGTAACCCGAAGCAGTTTTAAGCCAACTTTGCCCATCGCCCCACCCTCCCCCAGTTGCTCACGGACACCAGTAATCCCAGCAGGACAATGCTGGACATCTCCTTACGAGTGCGTGTACATGTGGAGACACTGCTAGCGGCGCAGAATGACATGGGGGTTTGCGATGCTTTTGAGCAATACGCACCGGTCGGAAAGCCGGACACCATGAACGCCCCTCACCCTTCGAAAGTGGCTGGAATCGATTCAACGGTTCCCGCACCGGCACACACTGTCGCGCCCGCGCCTGCTGCCCCGGGTACCCCCGCGGTCCCCGTACCGAACGCGCCCGGTGCCCTGCTCCAGGACCGGCTCGCCGGCTGGGTCTCCGATCTGACGACCCTGCACGAACTCACCGAACGCCTGGTCCGCACGGACGCCCTGTCCGAAGCCCTCCAGGAACTGCTGCGTGCCGGCGCCGCCCTGGTAGGAGCCCGGCGCGGGCTCGTCGTCCTCGAACCGGACGACCGTCTGGGCCCCGACACCACCATCGGCCTCGGACTCGCCCGCGCCGACCTCGGACACATCGAGACCGTGCCGCGCAGCGCCATGTCGTACGGCCGCATCCTCGACGGACTGCCCGGCGGCGACGGCGAGATCGCCCAGCCCGACCTGCTCGCCGAGGACGGCCTCGACCCGCGCCACCGCGAGGTGGCCGCCCGCCTCGGCTACGCGGCCTGCTACGCGCTCCCCCTGTCCACCGACGACGCCGGCCGCCTCGGTG
Organism: Streptomyces sp. NPDC102270; assembly: GCF_044766405.1. NCBI lineage: Bacteria > Bacillati > Actinomycetota > Actinomycetes > Kitasatosporales > Streptomycetaceae > Streptomyces > Streptomyces sp. NPDC102270. The sequence goes on along the minus strand of NZ_JBIWLX010000005.1, from coordinate 368,012 downwards.
CCGCCGTGTGGCTCTACGACGAGCCCGCCGAACCCTCCGAGCGCCGCCGCCACCTCGTCGGCCTGTACGTCCGCTACGCCACCGAGCACCTGGCCCGGCTCCTGGAAGTCGAGCGCACGCGCGCGTCCATGGCGACGATGGCCGAGGAGCTGCTGCCGTCCCGGCTCCCCCGCGTCGCCGGCGTCCGGCTCGCCGCCCGGCACCGCACCGGCCCCCGCGGCGGCGGCGACTGGTACGACGCGCTGCCGCTGCCGGACGCGGCACTCGGCCTCGCGGTCGGTTCGGTGACCGGCAGCGGCCCGAGCGCGATCGCCGCGATGGGACGCCTGAGAGCCTCCCTGAGGGCGTACGCCGTGATGGAGGGCGAGGACCCGGTCGCGGTCCTGTCCGACCTGGAGCTGCTGCTGCGGCTGACCGAGCCCGCCCGCTGTGCCACCGCCCTGTTCGCCTACTGCGAGCCCGCGCTGCGCAAGATCACGCTGGCCGGTGCCGGGCACTGTCCGCCGCTGCTGATCGGCGAGCGGCGCACCGAGTTCGTGGAGACCTCCGTGTCCGCGCCGCTGGGCATGCTCACCTGCTGGGAGGCGCCGAGCGTCGAGCTGTGCGCCGAACCGGGAGAGACGGTTCTGCTGTACACCGACGGGCTGCTGCACCGCACCGGCGACCCCACCGACCGCGCCTTCGCCCGCCTGCACGCGGCGGCGGCCGGGGTGCCGAGGGCACTGCGCGCCGACCCCGACGCCGTCGCCGACCATGTGCTGCGGGCCGTGCTGCCGGACGGCCTGGACCGGGCGGACTCCGAGGAGGACGTCGTCCTGCTCGCGGCTCACTTCGAGTAGCAGGTGGTAACAGGTCTTCCGGCCCTGGGCCCCCTTCCGTACGACCGTACGATGGACGGGGTCCAGTGCCGTTTCAAGGAGGATGACCGTGGCCGACGAACTCAACCCGGAGAGCAACCCGGAAGAGTCGGAAGAGCCGATCAAGAAGCGTAAGAACGGCCTGTACCCGGGGGTCTCCGACGAGCTGGCCGAGAGCATGAAGTCCGGCTGGGCCGACACGGAACTGCACGACCTGGAGCCGATCGCGCAGGCCGCCGAGACCGCGGCCCGCCGTGCGGCGCTCTCCGCGCGCTTCCCGGGCGACCGGCTGGTGATCCCCGCGGGCAACCTGAAGACCCGCTCCAACGACACCGAGTACCCCTTCCGGGCCTCCGTCGAATACGCCTACCTCACGGGAAACCAGACCGAGGACGGCGTGCTCGTCCTGGAGCCGGCCCCCTCCGGTGGTCACACCGCCACGCTCTACCTCCTGCCGCGCTCCGACCGCGAGAACGGTGAGTTCTGGCTCTCCGGTCAGGGCGAGCTGTGGGTCGGGCGGCGGCACTCGCTCACCGAGTCGGAGAAGCTGTACGGCGTCCCCGTGTCCGACGTGCGCGAGCTGGCGGACGCGCTGCGCGAGGCCACCGGCCCGGTGCGGGTCGTACGCGGCTACGACGCCGGCATCGAGGCCGCGCTGACCGACAAGGTCACCGCCGAGCGGGACGAGGAGCTGCGGGTCTTCCTGTCCGAGGCGCGGCTGGTCAAGGACGAGTTCGAGATCGGGGAGCTCCAGAAGGCCGTCGACTCGACGGTGCGGGGCTTCGAGGACGTGGTGAAGGTCCTCGACAAGGCCGAGGCCACCTCCGAGCGCTACATCGAGGGCACGTTCTTCCTCCGCGCGCGCGTCGAGGGCAACGACGTCGGCTACGGCACGATCGCCGCGGCCGGGCCGCACGCCTGCACCCTGCACTGGGTGCGCAACGACGGACCCGTGCGCTCCGGTGATCTCCTGCTCCTCGACGCGGGCGTCGAGACACACACGTACTACACCGCCGACGTGACGCGGACCCTGCCGGTCAACGGCCGTTTCAGCGCTGTGCAGAAGAAGATCTACGACGCGGTGTACGACGCCCAGGAGGCCGGGATCGCGGCCGTGAAGCCCGGTGCGAAGTACCGGGACTTCCACGACGCGGCCCAGCGGGTGCTCACCGAGCGTCTCGTGGAGTGGGGGCTGGTCGAGGGGCCGGTGGAGCGGGTGCTGGAGCTGGGGCTCCAGCGGCGCTGGACGCTGCACGGGACCGGGCACATGCTGGGCATGGACGTCCACGACTGCGCCGCCGCGCGCGTGGAGTCGTATGTGGACGGGGTCCTCGAGGCCGGGATGGTGCTGACCGTCGAGCCCGGGCTGTACTTCCAGGCCGACGATCTGACCGTGCCCGAGGAGTACCGGGGCATCGGGGTGCGGATCGAGGACGACATCCTGGTGACCGACGGGGGGAACCGGAACCTCTCGGACGGCCTTCCCCGGCGGTCCGACGAGGTCGAGGCCTGGATGGCTTCCCTGAAGAAGTGACCGAGCAGGTCGCGGAAGAGGTGACCGAGCAGGTCGCGGTGGACCTGCATCTCGACATCAGCTCTCCTGACGGGCGTCGTGCCGGGCTCGAGCGGGCCCTGCGCGACGCCGTCCGGGACGGGCGGCTCGCTCCGGGCGCCCGGCTGCCCGCCACCCGGCGGCTCGCCGAGGAGCTGGGGGTGTCCCGGGGGACCGTGAAGGCGGCATACGACCAGCTGATCGCCGAGGGCTATCTGACCGCTCGGCAGGGGTCGGGGACGGTCGTGGCCCTTCTGCCCGCCGCAGAAGCCGGTCCCCCTCGAAGCGGTGCACACACGCGTGCGCCGCTTTTCGATCTGCGGCCCGGAAGTCCCGACGTCGGCGCCTTCCCCGCCGCCGCCTGGCTCAGGGCGGTACGGCGGGCCGTCGCCACCGCGCCCGTATCCGCGTACGACTACGGCGATCCCCTGGGCCGTATCGAGCTGCGGGTCGCCCTGGCGGAGTACCTCGGGCGGGCCCGTGGGGTCGTCGCCTCTCCCGAACGGATCGTCGTCACCTCCGGGGCCGTGCAAGGGCTCGCGCTGCTCACGCGAGTTCTGGAGGGCGGGACCGTCGCCATGGAGGACCCCGGGCTGCCCTTCCACCGGGAGGTCGTACGGCGGGCCGGTGGGCGGGTGGTGCCGGTGCCGGTCGACGAGCGGGGCGTCGAGGTCGACGCGCTGGGCGACCCCGCGGCCGTCGTCGTCACTCCCGCCCACCAGTACCCGACCGGCGTGACACTGCACCCCTCGCGGCGGCGGGCGCTGACCGACTGGGCACGCGCGCGTGGGGCGCTGGTCGTCGAGGACGACTACGACGGGGAGTTCCGCTACGACCGGCAGCCCGTCGGGGCGCTCCAGGGGATGGCGCCGGGGCAGGTCGCCTACCTGGGGACGGCGTCCAAGACACTCGGACCCGCGCTCCGGCTCGGGTGGATGGTGCTGCCGCCGTACCTCGTCGGCCCCGTCGCCGACGCCAAGCTGCACAGCGACCACAGCACCGAGACGATCGGGCAGCTGGCCCTCGCCGAGCTGATCCGCACGCACGCCTACGACGGTCACGTACGCGCGTGCCGGCTCAGGTACCGGCGGCGCAGGGACCGGCTCGTGGAGCGGCTGGGGGCGCGGTGGCGGGTCCAGGGGATCGCGGCCGGGCTGCACGCCCTGGTCGAGGTGGGAGACGAGGCGGCGGTGCTGGAACAGGCCGCGGCCGAGGGGCTCGCGGTGGGGTCCCTCAGGGAGCACTGGCATACGGCGGGGCGGGGTCGCGAGGGGCTCGTCGTGGGGTACGGGACGCCTCGGGAGGGGGCGTATCCGGAGGCACTGGAAGCTCTGGTCCGGGCGCTGGAATTGGGCCACTCATAGGGCCCCTTATTGGGCCTGCCGATCGATCCACTGTCCTCCTAGTGTCGTTCCCATGACGAACTCACTCGTCCCGCCCGCGGGGCCCCAACGTGTCCTGGCGCTCGCACAGTTGAGCAACTCCGTCGGGGACGGCGCCTATTACGTGACGTCGGCGCTGTACTTCACGCACGTCGTCGGGCTCGACCCCGCGCGAGTGGGCCTCGGGCTGACTGTCGGGTGGGCGGTCGGATCGGTGGTGGGAGTGCCGCTCGGGCGGCTCGCGGACCGGCGCGGGGCGCGCGGTACGGCGGTGCTGCTGGCGCTGGCCACGGGGCTGGCGGTCGCGTCCTTCCTGGTGGTGCGGGACTTCGTGCCCTTCGTCCTGGCGGCCTGCGCCTACGCCTCCGCGCAGTCGGGGCTCGCCGCGGCTCGGCAGGCGCTGCTGGCGGGGCTGGTGTCCGCCGGGGAGCGGACCGGACTGCTGGCCCACCTCCAGGCGACGCTCAACGCCGGTCTTGCCGTCGGGGCGGGGCTCGGCGGACTGGCGCTGCACGCGGGGACACGGGCGGCGTACCTCGGGGTGTTCGCGGTGGACGCGGTGAGCTTCCTGGTGTGTGCGGGGCTGTTGCTGCGGCTGCCGTCGGTGGCGCCCCGCGGGTCCGTGGAGAAGCGTCTGGGCTCCGGTGTGCTGCGCGACCGGCCGTACGCCGTGATCACCCTGCTGAACACCGTCCTGCTGCTGCGGATGCCTCTGCTGAGCCTGGGGATCCCGCTGTGGATCGCCGAGCGGACCGCGGCTCCCACCTGGCTGGTCTCCGCGCTGTTCGTGCTCAACACCGGGGCCGTGATGGTGTTCCAGGTGCGGATGGCCCGCGGGGTGACCGGGCTCGCGTCGGCCACGCGCGCGGTGCGGCGGTCGGGGTGGGTGATGCTGGCGGCCTGCGCGGTGTTCGCGCTGTCGGCGGGGGCCTCGCCGTGGGTGGCCGTGGGGGCGCTGGTCGTCGGGGCGGTGCTGCAGGTGGTGGCCGAGATGGGCCAGTCGGCGGGGTCCTGGCAGCTCTCCTTCGACCTGGCTCCGGCCGAGCGGGTCGGCGAGTACCAGGGGTTCTTCGGAACCGGGGTGACGGTGGCCCGGACGCTCGGCCCACTGGTACTGACCACCCTGCTCGTGGAGTGGGGCACGCCGGGCTGGCTGCTGCTCGGCGGGGCGATGCTGGTGGCGTCGTACGCGATGGGCCCGGCGACCAGGAGGGCCGCGGGGCGGGCAGCGGAGGCGGGAGTGGGGGATGCGGTGGGGCGGGGGGTGCTTGTGCGGTGACGGTCACGGTGTGGATCATGCTCGGGCACTGACGATGGCAGCTGAGCCACGCTCGGGCGGTGACCGACGCCGGGCGGGTCGCGCTCGGCACCGACGATCGCGGCGCGGGTTCCACTCGGGCACTGACGATCGCGGCTGAGCCACGCCAGGGCGCTCGCCGCATCGGGCGGGCCGTGCTCGGCGCTGACCGACGTCGCGTGGGCGCGTGCACGGGCACCCAGCGGCATCAGGCGGGGCCGCCCACGGGTGCCGACCGGCGTCCAGTCGCGCGCGCTCGTGCATGGGCGGTGCCCAGCCCCTCTCCGGGGACGGGGCGCCCGGCGGCGTCAGGCGGGCCGTGGGCCCGTCCCCACCGGAAGGGCGTCCACGAACAGTGCCCCCGCGAGCAGCCCCGCGCTGCCGCGAGGGCTCCACGCGCGTGTGTGGAGGTCGGCGTCGAGGGCGAGCAGGGCCTCGCGGCCCGCGTCCGTCGTCGTACCGCCCGCCTCCAGGACCCCGCGGGCGCCCGCCTGGACGTGGCGGAGGCCGAAGGGGCCCGCTGTGTAGAGGAGTTCGGTGTCCTGGAGGGTGGACATCACGGTGAGCAGGGCGTCCAGGCGGGCCTCGGCCTCGTCGGCGCCCGCCTTGCGGGACCTGGTCAGCGCGTCCAACGCCCGCCGTACGTGCGGGAATCCGGCCCGCGCCTCCCCCCGGGCGCCCGCGGCGCCGTACTTCGCTGACACCGAGGAGCCACGGGAGGGCCGGCGCGGGGCCCGCTTGTCGCTGTGCGCGGCGATCTTCTTGGCGGCCGTGGCCACGTCCTCGGACCGCGCCCCCGGGTCGAGGGCGGCCGCGGCTACCAGCAGACCGAGGGTCCACAGGGCACCGCGGTGGCCACCGCCGGCCAGGCTCACCGAATGCTCGGTGCACCGGCCGATCGCGCCCAGTTCGGCGCGCAGCTGGGGGCTGGGCTCGCCGGTGCGGCGGGCGGCGGCGGCCATCGCCGCGAGACCGGGCGCGAGTGCCTTGGCCGACCAGCGCAGGGAACAGTGGTCCCTGCTCGTGGCGCGGGCCCCGAGGTCGCGCGGGTCGGGCAGGCCCGGCTTGGGTGACAGGGCCAGCTGACCGGTCAGCGCGTCCACGGCGGCCAGGGCCAGCGCCTCGTCCTCGCGGCTGCTCATGGCCGTACCCTACGAGGACACGGAGGCCGAGGGACTGGCACTTTCGGACGGAGTGCCGCTCGGGGGCCCGTCCGTCGGGGCGCCACTCGGGGGCGTACCGCCGCCCTCCCCGCCACCACCGCTGCCCGCGCCCGTGTTCTCCGCGTCCGGGTCGATGGCGAGGCTCAGGGAGCCCTTGTAACCCTTGGACGGGTCGGCCTTGTGCACGGCCTTGAGGGTGAGCAGGCCGCTGGCGGCGCCGCCACCGTCGTAGACCATGTCGTTGTCGAGGGTCGTGTAGCTGCCGGAGTGCTTGGCGTAGGGCTCCAGCGTGAAGATCTCCTCGGCGATCGTGTCGTCGAAGAACAGCTGGCCGGTGTAGTTGACCTTGCCGCCCTCGTAGGTGCCGTCCTCCTTCACGCCGCCGGTGTGCACCTTCAGGTGGATGTGGCAGGTGCGCGGGGTGTACCAGCCCGGGAAGATCGTCTCGAACTTCACGACCCCGTTGGCGTTCGCGATCTGGTAGCCGCGCAGGTAGGTGTTGTCGTTCGCGGTCGAGCCGTCCTCGCTCTCCGCGGGCGCGGAGCCGCCGGGGTTGGCGGTGGTGTAGCCGGAGTAGTAGCCCCAGGCGTCGCAGTGCCAGATCTCCACGGCCGCGCCCTTGACCGGCGTGCAGCCGTCGGTGGCGTCCACGACGGTCAGGCGCAGCGTCAGCGGGACACCGCTCTTGCCCTCGGTGATGTCCTTCCTGACCAGGGCGCCGTCGAGGTAGTACGGCCCCTCGGTGACGCTCGACATGAGCGTCATGCACGCACCGGTGGCCGTCGACTCCGTGCTGACTGTGGAGTCCGAGGCATCCGTGGTGTCGGCGAAGGCCGACTGGTACCCGGCGACGGCGAGCCCGCCCGCCGCGACCGTCCCGCCGGTCACCGCGAGGGCGCGGCGCCGCGTGATGCTGGAGTTCCTGTGGTTTCCCGTCATGACCAGGAACGTAGGAATCCTGTCCGTCAGGAAGGTGAGAGGAGGCTGTGCGCGACCTGAGGATGCTGAAAAAGCTGAAGCCCGCCGTTCACACCGCCATCAGCGGTGCGTCCTTGCGCCACTTGAGGATCTTGTCGAAGCTCACCACGGCGCCACGGCCCGGCTTGTTCCCGATCTGGACGTGGTCGGCGAGTTCGTGGATGAGACACAGGCCGCGCCCGTTCTCCGCCTCCATGGGGGTGGGGCGGGGCGGCCGCACGGGCGAGAAGCCCGGGCCGGAGTCGGTGACTTCGATGCGGCACTTCTCGCCGTCGAGGTAGGCGGTGACCCGGTAGGCCGCCGTGGAGCCCTGCAGCCCGCTCTCCCCGCCGTGCTCCACGGCGTTCGCGCAGGCCTCGCTGAGGGCGAGGGAGAGATCGTAGGAGACGTCCGGGTCGACGCCCGCGGTCTCCATGGTGCCGAGCAGCAGACGCCGGGCGAGCGGAACGCTCGCAGCCTCGCGCCGCAAATGGAGTGACCACCAGATGCTCATGCTCCAGCCTCCTGGCTGCGGCTCGACATACCGTTACGTATTGCCACGCATGACCGGGTGTAAGCACATCCTCGACGTGATGCCGCCCATACGGACGATGCGCCCGGCGCAACGAACGGTGTATGTGGGGCAGTACGCACCAGAAGTGACCTTCCGGTCGTACACCCCGTACGTCATCTTGTGGACCTGCCGTATGGCGCTCATAAGCCCAGTGCGATGATGAGCCCGCCATGACTGCCCCCCACGCGCGCTCCGGAGTCGATCTCCGGGTTCTGCGGGCCGCGGTGTTCGCCGCGGTCTGCGTCGTGCTGGCCGCGGCCGGTCACTCGATCGCCTCCTGCGCCACGGTTCCGCTGTGGACGCTCGGCGCGGGGTTCGTCGGGGCCGTTCTCGTCGTGGCACCTCTCGCCGGGCGCGAGCGCTCGCTGGCGGGGATCGCGACGCTGCTCGCGGTCGGACAGAGCGTGCTGCATGTGCTGTTCGGGCTCGGGCAGCACGGTACGGCCACGATGACGATGTCGTCGATGCCGCCGGCGTCCGACACCGCTCTGGTCCAGCAGGCCGCGCGGCTGTTGTGCGGGACCACCGCCGCGGCGATCAGTCCGGCGCAGGCGCAGCGGATCCTGACCGACGCACAGTTGTATCCCGGCCCCGGCGCGACGGTTGGCACGCACCACGCGGGCGTCGCCATGGCCGGCTCCTCCGTGCTGCCTTCCGTGCTGCCCTCCCTGCCGATGCTCCTCGGCCACGTCCTCGCCGCCGTCACCGCCGGATGGCTGCTGCGGCGCGGGGACCTCGCACTGCTGCGGCTCGTGGAACTGTCCGCGTACTCGGCGCATTCAGTGGCGGAAGGGGTGCTCGTACGATCCCTGCGCGGGGCGCTCGCGCTGGTGCGTGCCCTGCGTGCGGGGCTGCCGGGGGTTCCCGAGGCCGGGTCGTACGCCTCCTCGGCGGCGCCGCTCGCGCCGCCCCGACCGCGTACCGCGGCACTCCAGCACACGGTGATCAGGCGCGGGCCGCCGGCCGCCGCCGGGCTCGTTCTCGCCGCCTGACACGACGCGACCACCACTCCACTTCCTGAGGAACGTTCCAGCGGGACCTTCCTGACGGTCGTGAGGAAGAGGCCGCCGTCGTGCGGCACGCGCGTGTGCGCACGCCTATCTCTCCTCACACCTCACAGTGCCCCTTTGAAGCGGAGTGCTCTTCATGAAGGCTTCTCGTCTCGCCGCCACCGGCGCCGTCGCCGCCACCGCCGTCACCTCCGTCATCGTCTTGTCCTCACCCGCGTTCGCCCACGTCAGCGTGGCCGCCGAGGGCACCGCCGCCAAGGGCGGTTACGCGGTCGTGGACTTCAAGGTCCCCAACGAGCGCGACAACGCCTCGACCACCAAGCTCGAGGTCAACTTCCCGACCGACCACCCGCTGGCCTCGGTCATGCCGGAGCCGATGCCGGGCTGGAAGATCGAGGTCACCAAGTCCAAGCTCGCCAAGCCCATCGAGTTGCACGGCGAGCAGATCACCGAGGCCGTCTCCAAGGTCACCTGGACCGCCGCCGGCAAGGACAGCGGCATCCGGCCCGGCTACTTCGAGAAGTTCCCGGTCTCCATCGGCGCCCTGCCCGAGGACGCCGACGAACTGGTCTTCAAGGCGATCCAGACGTACTCCAACAAGGAGGTCGTGCGCTGGATCGAGGTCCAGGAGGACGGCGCGGAGGAGCCCGAGACGCCGGCTCCCGTCCTCGCCCTGTCCGCAGCCTCCGAGGACGGACACCACGGCTCGACGGCCGCCGAGGACGCGGACGCCAAGACCGAGAACGCCGCCGCGACCACCGAGGCCTCCGCGGGCGACAGCAGTGACACCACCGCCCGCGTCCTCGGCGTGGTCGGCATCGTCGTCGGCGCCCTGGGCGTGGCCTACGGCGTGCTCGCCGGCCGCCGACGCAGCGACGCCTGACCTGTCTCGCGAAACGCATGCCTGACCTGTTCCGCGGGACGCGCCTCCGGCGTGTTCCGCGGGACGCCCGCCGGGGTCGTACGGCCCCGGCGCGCACCGGAATTCTTACATCTGGGACATTTTGATATGCGCAAGAAGATGTTCGCCGCGGCCGCGCTGGTCGCCGCCGCCACCCTGACCCTCTCCGCCTGCGGCAGCGGTGACGACAGCGGCTCACCCGTCTCCGTGGTCTCCGAGGAGGCCGGCTCCGACAAGGCGGCCACCGTCCTCGACCAGCCGTTCGAGAAGCCGGACCTGGTCCTCACCGACACCAAGGGCGAGAAGTACGACCTCCGCGAGGAGACCAAGGGCAAGCCGACGCTGATCTACTTCGGCTACACCCACTGCCCCGACATCTGCCCGCTGACGATGAACAACATCGCCGTCGCGAAGAAGCAGCTGCCCAAGTCCGAGCAGGACAAGCTGTCCGTCGTGTTCGTCACCACCGACCCGGCCCGCGACACCCCGGCCGAGCTCGGCAAGTGGCTCAAGGGCATCGACACCCGGTTCGTGGGCCTGACCGGCGACTTCGCCACCATCCAGGCGAGCGCCCGCACCCTCGGCATCTCCATCGAGCCGACCCACAAGGACAAGAAGACCGGCAAGACCGTCTCGGTGCACGGCACCCAGGTCGTCGCCTTCTCCCCGAAGACCGACGAGGGATACGTCCTGTACGGCGAGGACACCACCGTCGACGACTACACCAAGGACCTGCCCAAGATCATCAAGGGACAGAACCCGTGAACCGTTCGTCCACCGGGCTCGCCATACTGACGGGGGCGGCCCTGCTGCTGGCCGGCTGTTCGGACTCCGGGGGCTCCTCGCCGGACCTCACCGTCTCCGACGCCTACATCCCGCAGCCCGTGTCCGCCGACATGGCCGCCGGCTTCCTGACCATCTCCAACTCCGGCTCGTCGAAGGACGAGCTGACCTCGGTCACCAGCGACGACGGCGAGATCACCATGCACGAGACCACCGGCGGCGCGATGGAGGAGGTCTCCCGCCTCCCCGTACCGGCCCACGGTCAACTCGTGTTCAAAAGCGGCGCCAACCATCTGATGTTCGACAAGCTGAAGCAGACTCCGAAGCAGGGTCAGACGGTCACCGTCGAACTGCACTTCGCCAAGTCCGACCCCGTCGTCGTGAAGATGCCGGTGAAGTCGGCGACCTACGTCCCGAAGACCGGACACTGAGGGAGGGACCACCTTGACGCAGACCATCACCCCCCGCGTCCGGACCCTGGTACTGCTGCTCCTGGCCGCGTGCGGCCTGCTGCTGGCCACGGCCGGGCCTGCCTCCGCGCACGCCGCGCTCACCGGCAGCGACCCCCAGCAGGGGGTGGTGGTCGACAAGGCACCCGACCAGGTCTCGCTGACCTTCTCCGAGAAGGTCGCCCTGTCGGACGACTCGCTGCGGGTCCTCGACCCCAAGGGAAAGGCCGTCCAGCAGGGCAAGCCCTTCGAGGCCGGCGGCACGACGTACGGCGTGAAACTCCACAGCGGGCTGCCCGACGGCACCTACACCGTCACCTACCAGGTCGTCTCCGCCGACAGCCATCCCGTCGCCGGTGCCTACACCTTCTCCATCGGCGCCCCCTCGACCACCTCCGTCTCCGTCTCCGGGGACACGGCGGGCGGCGGAGTCGTCGGCTGGCTGTACGGCTTCGGGCGGTACATGTCGTACGCCGGTTTCATCGTCCTGGTGGGCGGCGCCGCCTTCGTGCTCGGCTGCTGGCAGTGCGGCGCCGGGGTACGGCCTATGCAGCGGCTCGTCGTCGGCGGCTGGCTCACGCTCACCTCGGCCACCCTGCTGCTGCTCTTGCTGCGCGGCTCCTACACGGGCTCCGGGAAGGTCGGGGACATCTTCGACCTGGACCTGCTCGGGAACGTGCTCCAGACCAAGGCGGGCGCGGCCCTGGTCTCCCGGCTGCTGCTGCTCGCGGCGGCGGCGCTGTTCATCTCCGTGCTCTTCGGTGCCTATGACAAGCGCGAGGACGAGGAGAAGCGGGACCTCACCTTCGGGCTCGCGATCGGCGGGACCGTCGTCGCGGCCGGACTCGCGGCGAGCTGGGCGATGGCCGAGCACGCCTCGGTCGGACTCCAGGCGGGCATCGCGATGCCCGTCGACGTCGTCCACCTGCTGGCCGTCGCCACCTGGCTCGGCGGACTGACCGCACTGCTCGTCGCGCTGTACCGCTCCGACGCGCCGATCGAGTCGGCCGCCGTACGACGGTTCTCCCAGGTCGCCTTCGGCAGCGTGGTCGCGCTGGTCGCGACCGGCGTCTACCAGTCCTGGCGGCAGCTCGGCTCCTGGTCGGCGTTCACCGGGACCCGCTACGGGCAGCTGCTGTTGGTCAAGATCGGGCTGGTGGCACTGCTGGTCGGCATCGCGTTCATCTCGCGGCGGTGGACGGCACAGCTGGCCGACACCGCCGTACGGCAGGGCAAGCGGGCACCTCAGAAGGAGCGGGTGGCAGCGAATGCGTCCGGCTCCGGCTCCGGCTCCGGCTCCGGCTCCGGCTCCGGCAAGTCCAAGGGTGCGGGTTCCAAGGGCGCCGGCTCCAAGCGGGCCGCTCAGCTCGCCCGGCAGCAGGCCGCGATGGACACCGCGCGGCAGAAGCGGACACGGGACGCCGATCCGAACCGGTTCGGGCTGCGCCGTTCGGTGCTCGCCGAGGCAGGGGTCGCGGTGGTCCTGCTGGCGGTCACGACCGTGCTGACGCAGACCGAGCCCGGCCGTACCGAGGAGGACGCCAAGGCTGCCAAGGCGGCCTCTTCGTCTTCCTCTTCCTCGTCGGCCGGATCCGGGGCCGTGACCCTGGACATGTCCTTCGACACCGGCGGCACGGACGGCAAGGGCGTCGTGACGGTCGACTTCGACCCCGCGCGCGTGGGCGGCAACGAGATGCACGTCTACGTCCAGCGAACCAACGGCCGGGCCTTCGACATCCCCGAGGTGAAGGTCGCCCTCACCCTGGAGGCCAAGAAGATCGGGCCGCTGGCCATCACCCCCGACCGCATCGCCACGGGCCACTGGTCGGCGAGCAACGTGCAGATCCCCATGGCCGGCGACTGGAAGGTCGCCGTGACCGTACGGACCTCCGACATCGACCAGACGACCGTCTCCAAGAACGCGCAGATCGGCTGAACCGCACCATGGCTGAACAGTCCCTCCCCGTCGTCGACGAAGGCGCCTCCGCGCAAGAGAGTCCCTCTTCGCGGCAGGGCATCTCCCGCCGTGCCCTGCTCGGCACCGCCGGCGCCACCGGGCTCGTCCTCGGCGCGGCCGGCGGGGCCGCGGGGTACGCCGCCGCGCCCGCCGGAGCGACTCCGCTGACCTCCGTGGGCAGCACCGCGGTGATGTTTCACGTGAAACATCAGCCCGGCATCACCGAGGGCCTCCAGGCCCGCGGCCACCTCGTCGCCTTCGACCTGGCGGCTGGCGCGGGCCGCAAAGAGGCCGCCGCGCTGCTGCGTCGCTGGTCCGAGACGGCGAAGCGGCTGATGGCGGGGGAGGCCGCAGGGCCCCACGACACCGATGTCGCCCGGGACGCCGGGCCCTCCTCGCTGACGTTGACCTTCGGCTTCGGGCACAGCTTCTTCGCCCGTACCGGGCTGGAGAAGCAGCGTCCCGTCGCCCTCGACCCGCTGCCCGACTTCTCCTCCGACCAACTCGACAAGGCCCGCAGCAACGGCGATCTGTGGGTGCAGATCGGCGCCAATGACGCCCTGGTCGCCTTCCATGCCCTGCGCGCCATCCAGAAGGACGCGGGCAACGCGGCGAAGGTCCGCTGGCAGATGAACGGCTTCAACCGCACACCGGGGGCCACGGCCCACCCCATGACGGCCCGCAACCTCATGGGCCAGCTGGACGGCACACGCAATCCGAAGCCGAGCGAGCCCGACTTCGACCAGCGCATCTTCGTCCCGGAATCCGGCACCCCGGCATGGATGGCGAACGGTTCCTACGCCGTCGTACGACGGATCCGGATGCTGTTGGACGACTGGGAGAAGCTGCCCCTCACGGCCCAGGAGGCCGTCATCGGGCGCCGGAAGGCGAACGGCGCGGCGCTGTCCGGGGGCACCGAGACGACCGCGATGGACCTGGAGAAGACCGACGCGAAGGGGGATCTGATGGTGCCGATCAACGCACACGCCCGGATCACCCGGCCCGACCAGAACGGAGGCGCGGCCATCCTGCGCCGCCCGTTCTCGTACCACGACGGCATCGACGTGGACGGGACACCGGATGCCGGGCTGCTCTTCGTCTGCTGGCAGGCCGACCCGCTGCGCGGCTTCGTCCCGCTCCAGCGCAAACTCGACCGCGGCGACGCGCTCTCCCAGTACATCCGGCACGAGGCAAGCGGTCTGTTCGCGGTGCCGGGCGGGGCGGCGGAGGGGGAGTACGTGGGACAACGGCTGCTGGAGGGGTGACGGCGCGGGGGACGGCCGTACGAGGCGGAGGGCGGCCGTCAAGGGAGATGGCGGTGTTCGCGCGAACGCCACGCAGGGCCTGCGGTCACGCGGTTTCACTCAGCGGAGGGGCACTCGTGAGACAGGTGCCTCCCGTCCCGCAAGGGCCATTAGGGTGAGGTCATGCCAGCGAGCTATGCGTATCTCGGCCCTGAGGGGACCTTCACCGAAGTCGCGCTCCGGACGCTTCCCGAGGCGGCGACCCGGCAGCTGATCCCGTACGTGTCGGTGCAGTCCGCGCTGGACGCGGTGCGCGCGGGCGAGGCCGAGGCCGCGTTCGTGCCGATCGAGAACTCCGTCGAGGGCGGCATCACCACCACCCTCGACGAACTGGTCGCGGGCGCCCCGCTGATGATCTACCGCGAGGTGCTGCTGTCGATCACCTTCGCGCTGCTGGTCAGGCCGGGCACCGAACTCACGGACATCAAGACGGTCTCCGCACACCCCGCCGCCCAGCCGCAGGTGCGCAATTGGCTGAAGAAACACCTCCCGGACGTCCACTGGGAGGCGGCCGCCTCGAACGCGGACGCCGCCCGGCTGGTCCAGGAGGGGCAGTACGACGCGGCCTTCGCCGGCGAGTTCGCGGCCGCCCGGTACGGCCTCCAGGCGCTGGAGACCGAAATCCACGACGCTGAGAACGCGCAGACGCGATTCGTGCTGGTCGGCCGCCCGGCCCGGCCAGCCGCACCCACCGGAGCCGACAAGACCTCCGTCGTGCTGTGGCAGCGCGACGACCACCCCGGCGGACTGCGCGACCTGCTCGGCGAGTTCGCCACGCGCGGCATCAACCTGATGCTGCTCCAGTCCCGGCCCACGGGCGCCGGCATCGGCAACTACTGCTTCTGCATCGACGCCGAGGGCCACATCACCGACCGCCGGGTGGCGGAAGCGCTGATGGGGCTGAAGCGGGTCTGCCACGAGGTGCGTTTCCTCGGTTCGTACCCGCGTGCGGACAAAGAGCCGGCGGAGCTGCGGGCGCCGCTCGTCGGCACCTCGGACGAGGAGTTCGTGGCGGCGTCGGACTGGGTGGCCCGGTGCCAGGACGGCCGTTTCTAACCGGTCCTACCTGCAGATTTTAGTTATCCACAGGAGTTATCCACAGGTGCGCTTCTCGACCTGGGGACAAGTCGACAGCGAAAGGTGACCCTGTCGACAAATCGCCCCTCAAGGCCCACCCGTGTCCACACGCACGCAGGTCGCCCTTCGTCCACTGTTTTCCTTTAGGCAATCCTTTGGGGTGACCCCTTTCCACTCGAAAGTAGCGGTAGAAGTGGGTTTGCGATGGGAATCCTCGGTGTGATCACCGGGTTTCGACGTGATCAATTCCGAAATCCACAGATCCTCCGCACACCCTGTGGATAACTTCTCGAGGGGTGTGGATCCCTGTGGACAACCGCACGCCAAGTCCCTGCCCCCGCAAGGGAGTCGAGTCAACCCGACCTCCACGCGTGGCCTCTTACCGGTGACCCCGGGCGCCCTTCATTGACACGCTCCGCAATTCACCCATAACGGCATGTAAGCCATGATTCGGTACGGCTGGGAATAGTGAGTCGTGGGCCGTATCCCCGCACCGGTAGCCTTGACCGCGTGATTGACCTTCGCCTGCTCCGTGAGGACCCCGACCGAGTGCGCGCGTCCCAGCGCGCCCGTGGAGAGGACGTCGCCCTCGTCGACGCCCTCCTGTCTGCCGACGAGCGGCGCAGGTCGTCCGGCGTCCGCTTCGACGAGCTGCGTTCCGAGCAGAAGGCGCTCGGCAAGCTCATCCCCAAGGCCACTCCGGAGGAGCGCGCCGAGCTGCTCCAGAAGGCGGAGCAGCTCAAGACCGACGTCAAGGCCGCCGAGGCCGCGCAGAACGACGCCGACGACGAGACCAAGCGCCTCGCCCTGCAGCTCGGCAACCTCGTCCACCCCGACGTCCCCGTCGGCGGCGAGGAGGACTTCGTCGTCCTGGAGACGCACGGCACCATCCGCGACTTCGGCGCCGAGGGCTTCGAGCCCAAGGACCACCTGGAGCTCGGCGAGGCGCTGGGCGCCATCGACGTCGAGCGCGGCGCCAAGGTGTCCGGCTCGCGCTTCTACTACCTGACCGGCGTCGGCGCGCTTCTGGAGCTCGCGCTCGTCAACGCGGCGATCGCCCAGGCCACCGAGGCCGGCTTCACCCCGATGCTCACCCCCGCGCTGGTCCGCCCGCGCGCCATGGAGGGCACCGGCTTCCTCGGCCAGGCCGCGGAGAACGTCTACCACCTGGAGAAGGACGACTACTACCTGGTCGGCACCTCCGAGGTCCCGCTCGCCGCGTACCACATGGACGAGATCCTGGACGCCGACCAGCTGCCGCGGCGCTACGCCGGCTTCTCGCCGTGCTTCCGCCGCGAGGCCGGCACCTACGGCAAGGACACCCGGGGCATCTTCCGTGTGCACCAGTTCGACAAGGTCGAGATGTTCTCCTACGTCGCCCCCGAGGACGCGGAGAACGAGCACCAGCGGCTCCTGGACTGGGAGAAGCAGTGGCTGACCGGCCTGGAGCTGCCCTTCCAGGTCATCGACGTGGCCTCGGGCGACCTCGGCGCCTCCGCCTCCCGCAAGTTCGACTGCGAGGCGTGGATCCCGACCCAGGGCAAGTACCGCGAGCTGACCTCGGCCTCCAACTGTGACGGCTTCCAGGCCCGCCGCCTGTCCGTGCGGATGCGGGACGGCAAGAAGGTCCAGCCGCTGGCGACGCTCAACGGCACGCTGTGCGCCGTACCGCGCACGATCGTGGCGATCCTGGAGAACCACCAGCTGGCCGACGGTTCGGTGCGGGTGCCCGAGGTGCTGCGTCCGTATCTGGGCAGCCGGGAGCTGCTGGAGCCGGTCGCCAAGTGAGTCAGTCCTTTCCGTACCGGCTGGTCGCGACCGACCTCGACGGCACGCTCCTGCGCTCCGACGAGTCGGTCTCCCAGCGCACCCGTGACGCGCTCGCCGCGGCCACCGCGGCGGGCGCCGCCCACATCGTCGTGACGGGACGCGGGGTCCCCTGGACCCGGCACATCCTCGACGACCTCGGTTACGACGGTCTCGCGGTCTGCGGGCAGGGCGCACAGGTGTACCACGCCGGTGAGCACCGTCTGCTGACGTCGGTCACGCTGGACCGGCAGCTGGCGGGCGTGGCCCTCGCGAAGATCGAGGCGGAGGTCGGTCCGCTGTATCTGGCGGCGAGCCGCGACGGCCTCGACGGCGACGTGCTGGTCGGGCCGGGCTACGCGGTGACGGGGGCCCTGCCGTCGATGCCGTTCACGGACGCGTCGGATCTGTGGGCCGCCCCGCTGAACAAGATCTACGTGCAGCATCCCGAGCTGTCGGACGACGAACTGGCCGAGGCGGCGCAGCGGGCCGCGGGTGGCTTCGTCACGGTCGCGATGTCGGGTGAGGGCATCGTCGAACTGCTCCCGCTGGGCCTGTCGAAGGCGACCGGTCTGTCCCTGGCCGCCCGCCGCCTGGGACTGAAGGCCGCGGACACGATCGCCTTCGGCGACATGCCCAACGACATCCCGATGTTCGCCTGGGCGTCCTACGGCGTGGCGATGGCGGACGCACACGAGGAACTCAAGGCAGTGGCCGACGAGGTGACGTCCTCCAACGAGGAGGACGGGATCGCGGTGGTCCTGGAGCGCTTGCTCGGCTGACGACTACGGGCCGTCCGACGGGCCGAGAAGCTCGTCAAACCAGAACACGGGGCCGGGCCGCCGAGGGACCAGGGCTCTGGCTGTGCCGGAGTGTGTACGGGGTGCTGCCCGGCTCGGCCAGGAGCTCCTCGAAGTCCGACGCGTGCAGCGGGTTCCTACGGCCCGACGCTGCCTGTGCTGCACCGGAGCTCGTCGAAGGCCGACACCATCGCCGGTCCCACTGCGGCCGTAGCCCGGCCCGGGCCAGGAACTGGACGGAAGCTGACGCGTGTACGGGGCGCCTACGGCGGGGCGACGCCCGCCCCGGCCAGGAACTCGTCGAAGGCCGGTGCCATCGCCTGCCCCACTGCGGCGCATTGCCGGAGGCCGAGTTGGTCGGCGATATCGCGGCAACCGGCCCGCCCACCGCCGCACTCCTCGACCATGTCCTTGCCGGTGGCCGCCTGCACCGGCAGGTTCCCGGGCCGCCGAAGGCTCCGCCCCCCTACTCGATCGACAGCCGCGGCAGCACCGAGCCGAAACCGCCGGCCTTCTTGACGTACTCCGGCCAATAAACCCGGCCAAGTCCCAGTGACAACGTCTCGCGGAGGATGCACGAATCGAACGTGCGCGGGCTTTCCAGGCCCGACCACGGCTTAGCAAGCCGGTGCCTTACCACTCGGCCAATCCTCCGGGTGGGCGGCCTCACGCGAGAGCGACATCGCGTGCTCGAAGCGGCCGCCCCGGGCTACCTGCGGGTGGACTCGACGGTGGCGTAACTACACCGGAGTCCTCCGCGGGCTGCCCTGGCGGGAGCTGGACGTACTGTCGTGCATGGACATCGTCCGGCTCCTCCCCAGAACGTGGCGCCGGACCGTCGTCCGGCGGTGTGGACAACAACCACTCTGCCGGTACGACGAGTTGGGCGCCACCGATTAAATACGGCCGCGTGTTCGAGCCTACCGGCGCCGCCACCGCCGCCGGCGCTTGCTGAAGAACCACCCGGCAGGCGGCTCGTCGGAGCGCCAGGGCTGCGGTTCGGGCTCCTCGTCACGCCAGCGCGCCGCCAGCATCCGGGCACGGGCAGACGGCTCGGTCGTCCCCGCGGACCGTATGAAGTCCTCGTCGAGGACCAGGTCGTCCCAGTCGTCTGCCATGCCCGTTCCCTTCGACTCGCAGCCGGACCTTCCCCTTTGTCCAGTGTGGCCGGACAACGATGAAGTCCCTGTCAATAAGCGGGATGTCAGCGCAACTTGAGGGCGCCTACTCCTCGCCCGCCAGCGTCAGCGACCGCAGCTTCTGTCCCGCGTACCACGTCGCGAGGACGGTCACCACGACCAGCAGCACCGTGGCCGTCGGCAACCCGACGTCCGAGGTGACCAGGTCCCCGCCGGCGACCTTGTGGGCGACGGCCAGGGACCACTGCTGGACGCTCAGGGTCCTCGCCCCGGCGACCAGGGACCCGAACAGGGCCTCCCAGACCAGCGCGTAGACGAGCCCGAAGACCACCGCGTGCCGGGACACCGTGCCGAGCAGCAGGAAGAGCGCCGCGTAGGCGATCGAGGAGACCAGCGCGGCCACCGTGTAGGCGACGGCGATCTGCTGGCCGTTGCCGTTGAGGATGAAGCCCGCGATCAGCGTCGGCAGGGCCGAGAACACCATCGTCACGGCGATCGCCACGATCAGCTTGGTGAAGATGATCGTCGGCCGCTTGACCGGCTTGGACAGCAGGTACACCACCGAGCCGTCGTCGATCTCCGGGCCGATCGCGCCGGTTCCCGCGATGACACCGATGATCGGCACCATGGTGGCGAGCGCGAGCCCGCCCAGCAGGTCGGAGGCGGTCTGGTCGTCGGCGCCGACCAGCGCGCGCACGATCACGGAGATCACGATCAGCAGCAGGGGCAGGGCGCCCAGAATGAGGGCCCGGCGTCGGCCGAGCAGGGCCCGGTAGGTGAGTCGGGCGACTGTGGGGTCGTACATCTTGGCCTCCTACGCCGCGACGAGATACGAGAAGACGGACTCGAGCGACTCGTCGGACGGCGAGACCGTGAGCAGCCGGATGCCGTGGTCGCGCGCGACCTTGGGCAACAGCGTGGTGAAGCGGCCGAAGTCGACGGCCTGGATGCGCAACGCGCCTTCCGTCAGGTCGACTTCGATGCCGGACGTCGAGGGGTCGGCGATCAGCGCGGCCGCGAGGGCGCGGTCGTCGCTGGAACGCACCAGGTAGCGGTGCGGGCGGTCCGTCATCAGGCGGCGGATCTTGCGGAAGTCGCCGCTGGCCGCGTGCCGGCCCGCGACGACGACCTCGATGTGCCAGGCGAGTTGCTCGACCTCTTCGAGGATGTGCGAGGAGAACAGCACGGTGCGGCCCTCGTCGCCCATGCGCCGCAGCAGGTCCATGAGCTGCATGCGCTGACGCGGGTCCATGCCGTTGAACGGCTCGTCGAGCAGGAGCAGAGAGGGCTCGTGGACCAGGGCGGACGCCATCTTCACGCGCTGGCGCATGCCCTTGGAGTACGTCGAGATCTTGCGGTCCTGCGCGTACTCCATCTCGACCGTGGCCAGCGCCTTCTGGGCGGCCTTGGCGCCGAGTCCGTGCAACTCGGCGTTGGCGACGACGAATTCGCGGCCGGTGAGGAAGTCGTACATCGCCTCGCGCTCGGGGACGATGCCGATGTGCTTGTAGATCGCCTCGTTGCGCCACACCTGCTGTCCGTCGAGGGTGACGGTGCCGGTGGAGGGGGCCAGGAAGCCGCCCATCATGTTGATGAGGGTGGACTTTCCGGCGCCGTTGGGGCCGAGGAGGCCGGTGACGCCGGGGCCGATCGTCATGGTGATGTCGTTGACGGCGACCACGTTGCCGAACCAGCGGGAGACATGGTCGATCTGGAGCGTGGTCACAGTCCCACCTTCTTGTAGCGACGCATCAGGAGGCCGTAGCTCGCGGCGATCAGGCCGAGGACGGCCAGGACGTAGACCACGCCCTCGCCGTTCGACGGACCGACCGCTCCCGGGAACGCCGAGCTCGCGCCGAGGAACGCGGACTGCAGTCCGTCGATGAGCGTGACCGGCGAGAACAGGCCGATCCACGGGACGGCACTGGAGCTGCCCTGGGCATCGGCGATCGCCTGGAGGGTGGAGACCGCGCCGTAGGAGATGGTCATGACGGCGATGACGGCAGCGATGCCGAAGCCGCGGCGCGGAGTGACCGACGCGATGACCAGGCCGATACCGGCGAAGAGGAGCGAGAGCAGCGCCACCGAGACGAGTCCCTGCCCGAACCCCTTGGTCTGGTCGGTGAAGTCCAGCTTGGCCAGCAGCGCGCCCACATAGAGCACGATGAGGGGGGCGGCGGTGAGGATGAACATCGCGGAGGCCAGCGCCGCGTACTTCGCGCGCACGTAGTCGGCGGTCTCGATGGGCCGCGAGAAGTAGAGCGGCACGGTCTTGAAGCGCAGGTCGCGCGAGACGGACTGAGGGGCCTGCGAGGCGACGTACAGGCTGATGACGGCCTGCATGATGATCGCGTAGCGGGTGTAGTCGACGGGCAGGTCGTTCGCCTTGGTGGCGACCGCGACGGCCACCATGATGGCCGCGGGCACGCACATCACGACGAACAGCAGCATCGGCAGCACCTTGGACTTGACCGAGCGGCCGAGACCGTAGGCACCGCGCAGGGACTGCGAGTAGAGCGAGCGGGTGGCGTAGGAGCGGCCCAGGCGAGGGCCGTCGTAGGTGCGGTAGCCGATGTTGTGGATGCGGGTCTGGTCGCCCGAGGGGGCGGTGACAGGGTGCTCAATTGCCATGGCCGACGGCCTCCTTCCGGTGCGCTGCGTCGCTCGAGCCCGCGCTCGAGTCCTCGTTGGTGAAGACTTCCGAGATGTGGTGCCTGCGCTGTTCCATGCGCACCAGGCCGAGGCCGAGGTCGGCGACGACGTCCCGGACGACGTCGTAGGTGTCCTCGCCCTGTGCGGTCAGCAGCAGGACGTGGCCGGCGCCCGGCAGAGCGCTCCGGGAGTCGAGGACCTCCACCCCGCGCGCGTGGAGCGCCTCGCGCACCGCGCGGGTGCCGTCCGGGTGCTCGTCGGTGTCGGTGACCTCGACCGCGAGGGTCGTCGTGATCTGGGTGAAGTCGGTGGTGGAGCTGGAGCGCAGGAGCTTGCCGCCGTCGATGACGACGACGTGGTCGCAGGTGCGCTCCAGCTCGCCCAGCAGGTGCGAGGTGACCAGGACCGAGATGCCGAAGTCGGTGTAGATGCGGCGGATCAGGCCCAGCATGTCGTCGCGGCCGACCGGGTCGAGGCCGTTGGTCGGCTCGTCGAGGAGGACCAGCTGCGGGTCGTGCACCAGGGCCTGCGCGAGCTTCACGCGCTGCTTCATGCCGGTGGAGTAGCCGCCGATGGGGCGGTAGCGCTCCTCGTAGAGACCGACATGGCGCAGGGTGTCCGCGGTGCGCTCGCGGGCGGCGGTGGGCGGCAGACCGGACATGCGGGCCATGTGCACGACGAACTCGGTGGCCGAGACGTCGGGCGGCAGGCAGTCGTGCTCCGGCATGTAGCCGACCCGCTCGCGGATGGCGGCGCCCTTGGTCGCGACGTCGAGCCCGAGCACTTCGGCACGGCCCTCGGAGGCGGGGGACAGACCCAGCAGGATCTTGATCATGGTGGACTTGCCGGCTCCGTTGGCTCCGACGAGTCCGGTAACACCGGGTCCGACGTCCAAGGAGAGCCGGTCAAGCGCGGTCACCCGGGGGAACCGCTTGCTCAGGCTTTCGGTCGCGATCACAGTCACGTCATAGACGGTAGTGATGCGGACCACTCAGGTCGTCACTCCGTAGAGCTGCATCGGCATCAGACTCCAGACGTACGGGCACCTAAGGGTCACCCTGAGGTCTCACTCACCCTATTGACGCAGCCTCTGATGACTGTCACATTCGCCAGTGTCACGTTACGGGCACGTACCGCAGTCGACGGGGACGAGGCGGCATGACGACGGCAGTGAACAGCGGACTCACCACCCGGTTGCGGGGATTCCGGCAGGTCCAGCGGCTCGCGTACGAGTGCGCGGAGGCGGTCGCGGCCCGGCTGGAACCCGGCATCACCGAGCGGCAGGCCGCCCGGATGCAGCGCGCATGGCTGCGCGAGCGGGGCGTACGGGACTGGTTCCATCTGCCCTTCGCCTGGTTCGGGGACCGCACGGCGTTCACGGGCTTCCGCGTCCCGCTCCAGTTCTTCCCCACCGACCGCCGCCTGGAGCCCGGGATGCCGTTCATCCTGGACATGGCCCCGATCTACGAGGGATACACCGCGGACATCGGCTACTCCGGATCACTCGGCGTCAACCCCGTCCAGGACAGGCTGATGGCCGACCTGGAGGCCCACCGCGAGCTGATCCTGCGCGAGGTCCGCGAGCGGCGGTCACTGCGCGAGATCTACGAGGACGTCGACCGCCTCATGGTCCGCCAGGGCTACGCCAACCGGCACCGCGCGTACCCCTTCGGTGTGATCGCCCACAAGGTCGACCAGGTCAAGCAGCGCCGCTGGACACCGCATGTGTTCGGGTTCGGCACCCAGTCCCTCAAGGGCCTGGCGGCCGACGCGCTGCGCGGTCACCGTGCGGGCTGGTCGCCCCTGTGGTCGCCGTACCGCTTCTCCGACCACCCGCCGCAGCCGGGCCTGTGGGCGGTCGAACCCCACCTCGGCTTCCGGGGCACCGGCGCCAAGTTCGAGGAGATCCTGGTCGTCACCGACTCCGAGGACCCCGAGCAGAGCGCCTTCTGGCTGGACGACGATCTGCCGCACGTGCGGCGCTGGGCGGAGGAGAAGTGACCTTGCTCGAAGGTGCACGCGAGCGCCGGGTACGGACCGGCGGCGTCGACCTGTGCGTGGCCGAACTCGGCGACCCCGGGCAGCCGACCGTGGTCCTGGTGCACGGCTACCCGGACAGCAAGGAGGTCTGGTCCGAGGTCGCCTCCCGGCTCGCCGGCCGCTTCCACGTCGTCCTCTACGACGTCCGCGGCCATGGCCGCTCGACGGCCCCGAAACCGCTGCGCGGAGGGTTCACGCTGGAGAAGCTGACGGACGACTTCCTGGCCGTCGCGGACGCCGTCAGCCCGGACCGACCCGTGCACCTGGTCGGACACGACTGGGGCTCGGTGCAGGCCTGGGAGTTCGTCACCGTCCGGCGCACCCAGGGCCGCATCGCCTCCTTCACCTCGATGTCCGGACCGTCCCTCGACCACTTCGGCCACTGGATCGCCGGCCGCATCAGGCGCCCCACCCCCCGCCGGGTCGGCCAGCTCGTCGCCCAGGGCGCCAAGTCCTGGTACGTGTACGCGCTGTACACCCCCGTCCTGCCCGAACTGGCCTGGCACGGCCCGCTCGGCAAGGCCTGGCCCCGCATGCTGGAGCGCGCCGAGAAGGTCCCCGCCAACGGCTACCCGACCCCCTCGCTACCCACCGACGCCGCCCACGGCGCCTGGCTGTACCGGGACAACGTCCGCTCCCGGCTGCGCCGCCCGCGCACCGACGCGTACGCACACGCGCCCGTGCAGCTCATCACGCCCCTGGGGGACGCCTTCCTCTCGGAGAAGCTCTACGACGGCCTGGAGCAGTGGGCACCCCAGCTGACCCGGCGCACCCTCCCCGCCAAGCACTGGATCCCCCGCTCCCGGCCCGACCAGCTGACGGCGTGGATCACGGAGTTCGTGACGTCCGTCGAAGGCGGCCGGACCACTGCCTCGGCGACCGGGAAGTACGCCGACCGGTTCGGCGGACAGCTCGTCCTGATCACCGGCGCGGGCAGCGGCATCGGGCGGGCCACCGCGTTCGCCTTCGCCGAGGCCGGCGCGCGCGTGGTGGCCGTCGACCGGGACGCCGAGTCCGCCGCCCGCACCGCCGAACTGTCGCGGCTGCTCGGCGCCCCCGAGGCCTGGGCGGAGACCGTCGACGTCTCCGACGAACAGGCCATGGAGAAGCTCGCCGACAAGGTCGCCGCCGAATACGGCGTGGTGGACGTCCTGGTCAACAACGCCGGCATCGGCCTCGGCGGCTCCTTCTTCGACACCACCGTCGATGACTGGAAGAAGGTCCTCGACGTCAACCTGTGGGGAGTCATCCACGGCTGCCGCCTCTTCGGCAGGCAGATGGCCGAGCGCGGACAGGGCGGCCACATCGTCAACACCGCCTCGGCGGCCGCCTACCAGCCCTCCAGGGCGCTGGCCGCCTACGGCACCTCCAAGGCCGCCGTCCTCATGCTCAGCGAGAGCCTGCGCGCGGAACTGGCGGGCCGGGGGATCGGTGTCTCGGCGATCTGCCCCGGCTTCGTCAACACCGGCATCACCTCCACCGCGCGCTTCGCGGGCGTCGACGCCGAGGAGGAGAAACGCCGCCAGAAGCGCACGGCTCGCCTCTACAAGCTGCGGAACTACCCGCCCGAGAAAGTCGCCGACGCGATCCTGAAGGCGGTCGTGCGCAACCAGGCCGTCGTACCGGTCACCCCCGAGGCCCGGGGCGCGTACGCCATGGCCCGGTGGGCGCCGAAGGCACTCCGGGCGATCGCACGGCTGGAGCCGCCGCAGTGAGCCACCGGATCGCCCCGCGCCGAGTGGCCTTCGACTGGTCCCGCACTCCCCTGCACTGGATCCCCGACGAGCCCACCGCCACCCACGTCATCAATGTGCTGCACCTGCTGCTGCCGGCGGGGGAGCGCTGGTTCGTGAAGGTCTTCAAAGAGGCACTGCCGCTGGTCGGGGACCCCGAACTCCTCGCCGACGTCAAGGGGTTCATGGGCCAGGAGGCCACGCACAGCGTCCAGCACACGCACGTACTGGACCACCTGGCGGAGCAGCGGCTCGACACCGCCGCCTTCACCAAGTACGTCGACTTCCTCTTCCAGCGTCTGCTCGGCGAGCGCCCACCCTTCAACGCGCCCGTCCCCGCGCGCGAGTGGCTGCGGTTCCGGCTGTCGGTCGTCGCCGCTGTCGAGCAGTTCACGGCGGTGCTCGGCGACTGGGTCCTGGCCGCCGACGGCCTCGACCGGGCCGGCGCCGACGAGGTCATGCTCGACCTGCTGCGCTGGCACGGCGCCGAGGAGGTCGAACACCGCGCGGTCGCCTTCGACATGTACCAGCACTGCGGCGGCACCGGCACACCCCGCTACGGCCGCCGGATCGCGGGCATGGCGGTGACCGCCCCGGTGATGCTGTACCTGTGGGTATGGGGGACGGCCTACCTGATACGCCACGATCCACAGCTGGCCGGGCGCCTGCGCTACACCCTCAAGGAGCACGAGAAGGCCGTACGAAAAGGTCTGCTGCCGCCCTGGCGGGAACTGGGCGCGGCCGTACCGCGATATCTGCGGCGGTCCTACCACCCCTCGCGGGAAGGGTCGTTGAGCCGTGCGGTGGAGTATCTGAAGCGGTCACCGGCGGCGAGGGCGGCCTCGTGAGCGACACCCCTGCCTACCGGATCGAGGACCTCGCCCACCTCAGCGGCGCCACCGTCCGCACCATCCGCGCCTACCAGGACCGCGGACTGCTCCCCCGCCCCGAGCGCCGCGGCCGCGCCAACCTCTACACCGACACCCACCTCGCCCGGCTGCGGCAGATCGCCGACCTCCTCGACCGCGGCTACGGCCTGGCCTCCATCAAGGAGCTCCTGGAGGCCTACGACTCCGGCCGCGGCCTCGGCGGGATCCTCGGACTGGTCGCCGAGGTCGACGGCCCGTGGACCGACGAGGAGGCCGTCCGGATGTCCCGCGCCGAACTGGACACACGCTTCGGCGGCATCCCCGACGAGGCCGCCGTCGCCGAGGCGGTGGAGCTCGGCGTGCTGGAGCCGGTGCCCGGCGACGAGGACTCCTTCCTCGTGCCGAGCCCCCAAGAGCTCGCCGTGGCCGTCGAGTTGCACGCGGCCGGGGTCCCACTCTCGGCGATCTCGGGCCATCTGCGGGAGTTGAGGGGTCAGGTCGAGCACATCGCCGCCCGATTCCTGGAGTTCACCACCGAGTACGTCTTCGCCCGCTACCTGCAAGGACCGCACCGGCCGACCGACGCCGACGCCGTCGAAGCGGCCTCACTCGTACGACGGCTGCGGCCCCTCGCGCAACTGACTGTGGACGCCGAACTCGCCCGTGCGATGCGGCTGTTGGCGGTACGGCAGCTGCGGCAGCACCTCGACTCCGGGAAGGCGCCGGACGGGCGTCCGGCGTCACGTTCCGTGGCCGTGCCCGAGGAGACGATGCGGGCGGTGGAAGGGCTGGTGGGGGCGGAGCGGGTGGCGGAGTTCTTTGTGCTGGCGGCTGAACGGGAGGTGCGCGCAAGGAAGTTGGATGCGCTCACGTCAAGTGGGCGTCCCCCATTCGATCTTGACGAAGAGGGCTGACATGACAGGGAGTTGTCCACAGAAACGCCAAGTAACCTGTGGATAACTACACTTGGTTGTGGATCAAACATCCGGGCCAAAATCATTCGCGTGATTCACGTCTCTCCCGGCACCCTGGCGGGATGAACGAGAACAAGCCACGCGAGAGGGACGAGAGACGCACCGTCAAGGTGTCGAAGTACCTCTCGAAGCACCTGCGCCACCAGCCCGAACGTATCGGGCTCACGCTCGACGAGGCCGGCTGGGCCGAGATTGACGTGCTGATCGCCGCGGCCGGCGCGCACGGCTTCCGCATCACCCGGGACGAGCTGGACCACGTGGTCGCCGCCAACGACAAACAGCGCTTCGCGATCGACGGTACCCGCATCCGCGCCAGCCAGGGCCACAGCATCGACGTCGACCTCGGCCTGCCACCGGCCACTCCGCCGCCGTACCTCTACCACGGGACCGTGGCCCGCCATCTGGACGCGATCCGCGTCGAGGGACTGCGCCCCATGAACCGGCACGATGTGCATCTGTCCGCCGACCGCGAGACCGCGACCCGGGTCGGCGCCCGCCGCGGCCGTCCCGTCGTGCTCTCCGTGGACGCGGGAGCCATGCACCGCGACGGCCACGTCTTCCACGTCAGCGCGAACGGGGTGTGGCTGACCCAGGCCGTGCCACCGCGCTACCTGCGGCTTCCCGAGTCGCACTGAAAGTCGCGCTGAAAGTCGCACGGAACCCGGTGGGAGATGATCGACACCATGGACAACGGCAGGGACCACCTCCCCACCACCGAGGCCGCCGTCACCGCGCTCCGTACCCTCGCCGCCGAGTACGGACTCGCCATCGAGGTGACCCACGACATCGGCGCCGACCAGACCTCCCGCCGCAGCGCCGCGGGCGTCGGCGTCACCACCGACCCGGACGGCACCCTGCCCCACGAGGCCTACGTCGAACTCGACGGACGGCCCCGGGTGGATGTGCGCCTGTTTCCGGACGACGACGCCCTGATCACCGTCGACGGAGTCGAATGCCCCGACATCGCCCGCGACGACGTCCCCGCCTTCCTCCGCGCCCTCTACGAAGGCCACGCCTGGGTGAAGGCACGCCGCTTCCCGCCCGGCCATTTCCTGATGGTGCCGCTGCCGGGCGACCGCGTGCACAAGGAGTTCATCCCGGTCGGCCTCAGCCCCTGGCTCAGCGGCCGCCGACAGTAACCGTGCGTCACGGTTTCACGTGAAACACGGCCCGGCGCATACGCTCGGACACATGAGTCTGCGTCTGAGTACCGTGATCCTCCCCCACCGCCGCTGGAACGAGGGGGGCCGCGAGACATGGCAGCGCGCGGAACAGCTCGGCTTCCACACCGGATACACCTACGACCACCTGTCCTGGCGCACCTTCCGTGACGGGCCCTGGTTCGGGGCCGTCCCCACGCTGACCGGCGCCGCGGGCGTCACCGACCGGCTGCGCCTGGGCACCCTGGTGACCTCGCCGAACTTCCGGCACCCGGTGACCCTCGCCAAGGAACTGATCACCCTCGACGACATCTCCGGCGGCCGCGTCACCCTCGGCATCGGCGCGGGCGGCACCGGCTTCGACGCCACCGCACTCGGCCAGGATCCCTGGAGCCCGCGCGAGCGTGCCGACCGGCTCGCCGAGTTCGTCCCGCTGCTCGACCGCCTGCTCAGCGAGGACTCCGTGTCCTACGAGGGCGACTTCTACTCGGCGCACGAGGCCCGCAACATCCCCGGCTGCCTCCAGCGGCCCCGGCTGCCCTTCGCCGTGGCCGCCACCGGGCCGCGCGGACTGAAACTCGCCGCACGGCACGGGCAGGCGTGGGTGACCACCGGCGACCCGAAACTGTACGAGAACGGCACACCCGCGCAGTCCTTGCAGGCCCTCCGTGGCCAGGTCGACAGGCTCACCGACACCTGCGCCGCTCTCGGTCGGGACGTGAACACACTGGACAAGATCCTGCTCACCGGCTTCACCCCCGACCGCGGCCGCCCGCTGGAGTCCCTCGACGCGTTCGTCGACTTCGCGGGCCGCCACCGGGAGCTCGGTTTCACGGAGCTCGTGATCCACTGGCCGATCCCCGACTCGGACTTCGCCGCCGAGGAGAAGGTCTTCGAACAGATCGCCATGGAGGCACCGGCACAGCTGGGCTGAGACGGCGGCACCGGGGCGAGTGCGGCCCGCCCCGCGTCATCTATGTCTCACCTGTGCGGGCACCCGCACGGTCGTGCGGACATGTGCGGGAGAATGGGCGGGTGACCTCAGCGACTCGACAGCCCCAGACCCCGGCCGCCGGCATACCGCCGCGCCTGATCGCCACCGATCTGGACGGCACTCTGCTGCGCGACGACAAGTCGGTGTCCCCCCGCACGGTCGCGGCCCTCGCCGCCGCCGAGGATGCCGGCATCGAGGTCTTCTTCGTCACCGGCCGCCCGGCCCGCTGGATGGACGTCGTCAGCGACCACGTCCACGGGCACGGCCTCGCCATCTGCGGCAACGGCGCCGCGGTGGTCGACCTGCACGGCGGCCCCGGCGCCCACCGGTTCGTGAAGGTGCGCGAGCTGGCCCGGGAGAACGCGCTGGACGCGGTACAGCTGCTGCGGGACGCGGCACCCGGCACGGTGTATGCGGTGGAGCAGACGTACGGCTTCTACCAGGAGCCGGACTATCCCAAGCTGCACATGGAGATCCCGGACAACCTCGCACCCGCCGAGGACCTGCTGGCCGAGGACGGTCCCGGTGCCGAGGAGCCGGTGCTCAAGATCCTCGCCTACCACCCCTCGATGGACCCGGACGCCTTCCTCACCCTCTCGCGCCTGGCCATCGGCGAGCGTGCCAACGTCACCCGGTCCAGCCCCAGCGCCCTGCTGGAGATCAGCGGACCCGGCGTCTCCAAGGCCAGCACGCTCGCCCTGTGCTGCGCCGAGCGCGGGATCTCGCACGAGCAGGTCGTCGCCTTCGGGGACATGCCCAACGACGTCGAGATGCTCACCTGGGCAGGACAGTCGTACGCGATGGGCAATGCCCACCCGGACGTGATCGCGGCGGCCTCGGGCCAGACCGTCGCCAACAACGACGACGGGGTGGCCCTCGTGATCGAGCGGATGCTGGAGCAGCTGTAGGTGAGGTCGTGGCTCGACCGAGCCACGACCCACGCTCGGCTCAGCCGACCGGTACCCCGCGTGCCGCCACCAGCAGCTCCGACTCCGCCTCCCGCTGGGCCATCGCCCGCAACGGCCCCTCCACACCCGCCAACTGCGCGTAGGGACCCCGCTGCACGACCCGCCCCTCATCGAGTACGAGGACCTCGTCCACCGACTCCAGTCCTGCCAGACGGTGCGTGATGAGGAGCGTCGTACGGCCCTCGGTGGCGGCCAGCAGATCGGCGGTGAGCGCGTCGGCGGTGGGCAGGTCGAGATGCTCGGCGGGCTCGTCCAGCACGAGGACGGGGAAGTCGGCGAGCAGCGCCCGGGCCAGTGCGAGCCGCTGGCGCTGACCGCCGGACAGCCACGCCCCGTGCTCGCCGACCAGGGTGTCGAGCCCGTCGGGCAGGCTCTCGGCCCAGTCGAGCAGACGGGCCCGCCTCAGTGCGTCCTCCAGCTCCTCCTCGCTGGCGTCCTTCTTCGCGAGGAGCAGGTTCTCGCGC
Organism: Streptomyces sp. NPDC102270; assembly: GCF_044766405.1. Classification (NCBI taxonomy): domain Bacteria; kingdom Bacillati; phylum Actinomycetota; class Actinomycetes; order Kitasatosporales; family Streptomycetaceae; genus Streptomyces; species Streptomyces sp. NPDC102270. The sequence continues at coordinate 337,150 of NZ_JBIWLX010000005.1, read as the reverse complement.
ACCGAGCTGTCGAAGAGGTGGGCGTCCTGGGCACACAGGCCCACCAGCCGCCGTACGTCGTCGCTGTGCAGCCCGCAGGCGTCCACGCCGCCCAGGGTGTAGGTGCCGGCCGCCGCGTCCAGGAAGCGCAGCAGCACCTGGGCGAGCGTCGTCTTGCCGGAGCCGGAGGTGCCGACCACGGCGATCCTCCGGGCCTGCGCGAGGGTCAGGTCGAGGCCCGCGAGCGCATCCCGGTCCTGGCCCTCGTGCCGCGTGGTCAGCCCCTTGAGGACGACCGGGAACGGTGAGGCGGGCGCCTGCCGGGCGTGCTCCGGTTCCCGTACCGGCTCGGGCGCGTCCAGCACTTCGTGGACGCGTTCCGCGCTCCGGCGCACCCGCTGGCGATACTGCACGGCGAGCGGGAGCCCGAGGACGGCCTCGAAGGCGGCCAGCGGAGTGAGCACGACGACAGCCATGGCGACCCCGCCGAGCTGCCCGGAGGCGACCGCCTGGGCGCCGACGAGGGCGGTGGCGGTGACGGTCAGACCGCAGATCAGGGCGGTGAGGCCGTCCCCGAGTGCGGTGGCGGTGGCGGCGCGGGAGGCGATCCGGGTGAGGACGCCGTCGGCCCGCCGTGCCTCCGCGGCACGGGCGGGCAGGGCGCCTGCGACGGTCAGCTCCGCGGTCCCGGTGAGGAGATCGGTCACGCGGGTCGCCAGTTCCCCGCGGGCGGGGGCGAGCCTGCGCTCGGCCCGGCGGGCGACGGCTCCCGTGAGAAGCGGGACACCGATACCGGCGGCCAGCAGGCCCGCGGCCAGCGCGGCACCGGCCTCCGGCAGCAGCCAGGCCGTGAAACCCACGGAGGCCGCCGACACCACGACGGCGGTACCGGCGGGCAGCAGCCAGCGCAGCCAGTAGTCCTGGAGGGCGTCCACGTCGGACACGAGCCGCGAGAGCAGATCCCCCCGGCGGGCCGTACGCAGACCGGCGGGCGCCAGCCGCTCCAGGCGCCGGTACACGGCGACCCGGGTGTCGGCGAGCATGCGCAGCACGGCGTCGTGGGACACCAGCCGCTCCGCGTACCGGAACACGGCCCGCCCGATCCCGAAGGCGCGGGTCGCCGTCACGGCCACCATCAGATACAGCACGGGCGGCTGCTGCGAGGCCCGCGAGATGAGCCACCCGGAGGTGGCCATCAAACCCACGGCGCTGCCGAGCGCCAGGCTGCCGAGCAGCAACGCCAGCGCGAGCCGGCCTCGTCGGGGGCGGGACATGCCGCGGACGCGGGCGAGAACACTGCGCTCCTGCGGCGGAAGGTCGGTCGTCCCGGGCTCGACGGAAGCGGGGCCGCTGTCCTCGACGGTGCGTACCGTGGGTGTCCTGACCATTCCGTCCACCGGAGCCGGAGCCGGTGCCGCAGGCTCCGCCAGCCGCACCACCCGGTCCGCCACCCCGAGCAACGCCGGCCGGTGCACCACCAGCAGCACCGTCCGCCCGGCCGCCAGCCGCCGTACCGCCGCCACGACCTCCGCCTCGGTGGCTCCATCGAGCGCCGCGGTCGGCTCGTCCAGAAGCAGTACCGGCCGGTCCGCGAGAAAGGCCCGGGCCAGCGCGAGCCGTTGGCGCTGCCCGGCGGACAGCCCGGCACCGTCCTCGCCGAGCACGGTGTCGGCCCCCAGAGGAAGGGCATCGACGAACTCCAGCGCCCCCGCGTCCGCCAACGACCGCTGTACCGCGGTCTCGTCGGCGTCGGGTCGTGCCAGCCGTACGTTCTCGGCGATCGTCCCGGCGAAGAGTTGCGGCCGCTGCGGCACCCACGCGATGCGCGACCGCCACTCCTCCAGGTCCACCTCGGCGAGATCGGTTCCCCCGATCCGCACCCGCCCCTCGGCCGGCCGCACGAATCCCAGCAGGACGTTCAGCAAGGTCGACTTGCCCGTCCCGCTGGGCCCGACCAGCGCGACCGTCTCCCCGGGTGCGACCTCGAAGGAGACGTCCGTGACAGCGTCCCCGGAACGGCCGGGGTACCTGACCGTGACCTGCTCGAAGGCCAGCGCACCGGCGGGCACCGCAGCCGTACCCGATGCCGGTACCGGCGTCTCCAGCACCGCGAAGATCTCCTCGGCGGCCGCCAGTCCCTCCGCCGCCGCATGATACTGCGCGCCCACCTGCCGCAGGGGCAGATACGCCTCGGGAGCCAGGATGAGGATGACCAGGCCGTCGTACAGGTGCATCTCGCCGTGGACGAGACGCATCCCGATCGTCACGGCGACCAGTGCCACCGAGAGCGTGGACAGCAACTCCAGGGCGAAGGAGGAGATGAAGGCGATGCGCAGCGTCCGCATGGTCGCCTGCCGGTACTCGCCGGTGATGCGCCGGATCGACTCGGCCTGTGCCTTGGCCCGGCCGAACACCTTCAGGGTCGGCAGTCCCGCGACGACATCCAGAAAGTGCCCGGACAGTCGGGACAGCAGCCGCCACTGACGGTCCATCCGGGACTGTGTGGCCCAGCCGATCAGCACCATGAAGACCGGGATGAGAGGCAGGGTCCCGACGATGATGGCCGCCGAGACCCAGTCCTCGGTCACGATCCGCGCCAGCACCGCCACCGGCACGACCACCGCCAACCCCAACTGCGGGAGATAGCGCGAGAAGTAGTCGTCGAGGGCGTCGACTCCCCTGGTGGCGAGGGCGACCAGTGATCCCGTCCGCTGCCCGCTCAGCCAGCCGGGCCCCAGCGCGGTGGCCCGTTCCAGCAGCCGTCTCCGCAGCTCTGATTTCACTGCCGCGCTCGCCCGGTGTGCGGCGAGTTCGGTGAGCCAGGCGACGAGTCCACGGCCGACGGCGACGGCCGCCAACAACAGCAGGGGAGTGCGGAGTCCGGCGATCGTCAGACCGTGCTGGAACGCGCCGACCACGATCTCGGCGACGAGCATCGCCTGAGCGATGACCAGCAGGGCCCCGATGCCGCCCAGGCCGACGACGGCCACCAGGAAGCGGCGGGTGGCCCGGGTGTATCGAAGCAGGCGCGGGTCGATCGGTTTCACGTGAAACACACCCTCTTCTCAGGGGGCATGTTTCACGTGAAACATGCCCCACATCGGGCTCAGTGCGCGGCTTCGGCGATGTGCTGGGTGCCGATGCGCTTGCGGAACACCCAGTAGGTCCAGCCCTGGTAGAGCATCACGAGGGGAGTGGCGATGGCCGCCAGCCACGTCATGATCTTCAGGGTGTACGGGCTCGACGAGGCGTTGGTGACCGTCAGGCTCCAGTCCGCGTTGAGCGAGGACGGCATGACGTTCGGGAACAGCGTCAGGAAGAACATCGCGACCGTGGCCACGATGGTGAGGCCTGACAGCGCGAACGACCAGCCTTCCCGTCCGGCCTGGTTCGCCGCCAGCGCGGCAACCAGGGCGGCGACCGCCACGACCATCGCGACCAGGCTCTTGCCGTCGCCCTTGTCGACCTGAGTCCAGAGCAGGAAGAGCAGTGCCAAACCTGCGGTCACCAGACCGACCCAGCGCGCCAGCTTCCGTGCCCTCTCCCGGATCTCCCCGACGGTCTTCAGGGCGGTGAACACCGTCCCGTGGAAGGTGAACAGCGTCAGCGTCACCAGTCCGCCGAGCAGGGCGTACGGGTTGAACAGGTCCCAGAGCGTGCCGACGTACTCGAAGTGCTCATCGATCTTCACCCCGTGCACGATGTTGCCGAAGGCCACGCCCCACAGGAACGCCGGGATGAGCGAGGTCCAGAAGATCGCGGTCTCCCAGTTATGCTGCCAGTTCTCCTCGGGCCGCTTGGCCCGGTACTCGAAGGCGACACCGCGGACGATCAGGCAGACCAGGATGACCAGCAGCGGCAGGTAGAAGCCGGAGAAGAGGGTGGCGTACCAGTCGGGGAAAGCGGCGAAGGTCGCGCCGCCCGCCGTCAGCAGCCACACCTCGTTGCCGTCCCAGACGGGACCGATGGTGTTGATCAGAACGCGCTTCTCTGCCCGGTCGCGGGCGAGCAGTTTGGTGAGGACACCGACCCCGAAGTCGAAGCCCTCCAGGAAGAAGTAGCCGGTCCACAGGACGGCGATGAGCACGAACCAGACGTCGTGAAGTTCCATGACTCGATCTCCCTCGGCCTAGTACGAGAAGGCCATCGGCTTGTCGGCGTCACTGGTGTCGCCGCCGATCTTCGTGGGCGGGTTGAGGTCGGCCTCGGAGAGTTCGGGCGGGCCGGCCTTGACGTACTTCACGAGCAACTTGACCTCGACGACGGCGAGGATGGCGTACAGAGCCGTGAAGACGAGCATCGAGATGAGGACCTCGGCCTGGGAGACGCCGGGGGAGACCGCGTGCCGGGTCTGCAGGACGCCGTAGACGACCCATGGCTGGCGGCCCATCTCGGTGAAGATCCAGCCCCAGGAGTTGGCGATCAGGGGGAAGCCCAGGGTCCAGATCGCCACGAGCCAGTAGAGCCTGCCGAGCTTGGGGCTGAGGGCCTTGTTCTTGAAGAGGACCAGATGCGGCACCTCGTCCTCGGCGACCCTCAGGTGCTGCGGGAGCATGAACTTCTTGCGGGTCAGCCAGAGTCCGGCGAGGCCGATGGCGAAGGACGTCATGCCGAAGCCGATCATCCAGCGGAAGGCCCAGAAGGTGACGGGGATGTTGGGCCGGTAGTCGCCCGGCCCGTACTTCTGCTGCTCGGCCTTGTTGACGTCGTTGATGCCGGGGATGTATGAGGTGAAGTCGTCGTTGGCGAGGAAGGACAGCAGGCCCGGGATCTCGATGGCCACGCTGTTGTGGCCCTTCTCCACGTCGCCGTAGGCGAAGATCGAGAAGGGTGCGGAGTCCTGACCGTCCCACAGGGCCTCGGCGGCCGCCATCTTCATCGGCTGTTGCTTGAACATGACCTTGCCGAGCGTGTCACCGCTGATCGCGGTGAGCATGCCGGCGATGACCACGGTGACCAGGCCGAGGCGCAGCGAGGTCTTCATCACGGGGATGTGCTTCTTGCGGAACAGGTGCCAGGCCGCGATGCCGACCATGAAGGCGCCGCCGGTCAGGAAGCAGGCGGACATCGTGTGGAAGACCTGGGCGAGCGCGGTGTTCTGGGTCAGCACCGCCCAGAAGTCGGTGAGTTCCGCGCGGCCCTTCTCCTTGTTGATCCGGTAGCCGACGGGGTGCTGCATCCACGAGTTGGCCGCGAGGATGAAGTACGCCGACAGGATCGTGCCGATCGAGACCATCCAGATGCAGGCCAGGTGGATCTTCTTGGGCAGCTTGTCCCAGCCGAAGATCCACAGGCCGATGAAGGTGGACTCGAAGAAGAAGGCGATCAGGGCCTCGAAGGCGAGCGGGGCGCCGAAGACATCGCCGACGAAGCGCGAGTAGTCGGACCAGTTCATGCCGAACTGGAACTCCTGCACGATGCCGGTGACGACCCCCATCGCGATGTTGATCAGGAAGAGCTTGCCCCAGAACTTGGTGGCCCTGAGGTACTTCTGCTTCTCCGTACGCACCCAGGCGGTCTGGAGGCCTGCCGTGAGGGCGGCCAGGGAGATCGTCAGGGGGATGAACAGGAAGTGGTAGACGGTGGTGATGCCGAACTGCCAGCGCGCCAGGGTCTCCGGCGCCAGAGCCAGGTCCACGTCGCCGCTCCTTACCTCACAGGCTTGTGGAACAAATGCGGGTGAAGCGACCGCTTGTGAAAGCGTTCACATTCACAAGCCCAGTATGCCGCACCTGCTTTCGATAGCCGAAGGGGGGTCCCGATTACCGCCGGGACCCCCCTCGCCGACCTGCCCCGACCTGCGCAGACGCGCGGCCGGTGTGAGCTAGAACTCCTTGCGGAAGCCCTCCGCCGCCTTCAGGAAGATGTCGTTCGCCTCGGCCTCGCCGACCGTCACGCGCACCCCCTCGCCCGCGAAGGGCCGTACGACCACGCCGTGCTGCTCGCACGCCGCCGCGAAGTCGACCGTGCGCTCCCCCAGCCGCAGCCAGACGAAGTTGGCCTGGGTCTCCGGCACCGTCCAGCCCTGGGCCCGCAGCCCCTCCACCACACGGTTGCGCTCACAGACCAGCGAGCCGACCCGGCCCAGGAGTTCGTCCTCGGCGCGCAGCGAGGCGATCGCCGCCTCCTGTGCGAGCTGGCTCACCCCGAAGGGCACCGCCGTCTTGCGCAGCGCCGCGGCCACCGGCTCGTGGGCGATCGCGAAGCCGACCCTGAGGCCGGCGAGGCCGTACGCCTTGGAGAAGGTGCGCAGCACACAGACGTTCGGCCGCGTGCGGTACAGCTCCACGCCGTCCGGCACCTCGGGGTCCCGGATGAACTCGCGGTATGCCTCGTCCAGCACCACCAGTACGTCACTGGGCACCCGGTCGAGGAACCGTTCCAGCTCGGCCCGCCTCACGACCGTGCCCGTCGGGTTGTTGGGGTTGCAGACGAAGATCAGCCGGGTCCGCTCGGTGATCGCGTCGGCCATCGCGTCCAGGTCGTGCACATCGCCGGCCGTCAGCGGTATCCGCACCGAGGTGGCACCGCTGATCTGCGTGATGATCGGGTACGCCTCGAAGGACCGCCACGCGTAGATTACCTCGTCGCCCGGTCCCGAGGTCGCCTGGACGAGCTGCTGGGCGACGCCGACGGAGCCGGTGCCGGTGGCCAGGTGGGAGAGCGGGACACCGAAGCGCTCGGACAGCTCGTTCATCAGGCCCGTGCAGGCCATGTCCGGGTAGCGGTTGAAGGTGGAGACCGCGGCCGTCACGGTCTCCAGCACGCCCGGCAGCGGCGGGTACGGGTTCTCGTTGGAGGACAGCTTGTAGGCCACCGGACCGCCGGCAGCGGCGGGCTTGCCCGGCTTGTACGTGGGGATCCCCTCCAGCTCGGCACGCAGCTTGGGGCTTGTCTCACTCACCGCAGTCCTCCTCATGACCACCGACGCATGGCGGCCGACTCCGGCAGCCGGCTTCCAATACTGCTCACCTTATGAGGATTGGGCCCCGCTGCGTACAGGTGAGAACCAACCTCATCGGCCCCACCGGCATCAGGGGCATCACCGTACGAAGTCAGACGAATCAGGGGGCGCGGTCACATATATCTATGCGCCGGTGGCTCACGCCGTAGCGCGCGTCACCCGTGAAGGTGAGTTGAGACCTCTTCGAAACATCGGGAACTTGGCAGGCCCATGCGTGCCGACAAGTTACGTAGTGCCATTGGATCGTTTAACTGGCTTTGTTTCCCAGGCAGTTGGTAGTAAATGACCTTGCAGAAACGTGCCTGTCAACGCGTGCATATGCGTCCGCCCTACCCCACCACATGAGCCCTACTATCGGCTCGCCATGACAGCAGCAGGGAAGCACCAGGTGAGCCGCGCGGAAACCTCACGTCGAGGCAGTCGGCCGGGCCGGGCGGGCATCAGAGACGTGGCCGCCGCCGCCGGAGTCTCCATCACGACCGTCTCCGATGCCCTGAACGGAAAGGGCAGGCTCCCGGACGCCACCCGCCGCCATGTCAGGGAGGTCGCCGACCGACTGGGCTACCGCCCCTCGGCCGCGGCCAGAACCCTCCGTACCGGCAAGTCGGGACTTATCGGCCTGACCGTGACGACGTACGGGGATGAACCTTTCACCTTCACCGAGTTCGCGTACTTCGCCGAGATGGCGCGCGCCGCAACCTCCGCCGCGCTCGCCCGCGGCTACGCCCTCGTCATCCTCCCCGCGACCTCGCGCCACGACGTCTGGTCGAACGTCGCCCTGGACGGCACGGTGGTCATCGACCCGTCCGACCAGGACCCGGTCGTCAGCGAGCTGGTCCGGCAGGGTCTGCCGGTGGTGTCGGACGGCCGCCCGGCCGGGTCGCTGCCGGTCACCGCCTGGGTCGACAACGACCACGAGGCTGCCGTCCTCGGCATCCTCGACCATCTGGCAGACGCCGGCGCCCGCCGCATCGGCCTGCTGACCGGGACGACGACGGACACGTACACCCATCTGTCGACCACCGCGTATCTGCACTGGTGCGAGCGGGTGGGCCAGGATCCGGTCTACGAGGCCTACCCGGCGCACGATCCGTGCGCGGGCGCCGTCGCCGCCGACCGGCTGCTCGCCCGCCCCGACCGACCGGACGCCGTCTACGGCCTGTTCGACCCGAACGGCACCGACCTGCTGGCCGCCGCCCGACGCTACGGGCTGCGCGTCCCGGACGACCTGCTGATCGTCTGCTGCAGCGAGTCCACCGTGTACGCCAGCACCGAGCCGCCCGTCACCACGCTCTCTCTCAAGCCCCGCCGCATCGGCACGGCCGTGATCCAGCTCCTCATCGATGCCATCGAAGGGGTCGCATCGGACCAACCGGTCGAGCAGGTGATACCGACGGAGCTGATCGTGCGCACCTCGTCCCAGCGGCGGGCCCCGCGCACGACGGTCAGCCCGCCGCGGTCGCCCGAGGAGGAGTAGCCGGGAGACGGCCGGCGGGGTCGAAGCCCGGTCCAAACGGGGCGAATGCCGCGGTGAACAGGAGTCTTGCTCCGATTCACCACCCCTGGGTCATCACATGGCGCGATCCGCATTCCTATGATGGGCCCACGACACCGCGGGCCGCTGCGACCAGGCAGTCCGAAGCGGTGCAGATGCGGCGCGATGGTGGAGGGGTCTGATGACTCAGGGGGCCGGTCAGGGACCCGAGGTGGAGCGCACGGCGGTGCTGCGCGACTTCCGGGTGCCCGCGTACGTCAACGAGACCGGTCCGTACGGCCACAGCACGCACCCCGGTGATGTCGTCCCGGCCCAGGATGCCTACCCGGAGGGATACACCCCCACCGAGCAGGACCTGCCCGTCATCGACCACGGTGACGGGATCCAGACGGCCGCCGACCCCGCTGAGCGGGCGGAGGAGGGTCCCGGCCCGCTGTTCGTCGTCGGCGACGTCCACGGCTACCTCGACGAACTGATGGCCGCACTCCACGAGAAGGGCCTCGTCGACGCCGCGGGCAACTGGTGCGCGGGCACCGCCCGGCTGTGGTTCCTCGGCGACTTCACCGACCGCGGGCCCGACGGCATCGGCGTCATCGACCTCGTGATGCGGCTGTCCGCGGAGGCCGCGGCGGCGGGCGGCTACTGCAAGGCCCTCATGGGCAACCACGAGCTGCTGCTGATCGGCGCCAAGCGGTTCGGCGACACGCCGGTCAACTCCGGCGCGGGCACCGCCACCTTCCAGGCGGCCTGGCTGCTCAACGGCGGGCAGAAGACCGACATGGACCGCCTCCAGGACCACCACCTGCAGTGGATGTCCCGCCTGGACGCCGTCGAGGAGGTCGACGGGCATCTGCTGGTGCACTCAGACACCACCGCCTACCTCGACTACGGCGACTCGATCGAGGCGGTCAACGACACCGTCCGCGAGACCATCACGCGCAATGACGCGGACGAGGTCTGGGACCTGTTCCGCAAGTTCACCAAGCGTTTCTCCTTCCGCGACGAAGGCGGCGCCGACCATGTGCGCTCCCTGCTCGACACATACGGCGGCACCCGCATCGTGCACGGCCACAGCCCGATCCCCTATCTGCTCGGCGAAGTCGGCTCCGAGGACGACAAGGAGGATTCCGGCCCGGTGGTGGAGGGACCGCACGTCTACGCCGACGGACTGGCCATCGCGATGGACGGCGGGGTGACCATGGCCGGAAAACTGCTGGTCCAGCAACTGCCTCTGGATATCTGACCCTTCACAGGCCAGACATTCCCCCAGGACGGACCGACCGTCGACCGCGCAGGCCAGAGGCCAATTTCTGGAAACCCCCTGTCACCCTGTGCCGTGCCCGCTCTACCATCTGCTTATCCGTAGCAGGCTCCCCTCCGTTTCTGCCCGACGGCTCGTTGGCATGCGAGCCCCAAGCCCTACGGAGCATCGGGGGATGCACATGAACAGCCTTCCGCAGCACCTGCACAGCGAGGACCGCCAGGAGTACGAGCGGATCCTCGATGAGGCGCTGCGCTCCGCACCACGCCGTCCCGAACTGGCCGCGGTCGGACAGCGGCTGAATCCCGAACAGCTGCGCACCATGGCCCTCAACGCCACCGCGCTCATCACGGCGGCCGCGGCGACCGAGTACCAGCACTACGTGAAGGTCCGCGAGGAACAGCGCCGCCCGTCGACGCCGTCCACCCTGTCGTCCGTGCACGAACCCGGCCCCGCCGATTCAGGCACGGGTGCGATGGGGCTCGCCACCACCATGGGAGAGGTCGCCGAGACCGCCGGTGCGGGCGCCGTCGCCGTCGCCGCCGTTCTGACGCCCGTCCTCGCCGGAATCGCCGCGGCGATTTTCCTGCTCGTGGGTTACGTCCTCCAGATGCTCAGCCCACCGCCGGCGTTCGCCCACGCCATGATCACTATCGGATGGGTGTTCGGCGCCCTGACCGCGGCCGCGATCCTGGTCGCCGCCTGCGGCCTGCTGCTCACCGCACTGCACAACCGGCCCTCGCCGGACGCGGGGTACGGCGAACTGAGCGAGGAGGTGGCACGGGCGAAGGACGCCTGGCGCGAGGCCCTGCTGGAACGCGGCCTCCTCCCCTTCCTCAGAGACGCCCTCGCCGATCCCGGCACCGCCGCACTGCACCACACGGCACCGCCCGCACCGCCCAGCCGGATGCCCAGCCTCGGCTACGACCGCCCGGGCTTCAGCAGCCCGGACGACGGAGCCTCCGGTGCCCGCCCGAGCTTCACCAGCCCGGACTACACCAGCCCGGACTTCGGGGGGCCGGAACACCAGCCGGAGTAACTCCCGGCAGCCCCTCGGCTTGCGCCCCCACCACGGGGAGCGCAAGCCGAAGACCCGGCCACAGGCCACCCGCCGACGGCTCGCCTACATCAGTCGGCGATCGGCAGATAGACCCGGTTGCCCGCCGCCGCGAACTCCTTCGACTTCTGCGCCATCCCCTCCTCGATCTCCTCCTGGCTGCCGCCGTGACGGCGGCGGATGTCCTGGGAGATCTTCATCGAGCAGAACTTCGGCCCGCACATGGAGCAGAAGTGGGCCGTCTTGGCCGGTTCGGCCGGGAGGGTCTCGTCGTGGAACTCCCGGGCGGTGTCGGGGTCGAGGGCCAGGTTGAACTGGTCCTCCCAGCGGAACTCGAAGCGGGCGTCGGAGAGGGCGTCGTCCCACTCCTGGGCGCCTGGGTGTCCCTTGGCGAGGTCGGCCGCGTGGGCGGCGATCTTGTAGGTGATGACACCCGTCTTGACGTCGTCCCGGTTGGGCAGGCCCAGATGCTCCTTGGGCGTGACGTAGCAGAGCATCGCGGTGCCCCACCAGGCGATCATCGCGGCACCGATGCCGGAGGTGATGTGGTCGTAGGCCGGAGCGATGTCGGTGGTCAGCGGGCCGAGCGTATAGAACGGAGCTTCATCGCAGATCTCCTGCTGAAGGTCGATGTTCTCCTTGATCTTGTGCATCGGAACATGTCCCGGGCCCTCGATCATGGTCTGTACGTTGAAACGCTTCGCGATCCGGTTGAGTTCCCCCAGCGTGCGCAACTCCGCGAACTGCGCCTCGTCGTTGGCGTCCGCGATCGAACCGGGCCGGAGCCCGTCGCCCAGCGAGTACGTGACGTCGTAGGCGGCGAGGATCTCGCACAGTTCCTCGAAGTTCTCGTACAGGAACGACTCCTTGTGGTGCGCGAGGCACCACGCCGCCATGATCGAGCCGCCGCGCGAGACGATGCCCGTCTTGCGGTTCGCGGTCAGGGGTACGTACGGCAGGCGCACGCCCGCGTGGACCGTCATGTAGTCCACGCCCTGCTCGGCCTGCTCGATGACCGTGTCCTTGTAGATTTCCCAGGTCAGCTCCTCGGCGCGACCGTCGACCTTCTCCAGGGCCTGGTAGAGCGGCACCGTGCCGATGGGGACGGGGGAGTTGCGCAGCACCCACTCGCGGGTGGTGTGGATGTTGCGGCCGGTGGACAGGTCCATGACCGTGTCGGCTCCCCACCGGGTCGCCCAGGTCATCTTCTCGACCTCCTCCTCGATGGAGGAGGTCACCGCGGAATTGCCGATGTTGGCGTTGACCTTCACCAGGAACCGCTTGCCGATGATCATCGGCTCGATCTCCGGGTGGTTGACGTTCGCCGGCAGCACCGCGCGCCCCGCCGCGATCTCCTCGCGCACGACCTCGGGAGAGACGTTCTCCCGGATGGCCACGTACTCCATCTCCGGTGTGACCTCGCCGCGGCGGGCGTAGGCGAGCTGTGTGACCGCCTTGCCGTCACGGCTACGGCGCGGCTGGCGGGACCTCCCCGGGAAGACCGCGTCGAGGTTACGGAGACCACCCCGCGGTGAGGTGTGCTTGATCCCGTCGTCCTCGGGGCGCATGGGACGGCCCGCGTACTCCTCGGTGTCCCCTCGGGCGATGATCCAGTTCTCCCGCAGCGGCACGAGGCCCCGGCGGACGTCCGTCTCGGTGAGCGGATCGGTGTACGGGCCCGACGTGTCGTACAGCGTGACCGACTGCCCGTTGGTGAGGTGCACCTGACGGACCGGCACCCGCAGATCGGGGCGCGAGCCCTCGATGAACGCCTTGTGCCAGCCGATGGACTTCCCGGCCTCCCCGTCGAGCTGGTCGGAGGCAGGCGTGCGCGCGTCCTTGATGGTCATGAGACCTACTCCCTACGCCGGCATTACCCGGTAACAGGTTCGGCGGTCGACGCAGCGGTTTCCGTCTGCCGACGCTTCGTGGGGAACATCACTCGCTTGAGATGACGTTCCACGTGAAACATCGCTGGGACGGAGGTCAGCGCCCTCTCAGCCCGGTGCTCCGAGCTCCCGCGTGTACAAAGGTGGCTCCACGCTAGCGTCACTTCGGGCGCGGTGAACAGAGGGCCCCTGTCGTTCTTGCGATGATCGGTCGGTGACCACGACGCATCAGCCTCCTTACCCGCCTCCCGAGCCTCCGCGCCGACCGGGCTCCGGAAACGGCCCTGGGCACGGCCCCGGCAGCGGCTCCCGCGGTGGCTTCGGAGACGGCGGGGGCGGCCTGGCCGGTGGGACCGGCGACCGGCGCGAGCATGAGCACGAGCCCGATGGCGGGTATGGCGGCGGTCACGGCTACGGCCACGGTCAGGGCGCGAGTCAGGGCGGCCTGGGCAGCGATGGCGGCCTGGGGGGTGGCAATGGCGGCGACGGTGGCCATGGCGGCGAGGGACACGGGCACGGTCCCGGTGACGGGCGTGGTTCCGGTGACGAGCGAGGTCCCGGTGGCGCGCACGGGCATGGGATCGGGCCCGGTTCCGGCGGTGGGCACGGCCACTCGCACAGTCATGCTCATGGACCGGCAACTCCCGTCTCCAAGCACCTGCGCAAGGTCATCGCGGCGATCCTCATCCCGTTCGGCGTAGCCGTGGTGGTGGGGCTCGGGGTGTTGTGGCCCGGCGGCGCCCCGGCACACGAACGCACCGGAGTCGGCTTCGACCGGCAGACCCAGCAGGCCACGGTCAGCAAGGTCGTGAGCGTCAGCTGCAAGTCGGTGAACGCCTCGGGTGAGGCCCCCACCGGGGACACCTCCACAGCCGAGGGCTCCTCAGCCGAGCAACAGGCGAACGGCACCTGCAAGAAGGCGACGATCCGGGTCGACACCGGCGACGACAAGGGCCGCACCTTCACGGAGATCGTCCAGCCGGACCAGTCACGGCAGTTGCACGAGGGCGAGAAGGTCGTGGTCGCGTACGAGCCCTCCGCGCCCAGGGACTTGCAGTACTCGGTCGCCGACGTGAACCGCAGGTTCCCGATGGGGCTGCTCGCCGGTATCTTCGCGCTCGCCGTCGTGGTCGTCGGGCGGCTGCGCGGAGTCATGGCGCTGGTCGCGCTGGCCATCAGCTTCATGGTGCTGAACTTCTTCATCCTGCCCGCGATCCTCCAGGGCTCGAACCCACTGCTCGTGGCGGTGATCGGGGCGAGCGCCATCATGCTGATCGCCCTCTACCTGTGCCACGGCCTGTCGGCCCGTACCTCCGTGGCGGTACTGGGGACGCTGATCTCGCTCGTGCTGATCGGTATCCTCGGCTCGCAGTTCATCGGCTGGGCAGCGCTGACGGGCAACACGGACGACAACACCGGGCTCATCCACGGGCTGTACCCGTCGATCGACATGAGCGGTCTGCTGCTCGCCGGTGTCATCATCGGCTCGCTCGGTGTCCTGGACGACGTGACGGTCACGCAGACCTCGGCGGTCTGGGAGCTGCACGAGGCCAACCCGACGATGGGCTGGCGGGGGCTGTACCGCGCGGGTATCCGGATCGGCCGCGACCACATCGCGTCCGTCGTCAACACCCTCGTCCTCGCCTACGCCGGCGCGGCGCTGCCGCTGCTGCTGCTCTTCTCGATCGCGCAGTCCAGCGTGGGGGGCGTAGCCAACAGCGAGTTGGTGGCGGAGGAGATCGTACGCACGCTGGTCGGCTCGATCGGCCTCGTCGCCTCGGTACCGGTCACCACGGTCCTCGCGGCCCTGGTGGTCTCGGCCGACCGACCGGGGACGGAGGCGGAGGCAACGGGGACGTCTGCAGCCGTACCGGCCACCAGTACAAGCGCGGGCACGGCCGACCGCCGCCCCGCAATGGGACGCGGGGGGAAAGGGCGGCGACGCAAGCACTGAGTGGGGACGAGGGGGTGGGCCCGGGGTTCTGGCCCCCCGGACTCCGATCCGTGTTCCGGATTCCGGGTCCTGCCATCCGAATCCGTTCTGGATCTCCCGGCCACCGGCTCCCGGCTTCCGGTCCGCGTTCCAGCTCCCGGGCTCGCTCTGAGTCCCCTGCTCTGGTGCTCCGGTTCTGGACTTCCCTCCCCGTTCCCGG
>NZ_JBIWLX010000005.1:205036-322256 GCF_044766405.1 Streptomyces sp. NPDC102270 | reverse complement strand
CCGGCTCCCGGCTCCCGGCTCCCGGCTCCCGGCTCCCGGCTCCCGGCTCCCGGCTCCCGGCTCCCGGCTCCCGGCTCCCGGCTCCCGGCTCCCGGCTCCCGGCTGCAAACTTCCGGTTGCGGCCCAGGTTTTGGGATTCCGCCTCCTGCCGGGTGGGTGCCGATTCCGGTCTGGCTCCCAGTCCCGGCTCCCGCATACGGGTCTCAGCTCCCGGGCCCAGCTCCGAGTCCCCGGTTCTCAGGCTGCGGTTCCGGGGTTTCCAGGTTCTGTTCTCGGCTCCTCGGCTCCTCGACTCGTCCAAGGAGACCCGCTTGCCATAGAACCTGTGCGCACGCGCGCTGGATCACGCCACATCACTTCCGCCCCCCAGCCGACCTCTCGCCGGGCACCGCCGTCAGGATTCGTCACGTCCACACTTCGGCAGAAGCACCACGCAGGCCTGATCCACCCTGCACTCCACCAGACCACCTCCGCCCCAGCAGAAGCGTTCCTGCACCCCCAACCCTTTGACGAAGGAAGCCGCCACCCCGCTGCCGTAAGAGGTCAGCCCGCGCTCTGTTCCTCCGCCAGGATCCGGTCCAGCGCCTCATCGAGATGCGTGTCGAAATCGGCCAGCGCGGTCTCCTGCCCCAGCGGCACCAGCTTGTCGGTGCGGTCGAGGAAGGCGATGATCGGCGCCGTCGACGAGCGGAACAGGGCCTGGTCGCCGCCGACCTGAAGCCTGATCAGGACATCGCCCAGTAGGTCGGAACCGGCGGGCGCGACCCGTACATCGCCCTCCCCGCAGGGCCGCCCCACCCCGTCGATCAACAGCTCGCGACCGAAAGCCCAGGTCACCGGGGCATCGCCCGGGAGATGGAAGGTCAACCGGACCGCGTAGGGATCGCAGGCCTCGTAGCCGAGCTCCACCGGAATGCGGAAGGAGAGCTCCTCCGACACGAGAAAGCTCATCATGACCTCTGCCTGTACGGACTCGCGCATCGCCTACCCCGTCATCTGCCTTCGTCGGCCGGAACTGATCCCTCTGACATTGAGGCATCTTGCTGAACGTGAGCAACAGATCACAAGGAGTGAGTTTTCAGATACTGATAGAGATCGTGAGCGAGCCCATCAGACGACCGATCTCCTCTTGCAATTGCTGGGTGGCGGTCAGCAATCGGTCCGCCTGATGGACGGGCAGCGAAATGGCCATCGTTGACGCCGCGTTACCCAGCGTGATGGGAATCGCCGCACACACCGTCCCCAGCGCGTATTCCTGACGCTCGATCACCGGGCCCATCCGCGCGGTTCGTTCCAGGCGCCGGAGCAGGCTGTGGCCGTCGCGGACGGTGTACGGCGTGATGGACTGCACGGGGTACCGGTCGAGGTGGTCGCGCCGGGCCTCGTCGTCGAGCTGGGCGAGCAGACACTGCCCGATGGCGTGCGCATGCCCGGTCTCACGGAAGTCGGCCCACTCCTCGACTGCCGGGCTGCCGGGGCTGTCGGAGACACAGACGACCTCGATCTCTCCGTTCCGGTACTGCGCGTAGTACACCGGCACGCCGATCAGATCGCGCCAGTGCGCAAGCGCCTCGACGACGGTGCTGCGACGTTTCTGCTCGGCTCCACTGCTGCTCAGCCGCTCGGCCGCCTCCCCAAGGAAGAACAAGCCCTTGTCTCGACGCAGATAGCCCTCGTGCACGAGGGTGCGCAGCAGGTGGTACGCCGTGGGGAGCGCCAGCCCGGTCTCGCGCGCGAGTTGTTTGGCAGGGGCTCCGTGCTCGTGCTCCGCGACGGATTCGAGCAGGCGCATCGCACGCTGGACGGACCCGATCAGGGTCGCGGAGTGGGCCTGATCGGGAGGTTCGGAGGAGGGCCCCGAGTGCCGCTGGACGGGGGCTGACGCCCGTACCGGGCCCGTTGGCCGCACAGGAGCGGACGGCTGTGCGGGAGCCGACGCCTGGACCGGGTCCATCGGCCCGGCGGGAGGAGGGGGCTGTACCGAAGCCGGCGCCCGTGCGGGAGCTGCCGGCTGGGCAGGAGCTACCGGATCTGCGGGATCCGTCGGTCGTACCGAAGCCGAGGCCCGTACCGGGTCCATCGGCCCGGCGGGAGGAGGGGGCTGTACCGAAGCCGGCGACCGTCCCGGAGCTGTCGGCCGGGCGGGAGCTGCCGGGCCTCCAGGAGCCGTCGTTCGTTCCGAAGCCGTCGGCTGTGCGGGAGGCGTCGTCGAGCGGGTGTCGATCTGTGCGGGTGCGGTGTCAACCGTGGCCAAGGGGCACTCCCGGAGCGCGAGGGGGCAGCCCGTGCGGGGAACACGGGTGGGGGTGTACTCCGCTCGCGGGGTCGTCCCCGCGTCGAGTTCCGGACTTTAACGCTCCGACACGGCACGTATACGACCCGTCAGCGAAACTTCCCTCGCCCGAGGGAACGGGGGATTCCTGTTACCGGTCGCCCCGCCCGCTCCGGACGCTCACCAGTCGCTGCGCGACGAGGAGCTCGACATGAACTTCCGTACGACGTAGACGAGTCCACCGACCAGGGCCACGAAGATCAGCAGCTTGAAGAGCAGGCCGATGACGAAGCCGACAACCGTGGCTATCAGCCCGCCGAACACGACCAGGGCGATGACCGGCACCGCGACCCACTTCACCCACCACGGCAACCCCGCGAAGATCTCTCCCATCGCACTCAACCTCTCTGCAGTCCGGCACTGTCCGGCCCCTCTGGTACCGGATCCACAATGTCCTGCACCCGATGCTAGGGCCGGGACATGCCGCTGCGGGGGCCTCGCACCCCTTGTCCTCCCCTGACTGATCCCCTAGGGAACCCCGAGGTCGCAGGTCAGCTCTCCGGGGGAGAGAACACCACCATGACCCTGAGGTCCTCGCTGATGTGGTGGAATTTGTGGGCGACACCGGCCGGCACGTACACCACGCTGCCGCGCGCGACCTGGGTGGTCTCCATGCCCACGGTGATCGCCGCGCGTCCGCTCACCACGAGGTAGACCTCGTCCTGGCGGTGCGGCTGCTGAGGGTCCTGCGCGCCCGCGTCGAGTGCGTACAGGCCGACCGACATGTTCCGCTCACGCAGGAACTGGAGATACGCGCCGTCATTGGCGGCGCGCTCCGCCTCCAGCTCGTCCAACCGGAATGCCTTCATCGACTTCGTCCGCCCTCGTCGTACTCGTAACCGATCTCTTCTGCCACGATCAGACACATGAAGAATTTCCTAGTCAAGACGATCGCCAACGCGGGTGCCCTGGCGGTCGCCGTCTGGCTGCTCGACAAGATCACCCTGACTGGTGGCAGCACCGGCAAGAAGGCCTGGACGCTGATTCTCGTCGCCCTGGTCTTCGGCCTGGTGAACTTCCTGGTCAAACCAGTCGTGAAGGTGCTGACCTTCCCGCTGTTCATCCTGACGCTCGGCCTGTTCACGCTGATCGTCAACGCGCTGATGCTGCTGCTGACCTCATGGCTCGCCGACAAGCTCGACCTGAGCTTCCACGTCGAGGGATTCTGGACCGCCGTCCTGGGCGGTCTGATCATCTCGATCGTGTCCTGGGCCCTGCACGTCGTCCTGCCCGACGAGGACTGAGGAGGCATGACCTACCGGGTCTGCTTCGTCTGCACGGGCAACATCTGCCGTTCCCCGATGGCCGAGTCGGTCTTCCGCGCCCGCGTAGCGGAAGCCGGCCTGGACGGCCTGGTCGAGGTCGACAGCGCCGGTACGGACGGCTGGCACGAGGGCGACGGCGCGGACCCACGCACCGTGTCCGTCCTGGAGGAGCACGGTTACAGCGGCGTCCATACGGCCCGGCAGTTCCGCTCCTCCTGGTTCTCCCGCCTCGACCTCGTCATCGCCCTCGATGCCGGCCACCTCAGGACCCTTCGGCGCCTCGCCCCCACACCGGAGGACGCCGGAAAGGTACGGCTGCTGCGTTCGTACGACCCCGCCGCGGGCGCCGACCTCGACGTTCCGGACCCGTACTACGGGGGCCTGGACGGCTTCGAGGAGTGCCTTGAGATGGTGGAGGCGGCGAGCGAGGGTCTGCTCGCCGAGGTGCGCGAGCAGACGGAAGGACGGGTGGCATGAGGGACAGAACTGCGGACACGGGAGAGGGCACGCGCGCGGTACGGGCCGGACTGCCCGAGACGGTCAAGAACGAACCGACCCTGCCCGGTCCGGCCTTCGCCGCCCACTTCCACCTGCCCGGCGAGGTCGACGGCCCGTACACCTACGGCCGCGACACGAATCCGAGCTGGAGCCTGCTGGAACGCGCCATCGGCGAGCTGGAGGCGCCGGGGCAGGACGGGGTGGAGACGCTGGTGTTCGCCTCGGGCATGGCCGCCATCGCCGCCGTGCTCTTCTCGCAGCTGCGCGCCGGGGACACGGTCGTCCTGCCCAGCGACGGCTACCAGGTGCTGCCGCTGATCCGCGCCCAGCTCGAGGCGTACGGCATCACGGTACGCACCGCCCCGACCGGCGGCGACGCCCAGCTCGACGTTCTCGACGGCGCGCGGCTGCTGTGGATCGAGAGCCCGTCCAACCCCGGACTCGACGTGTGCGACATCCGGCGGCTCGTCGAGGCGGCACACGCGCGTGGGACGCTCGTCGCCGTCGACAACACCCTCGCCACACCGCTCGGACAGCGCCCGCTGGAGCTCGGCGCGGACTTCTCCGTCGCCAGTGGCACCAAGCAGCTCACGGGGCACGGAGACGTCCTCCTCGGGTACGTCACCGGCCGCGAGGGCGAGGCCATGGGCGCCGTCCGCCGCTGGAGGAAGATCGTCGGGGCGATCGCGGGGCCCATGGAGGCTTGGCTCGCCCATCGGTCGATCGCGACCCTTCAGATGCGCGTGGACCGACAGAACGCGACCGCGCTCGTGCTCGCGCAGGCGTTGCAGAGGCGACCTGAGGTGAGCGGGCTGCGCTACCCGGGGCTGTCCGACGACCCCTCGCACAAGATCGCGTCACAGCAGATGCGGCGCTATGGATGCGTGGTCTCCTTCACGCTGCCCACGCGTGCGCGTGCCGAGCGTTTCCTGGACGCCCTGCGGCTCGTGGACGACGCGACGAGCTTCGGCGGGGTGCGCTCGACCGCCGAGCGGCGTCGACGCTGGGGCGGAGACGACGTGCCCGAGGGCTTCATCCGCTTCTCGGTCGGGGCGGAGGACCCCGAGGACCTGGTGGCGGACGTGCTGCGGGCATTGGACGAGTCGGCCGACTGACCGTTTCAGCAGGGCTTTCACCGACGCCCGGCCATGTCCGGATACGCACAACGGACGGTCCGAGCCTCCCCCCTCGTGGCTCGGACCGCCCCGGTTCCCGCGCGCGAAGAACCGCGCGAACAAGGCTAGTTGACTCTGTGTCAGTGTCCAATCACAGTAGCGACAGAGACCTATCGACATATTTATAGTTGGGCCCCTGCCCCGGGGCCGGGAATGGGGCGGGGAGGGGGACGCCACCATGGATCTGGCCTTGCTGCGCACCTTCGTGACGGTGCACCGCTCCGGTTCCTTCACCCGCGCCGCCGCGCTGCTCGGACTGTCCCAGCCGGCCGTCACCTCGCAGATCCGCACCCTGGAACGGCAGTTGGGGCGCCCCCTGTTCCTACGGCAGGCCCGCGGCGTGACCCCCACGACCATCGGCGACGAACTCGCCCACAAGGCCGCACCTCATCTCGACGCCCTGGTGGAGATCACCGAGACCGGCCTCGACGACGAGTCGTCCTTGCGCACGTTGCATCTTGCGGGGCCTCCCGAGTTCACCGCCGAGCGGGCACTGCCCGCCCTCACCGAGTTGACCGGCGAGGACGGCCAGGGTTTCGCTCTGCGGGCCTCCTTCGGCAACGCCGAGGAGACCCTGGAGGGTCTGGCCGCCGGGCATCATGATCTGGCCATCAGCACGGCCCGTCCACGGGGTGCGCTGCTCACCGCGAGCACGCTCTGCGACGAGGAGCACGTCCTGGTCGCCGCCCCGAGCTGGGCCGACCAGCTCGGCTCAGGAGAGGCGGCCAAGGCGCTTCCGGCAATCAAGCGGGCCCCCGCGTTCGAGAACGTGCCCGTGATCGAGGTGCACGAGTCGCTGCCCTTCGTCTCGCGCTACTGGGCCTCCGTCTTCGATTGCCGCCCGGCCGCACCGGGCACCGTCGTCGTCCCCGATCTGCGCGCCGTACTCGCCTGCGCGGTCGCGGGCGCCGGGCTCGCGGTGCTGCCGCGGTATCTGTGCGCGGCCGCGCTGGAGCGCGGGGACGTCGTCGCCCTGCATGAGCCCACCGTGCCTCCGTTGCGGACGTACTTCCTGGTGGTGCGCACAGGGACGCTGGCGATGCCGCATATCGCGCGGGCGCACGAATGGCTGCTGCGGGCGGCTGTCGACTGGTGTTGAGCTGGGATTTCGCGCTCATAACCCAGCGAGCCCGGCCGGTGACACCACGCGATGTTTCACGTGGAACCATCCGGGCCACATACCCCACATGACCGTCCGACCCGTGGTCAAGCGCACCGCCCGTGCCGTCCTGCTCGACGGCGACGATCTGGTCCTGATCAAGCGCACGAAGCCCGGCATGGATCCTTACTGGCTGACTCCCGGTGGTGGAGTCGAGCCGACGGACACGACCGTCGTCGACGCCCTGCACCGCGAGGTGTACGAGGAGCTCGGTGCCAAGATCACCGACGTGGTGCCCTGCTTCGTGGACACCGTCGAGCACATCGGTGACGACGGCGGCGCCACCGGAGTGAAGGTGCAGCACTTCTTCGTCTGCCACCTGGAGTCGATGGACCTGTCCCTGCGGCACGGGCCCGAAGTGGACGAGCCCGTCGGAGAGTACGAGATCGTCCGGGTGCCGTTCACCCGCGTCGGGATCGCCTCCGTCCACCTGGTCCCGCTGTCCCTGCGGCACTATCTGGACGGCAACATCGAGGGCGTACGGGCCATGCACGCGCCGGACCTGGGCTGACCCCTCGCGAGGTCACTGGGCCAGGACGAGTTCCTCCACGGAGTCGTGGCGTATGCGGTCCGACGGGATCCCGATGGACCTGAGCGTGTCCACACCGCTGCGGATCATGCCGGGCGGCCCCGAGAGATAGGCGTCGTACTCGTGCCAGGGACCGTACTGGCGTACGGCGTCGGGGAGCTGGAGACCGGCCTGCTGGTCGACGACTGCGCGGACCGACAGCCAGGGGTGGGACTGCTGGAGCCTGAGCATCGTGTCGATGTCGTACAGGTCGTTGTCGGTGCGGGCCCCGTAGAACACCTCGACCGATCGTCGTGCACCGTGTTCGGCCAGGTCCTCGACCAGCGCCTTGATCGGCGCTATGCCGGTACCTCCGCCCAGGCAGAGCAGTCCGCTGTCGGTGGTGTGGTCCACGGTCATCGACCCGGTGGGCGGACCGAGCCGGATGATGTCGCCGGGGCGGGCCCGGCGCACCAGGGCGTTGGAGACCCAGCCCGCGGGAACAGCCTTCACGTGGAACGACAGCAGCCCGTCCGAGCGGGGTGCCGAGGCGAAGGAGTAATGCCGCCATATGCGCGGCCACCACGGCGTCTCCAGGCTCGTGTACTGGCCGGCGAGGAACGGATAGGGCTGGTCGGGCCGGACGGCGACGACGGCGACGTCCGGGATCCTCAGGTCGTGCGAGACGACCTCCGCGTACCACCAGGCCGGAGCGCGCCGTTCGTCCGCGGCTGCCGCGTCGATCATCATCTGAGAGATCCTCGTGTACGCCCGGACCCACGCCGCTTCGGTCTCCGTGTCCCAGCTGTCGGAGGCGTACTTGCTCAGCGCGCCGATGAGGCACTCTCCGACCGCCGGGTAGTGCTCGGCGCGCGTGCCGTACTTGCGGTGTCCCCGCCCCAGGCTCTGCAGGTACTCGACCAGGACCGGGGTGTTGTCGATGTGCTCGGCCGCCGTCAACAGTGCCCTGAGCAGGCGGTCCCGCTGGGCGTCCATGGCGGCGGGGAACAGCGGGCGCAGATGGGGATGGCGTACGAAGAGCAACGCGTAGAAGTACGACGTGACCTTCCCGGCGACAGGGGCGATCTCGGCCATGGTCCGGCGGATACGGACGGCGTCCGGGGAGGACGGCTGGAGAGCGTCCTGGGGCGGAGAGGAGCGCACGGGGACCAGGGGGTGCGCGGAAGCCGACCGTCCCGGGACCTGTGCCCGGTCGACCGGGGCGGGTGTCTCCTCGGCGGGTGGGACTTCCTCGCGGTCGATCTCCGTACCGGGCGGCAGTGTGGTCCGGGCTGGAGCCTCGGGCGGCACTGTGGTCTGGGCCGGCGGGTCCGTTTCGATGGCTGCCGGGGCTCCTGGAGAGGCGTCCGCCGCCGGCTGATGGCCGGAAGCGAACCAGCCGCTCCCGCCCCCGGAAGTACCGTTGTCGGCCGACATGGCGGTCGGAGCGTCCATGGTGTGCCTCGCCTCGACATCTCTCGATCGGTCTGCGGACTTCCTCGATCGGAAGATGCCTGCTTCCCCCGCAGACGGCTTGCTTTCCCCGCTCGGCGTCACGGTCGACGCGGCCACATTCATCGTCCCACCGTGTATGGATGCCCTGGCCGCATAACCACAAATGCGGGTTTTCGATCTCTCCGTCCCGATAGGCTGCATTGCCCCTCCCTCGGCCGCCACTCCGGATACAGGTGAACCATGAATGGACTCAATTACCGGGCGCGGCACACCAATTCATAGGCTTCCCACAGGTCCATGCCCTTGTAGGAGTGGGTTGAGATATCGGACAGTTGATGGTCCGCGTTGACCGCCACCGAGATCGGCACCGCGGCGAACAGGTCCTTGTCGGAGGACGAGTCTCCATAGGCAACGCAGTCGGCCCGGGTCACGCCGAACTGCTCGCACAGCAGGTCCGCGATCAGCACTTTGGCGGCGGCGCTGAGTGCTCCCGCAGGATCCACGGGCTCGGTGAAGGGGACGGCCGGAAAGCGGGATCCGTACGCGGCATGGGCTCCCCAACCGATGAGCCGTTCCACGAAGAAGGACGGTGAGAGTGACACCACCGCGCAGTAGTCGCCCCGCCCTCTGATCTCCTCCCAGACCTCACGAATGCGGGTCAACCACGGTGCGCCTTCGAAGACGGCGACGACGTGCGCCTCGGTCAGGGACGCCCACAACTCGTACACCTGCTGGGCGTATTCGGACGGGCCTATCAGTCCGGCCCCGATCGCCTGGTCGAGCGCCACCGTCTCGGCCTCAAGTCCGAGTTGCCGGGAAATCTGCACAGGTGCGCTGGTTCCATGCATCAAAGTGCTGTCGAGATCGAAGAGATGAAGTCTCGCCATGTTCCTGAGGCTAGTGGTCCATACGATCAGTGAGGCGTCCCGGGTGCTTCCGGTCGATCACCGGACGGTCGCCGTTCTTCGATGTTTCACGTGAAACACCCGGCATCTGATCGCGTGTTGTGCGCTTGTCCACGACATGGCCAAAAGCTCGTACGCACCCCGGGAAACAGGTGGACGCCGAGGGCATGCGTCGGACAGCCTGACCTGCGTGCCGACTCCTTCTCTCGCCGCTCTCCCCATCCGTCGTCTGACGCTTCGTGATCTCACGGCCTGCGCGGACCTGTCCGAGGACCGGGGGTGGCCACGCGAGGAGCACAAGTGGGGCCTCCTCCTCGCGGCCGGAAAGGGCTACGGCATCGACGACCCCGACGGAGGCCTTGTCACCGCCTGCGTGGTCACGGAGTACGGCCCCTACAGCGAGCCCGATCTGGCAGCGATCGGAATGGTGCTGGTCGCCGAACGCCACGCCCGACAGGGCATCGGCCGTCGGCTCATGCGTCACATCCTGTCCGCGATGAGCACCACCCCGCTGACTCTTCACGCGACGCCCTACGGCCGACCGCTGTACGAGGAACTGGGCTTCAAGGTCACCGGCCGGGCGGAGATGCTCCACGGACACTTCACTCCGGGCGGCCCGGCACCGACGGTGAACACGCGTGCGGCCACCGCCGAGGACCTCACCACGATTCTCCGGCTCGACGAGGAGGTGCTCGGGACGGATCGCACCCACTTCATCACCCGGCTGCCTGCCTTCGCCGATCAGTTCCGCGTCGCCGAGGAGAACGGCCGAGTCATCGGATACGCGGCCGCCTGGCCAAACATGCGCACCCATGTCGTGGGCCCGCTGATCGCCCGTGACACCGAGACGGCCCAGGCACTCATCACGTCGCTCGCCGCCGGCACCGACCGTCCCCTGCGCACCGACATCGACGTACGGCACGAAAAGCTACGAGCGTGGGCCAGAGAACGCGGTCTGGCGCCGGTCGCCTTCAACTCGGTCATGACCTACGGGATCCCGGAGCTGCCGGGCGACTGGAGCCGGCGGTTCGCTCCGCTGACGGTGGCCGCGCTCTGAGGCACGCCTGTACGACGGCACCGGTGTCCCGGAGTTTCAGTGGTGCACCACGGTCCGCTGTTCTGCGGGCGTCGCCCCTGTGACCACGGCACTGGGAGCACTGTCCCGGCGCTCCAGCGCGGCCGAGAGGAACGCGAGGAGAAGGGCCCCGGTGGCCAGGCCGGCGCCCACCAAGTTGGGGGCGGTGTAACCGAGACCGGCCGAGATGACCAGCCCGCCGAGCCAGGCGGAGAGGGCGTTGCCGAGGTTGAAGGCACCGATGTTGACGGCCGAGGCGAGCGTCGGGGCCTCGTGTGCCTGATCGAGGACCCTCTTCTGGAGCGGCGGCACGGCGGCGAAGCCCAAGGCGCCGATGAGAGTGATCGTGACGCCGGCCAGGACCTTGTGGTGTGCGGTGAACGTGAAGAGCGCGAGCACCACGGCCAGGGCGCCCAGGGAGGCGTACAGCATGGGCATCAGGGCCCGGTCGGCGTACTTGCCGCCGACGAGGTTGCCGCCGACCATGCCGAGGCCGAAGAGGACCAGCAGCCAGGTCACCGAGCCGTCGGCGAAGCCTGCCACGTGGGTCATCATCGGCGCGATGTAGGTGATGGCGGCGAAGACACCGCCGAATCCGAGGACCGTCATCGCCATGGCGAGCAGCACCTGAGCGTTCTTGAAGGCGGCCAGCTCGTGACGCAGGCGTACGCCCTCGGGCCTGGGCATGTCAGGGACGAGCCTGGCGATGCCGATCAGGCCGATGACGCCGAGGGCCGCGACGATCGTGAACGTGAGACGCCAGCCGGCACCCTGCCCGATCAGTGTGCCCAGCGGGACGCCGACGACATTGGCGACGGTCAGGCCGGTGAACATCATCGCGATGGCTCCGGCCTTCTTGTTCGGGGCCACCAGGTCGGCGGCGACGACCGAGCCGATCCCGAAGAACGCTCCGTGGGCGAGGGAGGCGACCACACGGCCGATCAGCATGACGGTGAAGGCCGGGGCGAGGGCGGAGAGCAGGTTGCCGACGACGAACAACCCCATCAGCAGCATCAGCATCCGCTTGCGGGAGATCTTGGTACCGAGGGCGGTCATCAGCGGGGCGCCGAACATGACGCCGAGCGCGTAACCGGTGACCAGGAAGCCGGCGGTGGGGATGGAGACCCCGAAGTCGTCCGCGACCTCGGGCAGCAACCCCATGATCACGAACTCGGTCGTTCCGATTCCGAAGGCCCCGGTCGCGAGGGCCAGGAGCGCGAGCGGCATGGGGGTGACACCTTCCCAAACGATTGCAGGAGCATGTTTCGCTCGAACACAATAATTGCAGACGCGCTATATATGCAAGTGGCGGCAATCTCTCCGTGCATCTGCGGCACCCGCACACGAGTGCCCCGCATAGGGTGCGGACATGGGAGATCTTGATATTCGGCCCGCCACGACGGACGACGTCTCCGCGATCGTCGGCATGCTCGCCGACGACCCCTTGGGTGCCCAGCGGGAGACCCCGGACGACCTGGAGCCCTATCTCGCCGCACTGGAGCGCCTCTCCTCCGACCCGAACCAGCATGTGGTCGTCGCGACGCGGGAGGACCGCGTGGTCGGCACGCTTCAGCTCACCATCGTTCCGGGACTGTCCCGCCGCGGTGCCACCAGATCGATCATCGAAGGGGTGCGCATCCACGCCGATGAGCGTGGCAGTGGACTCGGGTCCCGGCTCATCGAGTGGGCGGTCGAGGAATCCCGACGTCAGAACTGCCAGTTGGTACAGCTGACGTCCGACAACACACGTACTGACACCCACCGTTTCTACGAACGGCTCGGTTTCACTGCCTCACACGTGGGCTTCAAGCTGGCCCTCTGATCGTTCTCCGTGGCCATTCCTCTCTGCACAGCAACGGCGCCCTGTTTCACGTGAAACAGGGCGCCGCTCAGTCGGATCAGCCACGGGTGCCTAGCCGATGCCTCGCCACCCCTCCGGATCCACTCCACCGGGCACGGAAGCCCCCTCGTCGTACGGCTGTCGAGTGAACACGAACGAACCGAGGTCGAGGTGGTCCACGGATCCGTCAGGCCGCCGTACGGCCTTCAGGAGCTCCCCCTGGAAGTAGCCCTCCAGGCCCGTCCAGGTGCCGTCACCGTTGGCCCGGAATCGTGAACGCCGACCCGCTCCCGACAGAGGCTCCAGCGAGACCAGTCCGTCCGCCGTCAGCCGTAGGGCGAATCCATGCGTTCCCCAGTACCACTGACCCGCCAACTCCAGCTCGTGCGAATCAACTTCACGCATCGGGCGCCAGGGCTCGGGGATCCTGGGCTCCGCCTCGGCGACGATCCGTACGAGATCGGCCCCCAGGCCGGACAGCAGCGGGCCGGAGGTGCAGTTGGCCAGCACGACCGCGGCGACATCGTCCGTCACACTGATCGTGAGGTTCGCGAGGAACCCCGGCAGCGAGCCCGAATGACCCACGAGCAGGCGTCCGTCACGGTGCTGAATCTGCAACCCGAGCCCGTACGTGGCACCGTCGGCGAGCTCCCCCGTCCCGGCCGGTGCCGCGGGCGTACGCATCTCGCGCAAGGTCTCCGCGCACAGCACCCGGTCGTCGCCGTTCGCGAGGAAGACCGCGAAACGGGCCAAGTCCGACGCGGTCGACCAGAGTTGGCCGGCTGGAGCCATCCGCCCCAGGTCCTCGGAGGGCTCGGGCAGCATCACATCGGCCCACGGATGGACCGCCCAGCCGCCCGCATGCGGTGCTTCCGGACGGACACTCGTGCGGTCGAGACCCAGAGGTGCGAGTACTTCACGCCGGAGCACCTCATCCCAGGGAGCCCCGCGCAGCTTCTCGACGAGTGCTCCCAGCAGCGTGTAGCCGGGGTTCGAGTAGTGGAAGAGGCGTCCGACCGGATGCAGGAAAGGCTGCTCACCCAGTACGTCGGCGAGTTCGGGACGCAGAGCCCCTGAAGTGCGCTCCCACCAGGGTGCTGGGGACTCGGCCGCCAATCCACCGGTGTGGGCGAGGAGTTCGGCAACGGTGGCCTCCCCCGCTCCCGTGCCGGGTACGTGCTTCTCCAGCGGGTCGCCGAGGTCGATCAGCCCCTCGTCACGCAGCCGCAGGACGAGGACGGCGGTGAAGGTCTTGGTGATCGAGCCGATGCGGTACTGCACGTTCTCGTCCGGGCCGTGCCCGTCCACCGAGGTGCGCGCACCGCGCCACATGGTCCGTCCGTCCCGCACGACCGCCGCGACCAGTGAGGGTGCCCTCCCCTCTGCCTGGGCCACGGCGATCCGGTGCAGCAACGCCCGGCGCGTGCCGGGAAGCAGCTCTTCCTGAGATGTCGTCATGCCCTCAGTCCATCCCGTGGGGTGGCCGGGCGTCGACTTCTTCAGCCCTGGGGAGATGGTGGACGGTCGACTGACGGCTGCCGTCTCGAGGCCGTGTCATGTCGCGGTCGAGCATTCGGCGGACCTGGGCGGCGATGGCGGCGGATCGGTCGGGCGCGTGGTGTCCACGGTGATGACGGGGCCGCAGCCTTGATGTGGTCCTCGGCCGGCACGATGCGACGCCACACCGACATCAGGTCTGCGCCATGTCCACGAAGCGCGAGTAATGCCCCTGGAAGGCGACAGTGATCGTCGCTGTCGGGCCGTTACGGTGCTTGCCCACGATGATGTCCGCCTCGCCCGCGCGTGGCGACTCCTTCTCGTAGGCGTCCTCACGGTGCAGCAGGATCACCATGTCGGCGTCCTGCTCGATGGAGCCGGACTCACGCAGGTCGGACACCATGGGCTTCTTGTCCGTGCGCTGCTCGGGACCACGGTTGAGCTGCGACAGCGCGATCACCGGCACCTCCAGCTCCTTGGCGAGGAGCTTGAGGTTACGGGACATGTCCGAGACCTCCTGCTGACGGCTCTCGGAGCGCTTGGACCCACCGGCCTGCATGAGCTGCAGATAGTCAATGATCACGAGCTTGATGTCGTTGCGCTGCTTCAGCCGGCGGCACTTCGCCCGGATCTCCATCATCGACAGGTTCGGGGAGTCGTCGATGTAGAGCGGCGCGGAGGACACCTCGGGCATCCGGCGCGCCAGCCGGGTCCAGTCCTCGTCCGTCATGGTGCCCGAACGCATGTGATGCAGGGCCACCCGCGCCTCGGCCGACAGGAGACGCATCGCGATCTCGTTGCGCCCCATCTCGAGGGAGAAGATGACGCTGGCCAGGTTGTGCTTGATCGAGGCCGCGCGGGCGAAGTCCAGCGCGAGGGTGGACTTGCCCATGGCGGGGCGGGCCGCGATGACGATCATCTGGCCCGGGTGCAGGCCATTGGTGAGCGAGTCGAGGTCGGTGAAGCCGGTCGGCACCCCGGTCATCTCGCCGCTGCGCGAGCCGATCGCCTCGATCTCGTCGAGCGCGCCCTCCATGATGTCGCCGAGCGGCAGGTAGTCCTCACTGGTGCGCTGCTCAGTGACCGCGTAGATCTCGGCCTGGGCGCGGTTGACGATCTCGTCGACGTCGTCGTCGGCCGCGTATCCCATCTGGGTGATGCGGGTCCCCGCCTCGACCAGGCGCCGCAGGACGGCCCGCTCGTGGACGATCTCCGCGTAGTACTCCGCGTTCGCGGCCGTCGGAACGGTCTGGACGAGGGTGTGCAGATACGATGCGCCGCCGACCTTGTTGATCTCGCCGCGCTTGGTGAGCTCGGCGGCGATCGTGATGGGGTCGGCCGGCTCGCCCTTGGCGTAGACGTCCAGGATCGCCTGGAAAATCGTCTCGTGGGCGGGCTTGTAGAAGTCGTGGCCCTTGATGACCTCGACGACGTCCGCGATGGCGTCCTTGGACAGGAGCATGCCGCCGAGGACGGACTGCTCCGCGTCCAGATCCTGGGGCGGGACCCGCTCGAAAGCGGTACCTCCGCCGTCCCACTCGCCGGTGTCCCTGCCGCGGTCGTGTTGCTCGTCACGCCCCCGGCCTCCGTCGCCGCGGCGACGCGAGGAAGGCAGACGATCACTGGGACCGCTGTCGGCCCAGGGGTCGTCCAAGGGCTCGGAAATACTCACCGAGCCACCTCCTCCCGTCCGCCGAGCGGACCCTCGCCGTGCTTCTCAGTTCTACGGCACGGCACTGACAAATGAGACGCCCAACTCCGGTTCTGGCGCGTCGGTTTTGTGATGGTTTCCAGGCCGACGGACGGAGTGGGCGCCGGTCCACCGTAGGCCCGCGGGCACCGTCAGCCAATCTGGTTATCCACAGGCCATGTGGACGACGGCCCGGATGCTGTGGAGAACTCCGCAAAACCTGTGCACGACCCGGTGGACAGCCCTGTGAACAAGCTCGCCGCCCTTCTCGTAAACCTGCGCTGACCTGCATCTTCGTCGTCCACCGGCTGTGCAGGAGAAAAACTTTCCCGGTCGGCTCAAGATCAGTTCGAACTGTACACAGCGACAGGCACCCCACGAACGCGGGTAAGGGTCTAATCTCCATTGCATCTCTTACCTGTGGACGATTAGATTGGTGCACATGACACAGGCGTCCGCGACCCCCAAGGCCACCCGACGAGAGCACGACCGCGAGATCGTCGCCCTCGCCGTTCCGGCCTTCGGCGCGCTCGTCGCCGAGCCTCTCTTCGTCATGGCCGACAGCGCGATCGTCGGCCATCTGGGCACCGCCCAACTCGCCGGCCTCGGCATCGCCTCGGCTCTCCTGACGACAGCCGTCAGCGTCTTCGTCTTCCTCGCCTACGCCACCACGGCTGCCGTCGCCCGCCGTGTGGGAGCCGGCGATCTCCAGGCAGCCATCCGCCAGGGGATGGACGGCATCTGGTTGGCACTACTGCTCGGTGCCGCTGTCATCACCGTCGTCCTGCCCGCCGCCCCTTCGATCGTCGAGCTTTTCGGCGCCTCTGACACGGCGGCCCCCTACGCGACCACCTACCTGCGGATCTCGGCCCTCGGCATCCCTGCCATGCTGGTGGTGCTCGCTTCCACCGGGGTACTCCGCGGGTTGCAGGACACCAAGACTCCGCTCTATGTCGCCATCGCTGGGTTTGTAGCCAACGCCGCTCTCAACGTAGGGCTCGTCTACGGCGCCGGCCTCGGCATCGCGGGTTCCGCCTGGGGCACAGTCATCGCCCAGTGCGGCATGGCCGCCGCCTATCTCGTGGTCGTCGTCCGCGGAGCCCGCAGGCACGGCGCATCTTTGCGCCCTGACGCCGCCGGGATCAGGGCCTCCGCCCAAGCCGGTGTCCCACTGCTGGTTCGCACGCTTTCCCTGAGGGCGATCCTGATGATCGCCACAGCCGTCGCAGCCCGTCTGGGGGACGCCGACATCGCCGCCCACCAGATCATCCTGTCCCTGTGGAGCCTGCTCGCCTTCGCACTGGACGCCATCGCGATCGCCGGCCAGGCCATCATCGGGCGCTATCTGGGCGCCGACGACACCGAGGGCGCCCGCCAGGCATGCCGTCGGATGGTCGAGTGGGGCATCGCAGTCGGAGTCGTTCTCGGCGTACTGGTCGTACTCTCCCGACCGCTGTTCCTTCCTCTGTTCACCAGCGACTCCGCGGTCAAGGACACTGCTCTGCCTGCTCTGGTGATCGTGGCTCTCTCTCAGCCGATCTGCGGTGTCGTCTTCGTCCTGGACGGCGTTCTGATGGGAGCGGGCGATGGACCGTACCTCGCCTGGGCCATGGTGATCACCCTGGCCGTCTTCGCCCCGGTAGCACTGCTCGTGCCTGTACTGGGCGGCGGACTCACCGCACTGTGGGCAGCGATGACACTGATGATGGTGATCCGCATGCTGACGCTCTGGCTGCGAACCCGTTCAGGCCGCTGGATCGTCACCGGCGCGACCCGCTGACCGTTTCACGTGAAACATCGTGGGCCGTCACGTTTCACGTGAAACACCACGCACTCCACGATGGCTTGTGGCATGCAAGAGGGGCCGTACCCATGGGCACGGCCCCTCTCACCACTGCTCAAGACAACCGCAGCCGTCAGGCCGCGACAACCTCGATGTTGACCTTGGCGGCAACCTCGGGGTGCAGACGCACGGACGTCTCGTGGGCGCCCAGGGTCTTGATCGGCGAGCCCAGCTCGATGCGGCGCTTGTCGACCTCGGGACCACCGGAAGCCTTGATCGCGGAAGCGATGTCGGCCGGGGTGACGGAACCGAAGAGACGACCGGCGTCGCCGGAGCGGACGGCCAGGCGGACCTTGACGCCCTCGAGCTGCGCCTTCACCTGGTTGGCCTGCTCGATGGTCTGGATCTCGTGGATCTTGCGAGCACGACGAATCTGCTCGACGTCCTTCTCGCCGCCCTTGGTCCAGCGGATCGCAAAGTTCCGCGGGATCAGGTAGTTGCGAGCGTAACCGTCCTTGACGTCGACGACGTCGCCCGCGGCACCGAGGCCGGAGACCTCGTGGGTGAGGATGATCTTCATTAGTCGGTCACCCTTCCCTTATCGCGCGGTGGACGTGTAGGGCAGCAGCGCCATCTCACGGCTGTTCTTGACGGCCGTGGCGACGTCACGCTGGTGCTGCGTGCAGTTGCCGGTCACGCGGCGGGCACGGATCTTGCCGCGGTCGGAAATGAACTTCCGCAGCATGTTCGTGTCCTTGTAGTCCACGTACGTGACCTTGTCCTTGCAGAAAGCGCAGACCTTCTTCTTAGGCTTGCGCACAGGCGGCTTCGCCATGGTGTTTCTCCTGTGTGATCAAGAAGTGTGGGTACGACCCACCCCTCGGCCCGAGGCCTAGAAGGGGGGCTCGTCCGAGTAGCCGCCGCCACCGCCGCTGCCGCCGGAGTTTCCACCCCAGCCGCCGCCGCTGCCGCCGCCCTGGCTGCCACCGGCGGGGGTGCCGGTCGCCCAGGGGTCGTCAGCGGGAGCGCTGCCGCCCTGCTGACCACCGCCGGGGCCACCGCCCCAGCCGCCGCCACCCTGGCCACCGGCGCCACCGCCACTGAAACCGCCCTGGCCACCACGACCGGCACCGCCGGCCGTCTTGGTGACCTTGGCCGTGGCACTGCGCAGGCTGGCGCCGACTTCCTCGACGTCCAGCTCGTAGACCGTGCGCTTGACGCCCTCACGGTCCTCGTAGGACCGCTGCTTCAGCCGGCCCTGCACGATGACGCGCATGCCTCGCTGGAGCGACTCGGCGACGTTCTCCGCCGCCTGACGCCAGACCGAGCAGGTCAGGAACAGGCTTTCGCCGTCCTTCCACTCGTTCGTCTGACGGTCGAAGGTGCGGGGGGTGGACGCGACACGGAACTTCGCGACCGCCGCACCGGAAGGGGTGAAGCGCAGCTCGGGGTCATCGACAAGATTGCCGACGACCGTGATGACGGTCTCGCCTGCCATGGGGAACCTCTCGGCGGGTTTGCTCTGGCTGCTTGGTTGCTGCTACTCGGATCCCGGGATCAACTGAGCGGAAGCTCAGTGGGTCTCGGGGCGGAGGACCTTGGTCCGGAGGACCGACTCGTTCAGGTTCAGCTGGCGGTCGAGCTCCTTGACGACCGCAGGCTCGGCCTGCAGGTCGATGACCGAGTAGATGCCCTCGGGCTTCTTCTTGATCTCGTACGAGAGCCGACGACGGCCCCAGGTGTCGACCTTCTCCACCTTGCCGTTGCCCTCACGGACGACGGAGAGGAAGTTCTCGATCAGGGGGGCGACAGCGCGCTCCTCCAGATCGGGGTCGAGGATGACCATCACCTCGTAGTGACGCATGTGGAACCCACCTCCTTTGGACTCAACGGCCACGGTCGTTCCGTGGCAGGAGGGTTGTGATGCGTACGCAACGGTATCGGCCGCCACTGACAATCGGGGCTTCCTCGCGGTAGCTCCGGTCGTGACATGGGCAGACACCGTGCAGACGGTACAGACTACCCGCACACCGGCTTCCGGTTGAAATCCGGCCCCGAGGACGGTCACTCTGTACAACATCGGGTGTGTATGGCGCTACCATGCGCCGTCTTCCGCAGGAGGTGCCCTATGGCACAGGCAATGCGACCCAACACCGCCGGAGGCCTTTTCGCCACGGACGGAAAGTCCCATCCGCTCCAGCACACGCTGCTCGCGGTGACCCTGGTGCTGGGCATCACGGCGTTCGTCTCGGCGATGTTCCACAACCTGCACCTGCTCAGCTCCTGGACCGGCCTGGTGGGCATCCTCACCGGTGCCTACGGCCAGTGGGTATCGGAGACGACCCGGGAGCGCTTCGGACTGATCCTGGGCCTCGGCGCGGCCGCGGTCGGATTCTTCCTCGGCATGGCGCACGGCGGCCTCTTCGGCGGGGTCATCAACTGACGCCACGGGCACCGTCCCCTCAACACCACCCAAAGCACCGCGGAACGCCTCAGCAGCCCATGAGCCGGGGCGCGGGTTCCGTACGCCCAGTCTGGGCGCTCGCAAGGCGCAGTAGGCTTCGGCGCGAGAGCCGGAGCCCCTGTACCCATGGGGACACACCAGCCCGAGGAGCGCCCCACAATGAGCCTGACCCTGAGGACGATCAGTCGCGAGCAGCATCTGGCGTACATCCAGAGCCTGCCCTCGGCGAGCCACATGCAGGTTCCTGCCTGGGCAGACGTCAAGGCGGAGTGGCGCTCCGAGAGCCTCGGCTGGTTCGACGAGAGGACCGGCGAGCTGGTCGGCGCGGGTCTGGTCCTCTACCGTCAGCTGCCCAAGATCAAGCGCTACCTCGCCTATCTGCCCGAGGGCCCGGTCATCAACTGGTTCGCGCCGAATCTGACCGAGTGGCTGGAGCCGATGCTCGCGCATCTCAAGCACCAGGGCGCCTTCTCCGTGAAGATGGGTCCGCCGGTGATCATCCGGCGCTGGGAGGCCACCTCCATCAAGGCCGGCATCCAGAACCCGGACGTGAAGCGCCTGCGCGACATCGAGGCCGACTTCATCGAGCCACGCGCCTTCGAGGTCGCCGACAAGCTGCGGCGGATGGGCTGGCAGCAGGGCGAGGACGGGGGAGCCGGCTTCGGTGACGTGCAGCCCCGCTACGTCTACCAGGTGCCGCTCGCGAACCGCTCCCTGGAAGAGGTCCACAGGAACTTCAACCAGCTGTGGCGCCGCAACATCAAGAAGGCCGAGAAGGCCGGCGTCGAGGTCGTCCAGGGCGGTTACCAGGACCTCGAGGAATGGCAGCGGCTGTACGAGATCACGGCGGTGCGCGACCACTTCCGGCCCCGCCCGCTGTCGTACTTCCAGCGCATGTGGACGGCCCTCAACAGCGAGGACCCCAATCGGATGCGGCTGTACTTCGCCCGGCACGAGGGCGTGAACCTGTCGGCGGCGACCATGCTGATCGTCGGCGGCCACGTCTGGTACTCCTACGGCGCCTCCGACAACATCGGCCGTGAGGTCCGGCCCTCGAACGCGATGCAGTGGCGGATGCTGCGTGACGCCTACGCGCTCGGCGCGACCGTCTACGACCTGCGGGGCATCTCCGACTCGCTGGACGAGACCGACCACCTCTTCGGTCTGATCCAGTTCAAGGTGGGCACGGGCGGCCAGGCGGCCGAGTACCTCGGCGAGTGGGACTTCCCGCTCAACAAGCTGCTCCACAAGGCCCTCGACATCTACATGTCGCGCCGCTGATCGCGCGTTCTTCGCTTCAATAGCTCCCATACCTCTGATACACCGCAGCGACCAGAAAGGTTCCAGGTCCGGCCATGGCGCTCACGCTCTACGTCGACACCGCGCGCTGGCGGGCGCATCACAAGCACGTGCAGGAGCAGTTCCCGGGACTCGTCCCGGTCTGCAAGGGCAACGGCTACGGCTTCGGGCACGAGCGGCTGGCGGAGGAGGCGACCCGGCTGGGCTCGGACGTCCTCGCCGTCGGCACGACCTACGAGGCCGCGCGGATCAAGGACTGGTTCGGCGGTGACCTGCTGGTGCTGACGCCGTACCGGCGGGGCGAGGAACCCGTACCGCTGCCCGACCGCGTCATCCGCTCGGTGTCGTCCATCGACGGGGTCTACGGCCTCGTGGGCGCCCGTGTCGTCATCGAGGTCATGTCCTCGATGAAGCGGCACGGCATCAGTGAGCAGGAGCTGCCGCAGCTGCACGCCGCCATAGAGAACGTCCGTCTCGAGGGTTTCGCGATCCACCTGCCGCTGGACCGCACCGACGGCTCGGACGCCGTCGAGGAGGTGATCGGCTGGATGGACCGGTTGCGCGCGGCCCGGCTGCCGCTGCACACCGTGTTCGTCAGCCACCTCAAGGCCGAGGACCTCGCCCGGCTGCAGCAGCAGTTCCCGCAGACCCGCTTCCGCGCCCGCATCGGGACCCGGCTGTGGCTCGGGGACCACGAGGCCACCGAGTACCGCGGCGCCGTCTTGGACGTCACCCGCGTCTCCAAGGGGGACCGCTTCGGCTACCGGCAGCAGAAGGCGGCCTCCGACGGCTTCCTGGTCGTCGTGGCGGGCGGTACGTCGCACGGCGTGGGCCTGGAGGCCCCGAAGGCCCTGCACGGCGTCATGCCGCGCGCCAAGGGCGTCGCCCGGGCCGGCCTGGCCACGGTCAACCGGAACCTTTCTCCGTTCGTCTGGGGCGGCAAGCAACGCTGGTTCGCCGAACCGCCGCACATGCAGGTCTCCATCCTCTTCGTGCCCTCGGACGCCCCGGAGCCGAAGGTCGGCGAGGAGCTGGTGGCCCATCTGCGGCACACCACCACGCAGTTCGACCGGATCGTCGATCGCTGAACGCTTGAGCACTGCTTGCGAAAAGGCCGTACACGGAGGCTTCCGTGTACGGCCTTTCACGTGAGTGGCTCAACCGGCGTACGCCATACAGGTGGTGTTCGCTCAGAGCGAACCGCCGGTGGCCTCCCGGTCGCTGCGGTCGCCGCCCCATTCCACCGGCCCGTCGAAGTGGGCCGCGTGCCGCGGTGGATGGGCAGCGGGACCCAGCACGAAGACGTCCTCCGCTCCGTCGAGCACACCGCCCGAGGGATCGTCGTCGCCGGCCTGGCGCACCACGTCCCGTTCCGGCATGAGGATGTCGCGCACGACCATCACACAGAGGTAGGCCGTGCCCAGCAGATGCAGTCCGATGGCCCAGTGGTAGCCGTCGGTCGGCAGACCCTTGTGGGCGTTGCCGCTGGTCGTGTACGCCAGGTACATCCAGATGCCCAGGAAGTACGCCACTTCGCACGCCTGCCAGATCAGGAAGTCCCGCCACTTCGGCCGGGCCAGCACGGCCAGCGGCACCATCCACAGGACGTACTGCGGTGAGTAGACCTTGTTGGTGAGGATGAAGGCGGCGACGATCAGGAACGCGAGCTGGGCGAAACGCGGCCGCCGTGGGGCGGTCAGGGCAAGCACCGCGATGCCCGCGCAACACAGCAGCACCAGCAGCGTGGCGAGGAGGTTGACGGTCTCCGTACTCAGCGGGTCGCTCGATCTCTGGGCCCAGATCAGCCAGAAGGAGCCGAAGTCCACTCCGCGTTCCTGGCTGAACGTGTAGAACTTCGACCAGCCGTCGAAGGCGAAGTACATCACCGGCAGGTTCACCACGAGCCAGGAGACGACCGCGCCGCCCAGGGCCTTGCCGAAGTCCCGCCACTTGCCCGCCCGCCAGCACAGCACGAACAGCGGTCCGAGCAGGAAGATCGGATAGAGCTTGGCGGCGGTCGCAAGCCCCAGGAGGACACCGAAGGCGAGCGAGCGGCCCCGCGCCCACATCAGCATCGCGGAGGCCGTCAGAGCGACCGCCAGAAGGTCCCAGTTGATGGTGGCGGTCAATGCGAAGGCGGGCGCCAGGGCGACCAGCAGACCGTCCCAGGGACGACGGGCGTGGGTACGGCTCACGCAGACGACGATGACGGCCGCGCAGACCATCAGCATTCCTGCGTTGACCATCCAGTACCACTGCTCCTGGTGCTGGATGCTGCCGCTGCCGGGGGTGAGCCAGGCGGCGACCTCCATGAACACACCGGTCAGCACCGGGTATTCGAGGTACTGCATGTCACCGGGGAGCTTGTCGAAGTAGGGGACGAGTCCGTCGGCGAATCCGCGTCCCTGGTAGAGATGCGGGATGTCCGAGTAGCACGCGTGGGTGTACTGGGTGCTGGCACCGAAGAACCAGCCGCCGTTGTAGCAGGGCGCCTTCTGGACCAGGCCGAGCGCGAACACGCCGATGGCCACGAGCGCGATGACCCGGACGGGCGTCCACCAGGAGGTCCCCAGCAGGGCGCGCCGCCCGAGCGGGCCGCCGATGAACTCACTGCCGTTCCTGGAGACCTCGTCGTCCTTGGTCGGACGCACTGGGTCCGACTCGCGCACGCTCGCTGGCGTCGATTCAGCACTGGGCATGCGGCCCATCCTGCCGTACGAGGCTAGGAGTACGCCGAGGGCCGCCGCACCGTCAGGGCGGCGGCCCCTGTGGACAGGCGGAATCAGCCGTCACCCCACGCGCCCTCCGCATACGCCAAGTACACGCCTCCAGTCTTCATTAGAGGTCGTTTTCTCCTGTTGTTTCAACCTGGAATTGGTGTTTGATCCCGAGCTGTCATGTCGCGCTCGGATACGGTGGCCTCGCCGGCGAGGAGGTGGACCATCAGGTCGGTCTTAGCCGGATGAATCAGGGCTTTGGAGCGGGGGGCGGGGTCTCGTAGTCGCGGCTGAGCGTCACTGGACGAGGCGACGGGCTTCTTGGGATGAGGCATCACGTCTCTCGCGTGTCGAGTTTCCACAGAGGGCGGCGGGTGGGAGCAATCGCTGCCCGTTCCCAAGGGCCGCTCCGACACGGGAGCACGAATTCGCCCTGGCTGCATTGCAGTTTTGACGAGTTCATGGCAGACTTGCCCCATACATTAAACTGACAACGTGATCCGGTTCACAAATAGACCGGACAATAAGGGGGGGATAATGCTTAATTCCAAGCTCACCCGCATGGCGGCGGGAGCCGCGGGCGCCGCCGCGATGATTGTCGCGACAGCGAGCCCAGCCTTTGCCGCAAACAAGACCGTAGACATAGGCCATGGCTACATGACCTTCATTGACGACGGAGACGTCTTCAAGATCTGCGACACCCAGGCGGACGGCAAGGGGGTATATGGTGCAGTTTTCTATAATTCATATATCACCACCTCCGGCTACGAAAGAGTCATGACGGTCTCCGACGGCGGCGACAGCGGATGCGGCAGCAAGGGTTATAACATCGGTAATTCTGGCAGCTATACGTTCGTCATCTGCTGGGGAAAGTACCCGACTAGTGCATTCATGGACCCCACCATGGGTGAACCGTGCAACGATAGTGGCGAGTTCAACGAATAGCCTCCAGATAGCCTACCTTG
The DNA here is from genome assembly GCF_044766405.1 of Streptomyces sp. NPDC102270. Taxonomy (NCBI): domain Bacteria; kingdom Bacillati; phylum Actinomycetota; class Actinomycetes; order Kitasatosporales; family Streptomycetaceae; genus Streptomyces; species Streptomyces sp. NPDC102270. The sequence goes on along the minus strand of NZ_JBIWLX010000005.1, from coordinate 297,629 downwards.
ATTGCGGGGACCATCGCCCCATCACGGGCCGGCGCAACAACTGACGCCGGGAAAACCAAGCGCTCCCAAGCTTTTCCGCGAGGGCCGGTCTGGACGAAGCCAGTTGCAACCCTAATGGTACAACCGGCTACATTCAAAAAGCCGCTACCCTCGATCGTTCAAAGGGGTCCGTCAGCTTGCTGACGGACCCCTTTGTTGGTGAGTTTTGATGGGGTTTTCGAAGTCTGGGCAGGCTGATGTCCCGGTTGTCGCGTCGAGGGTGCGCCGGGTTCCACGGCTCCGGTCGGGGTGGTGCTGCTCGCAGGGACGGAGATCGTGCTGGTCAGCTGGCGTTCGGGAGGATGTGGAGCCGATCCAGGGCATCGCTGATCCTTTCGGTCCAGGGCCAGTGCTTGGCCAGGCGGAAATAGCGCTCGGCCGGTGGTGATGAGTTGGGCGGCGGTAGAGAACGGCCGACGCCGCAGGCGGCGGGGCTCCCGCAAGCGGGACTTGGCCGGTCAACACGAGCAGGGGCCTCCCGGCCAGCAGGTCCCGGGCGATCTGGATGATCTCCAACCAGATCTGGTTCTGTGCGGCGTCGTGGAGGGGGAGGTTGCGCAGACCCGTGGCGTGGGCAGCGCGGATGTCCTCGGCCCGGGCCCGCTGGCGGTGTTGTAGTTCGAGGGTGGCGATCGCCTTCCTGGCCGTGTTGGTGGCGACGGCAGGTCAAGCGCATGCGTCAGCGTCAGTGAAGCGCAACTGGGCGGCGGGGTGCGGCCGTTTCTTGCGCACGATCAGGCGCAGTCCCTTCGGCCAGCCGTCCGGCAGTCGTCGGCGAGTTCGGCCACGCAGGCGCCGTCGCGGATGTCGCCGTCGGGCTCCACGGCCGGTGTCCAGGCCGAGGCCGGGACCTTGAGGACGGCCTGGTGAGGGCGTCAGTGATGGTCATCCCGACCGAGTACGACAGCCACCTGCCGCGCTGGGCGAGCCAGGCGACGAACTCGTGGGTGCCGCCGCCGGAGTCGGCACGGATCAGCGTCTGCCGACCGCGCCGCAACCGCCTCGGCATCTGGTCCAGGGCCAACCTGGTGGCCCCGATGTGGTCGGCGGCAGTGTTGGAGCCCGCGTAACCGAGCCGCAGCAGGATTACGACCGGCTCTCCGGACCCTCCGCGGCCATGGTCGACGAACCCCATCAGCGGGTGGTAGCGGCGGCGTCCTGCCTCTCGGAGTGGGCCAGGACGAGGACCCCGTCGATGTCCACGATCACCTGCCTGACGGCGTCCGGAGCTGCTTCACCGGCCAACCGCCACACGTGATCGCGTTACTTCAGCACGGGCGGCGCGCAGCGCGGCCAGAACCCGCGGTCCACCCCACGCCGGCTTGCTGACAAGTCGGGAGACCGTGGGGTTGAAGGCCACCGGGCCCGAACACGGCCGACCCAGCTCGCAGCAGCCCCACATCGGCCAGCCAGTCCCCGCCCAGCGCTGCGGCGAGCGCTACATCCACCGGATCGTGCACCGCCCTCGGTTTATGCCACGCCACGAGCGCCGCCGATATCGCCGTATCCAAGCCGGCCTTGCGGATCGTCTCGACCAGCAGCACAGGCCCGACCTGCGAGACGACGCCGCGACCGCCGCCCTCGACGCGGACACGCAGGTAGGACCCGAAACGCCTCTTCACCTGGAAAGTGCCTCCGGCGGTGGCAGGAACAAGGACTTCAGCAATCCCAATTCTCGCTGGCCAGAGGCACTTTCCGATTTCTTGATCACCAGCCGGACAGCCCGCCTCGTGAAAGCGCGAGGCTAATCACTACCCAGTCGAGCCGCCGAAGAGACCCCCATTGCCGTTGCCATTGGTATTGCCGCCATTCGTGTCCGTCGATGTGGCCGTAGGCGTCGAGGTCACCCCACCGTCAGTGCCACCGTTGTCCGTACCGCCCGCGTCGCTGCACTGCCAGTCGAACCGGCAGGTCTCGGTCGCTGTGGGCGTCGGTGTGGTGAGCGTCGGGGTGGGCGTCGGGGTCGGAGTCGGAGTGGCCGACTCCGACTCACTGGGTGTCGGAGTGGGCGTCGGGCTCGGTTCCTCGTTGAGGACCTGACCGATGGGCTCCGGCGTCGGGAAGTCGATCGCCTTCTCGCCCTTCAGTGCCTGTTCCATGTAGTCGTGCCAGATCTCTGACGGGAACGACGCACCGTGGATCTTTTCCTGGCCACCTGTGCCGTACATCTCCAGGAACGTGCGGTTCTTCTTCGTCTCGTCGTCGTCCAGCCGGAACATGATGATCGACGTGGACAGCTGTGGGGTGTATCCCACGAACAGGGCGGACTTGTTCTTGTCGGTGGTGCCGGTCTTGCCCGCCACCTCACGGCCGGGGAGCTGGGCGTTGGTACCCGTGCCGTCCTCGACCACGGTCTTGAGGACATCGGTGACGTTGTCGGCGACCTTCTTCTCGAAGGCCTCCTTGGGCTTCGCCGTGTGAGTGAAGACCTCGCCGTCCTTGCTCGTGACCCTCTCGACGGAGTACGGCTCGTTCTGCTTGCCGCTGGCCGCGAAGGTGGCGTACGCGCCCGCCATACGGATCGCGCTGGGGTCGGAGATACCGATGGAGAAGGACGGGAAGCTGGTACCGGCCAGGCTGTTCTCCTTGAGACCCGCGTCCATGGCCGCCTCCTTCACCTTGTCCAGGCCGACGTCCATGCCGAGTTGCACGAAGGCGGAGTTCACCGACTCCCGCATGGCCTCACGCAGGTCGATCTGGTACTTGGGCGGAGAGCCGTAGGACTGCTTGCCGTCGTTCTCCTGGTTCCATTCCTCGCCCTTCTCGTTCTTCCAGATCGAACCGTCGTAGTTCCTGATCTTGAGCTTGTTCTGGCCGCTGAACAGGCTCTTGGCGTTGACGACCGTGCGCTCGTCCTGCGCCTGGCTCTCGCCCAGGTCCGGATCGCGCACTCCCCATTTCATCGCTGCCGCGAGCACGAACGCCTTGAACGTCGAACCGACCTGGGCACCGGTCGAGTCGCAGTTGTTGGTGAAGTGGGTGGTCGCGTCCTCGCCTCCGTAGCAGGCCCGGATCGCTCCGGTGGCCGGCTCCACCGACGCCCCGCCGAACTGGACATAGGTGTCCTTGTCCGGGCGCTTCTTGGGATCGATGTTCTCCTTGCGGACCTTCTTGACCGCTGCCTCGAGCTCACCGACCTTCTTCTTGTCGAAGGTCGTGTAGATCGAGTAGCCGCCCTGCTGGAGCTGGTCGGCGCTGATGATCTTGTTGTTGATCAGATAGGCCTTGGCGAGGTCGACCAGGTAACCGATCTGTCCCTTGAGCTGGGTGTTGGACCGAGGGTTCTGCCACTTGGGAAGTGTGGTGTACCTGGCCCGCTCCGTCGCGTCGAGGTGGTCGTACTCGACCATCTTGTCGAGGGTGTCCTGCATCTGCCGCAGGGCCCGCCTCTGGTTGGCTTGAGGCGTGGCGCCCGACGCGTCGATGGACGTAGCGCCCGCCGGGTCGTAGTACGTGGCGCCCTTGAGCATGGCGGCCAGGAAGGCGCACTCACCCGGGTTCAGCTTCTCGGCGTCCTTGTTGAAGTAGGCGCGCGCGGCCGCCTGGATACCGTAGGCGTTGCGTCCGTAGTACGCGGAGTTCAGGTACTCCGCCATGATCTGGTCCTTGTTGACCGTGGCGCCCACCTTGATGGAGATGAAGATCTCCTTGAACTTGCGCGTGACGGTCTGGGACTGGTCGTTCAGGAGCGCGTTCTTGACGTACTGCTGGGTGATGGTGGAACCACCCTGTGTGTCACCGCCCCTGGCCATGTTGAAGACGGCGCGGGCGATGCCCTTGGGGTCGATGCCGCTGTCGGTGTAGAAGGTCTTGTTCTCCTGCGAGACGACCGCGTACTGCATCGCCTTCGGGATCCGGTCGAGGTTGACGATCTGGCGGTTGGTCTCACCGCCGGTGGAGACCATCTCGCTGTTGTCGGACCAGTAGTAGACGTTGTTTTGTGCTGTCGCGGTCTCGGCGACGTTCGGAACGCTCACGAGCGCGTAACCGACGCCGGCGACCGCGACCAGGCTTCCGATGAAGCCGATGAACAGCCCCGTCACCAGCTTCCAGGACGGCACCCAGCGCGCCACGCCGTACTTGCCGGCGCGCGGGTAGTCGATGAGGCGCTTCCTGCCCGGATCGGATGCGCGTCCCCGGCCTGTCGGCGCCCCGCGCCGGCCCCCGCGGTCCGGCTCCGCCCCTCTGCGGCGACCACCGCCCGTGCTTCTCTGGGCGGCACGGCGGGCCTCGGCACGGCTGCCGTACGGACGCTCCTCGCCTCCCGGACCGTAGGACTCCGACTCCTGGGAGCTCGTCCCATAGGAGTCGGCAAGAGACCCGGTGGCGCCTCGCGGAGCCGCGCGGCGGCCGGAGGACGAGCTGGACTGGCCGCGTCGGGCCGCGGCACGTCCGCCTCCCTGCGGCGGCGGCGGTTTGCGACGGTGCTCGCTCATCGAACGACTACTCCTCGGGCAGGCGCACCTTTGCGCGCCTGGAAACGGCGGCTGGTTTCCGGTCCCCCCGAAGTACGGATGTGGTCGGTTCCTCATTCATCCGTACCGCACCGGGACAGCGACGCCCCCCAGGCGTCACTCGGTTCCCGGTGGTGTGCATGCCGCACAGACTACGCACCGTCAAAACCCGCCGAGCTTCGAAGTTCACCCCAAATCAGGCAACTTGGGTCGCATGAATCATTGATGTGATCCCGTTCACCGTCCCCCCACTTGTCGCTTCCGGAAGGGCGTTCTATCGTCTTGATGTATCGAGTCGATACATCGGTGCGAGATAGAGACGAGGAGGCGACGATGAGCCGGCGTTCCGGGATCCTCGAATTCGCCGTACTCGGCCTGCTCCGTGAGTCCCCGATGCACGGCTATGAGCTGCGCAAACGTCTCAATACGTCACTGGGCGTGTTCCGTGCGTTCAGCTACGGCACGCTCTACCCCTGCCTCAAGACGCTGGTCGCCAACGGCTGGTTGATCGAGGAGCCGGGGCACACCACCGAGGACGCCCTCGCCGCACCACTCGCAGGGCGTCGCGCAAAGATCGTCTACCGGTTGACGGCGGAAGGTAAGGAGCACTTCGAGGAGCTGCTCTCGCAGACGGGTCCCGACGCGTACGAGGACGAGCACTTCGCAGCTCGTTTCGCCTTTTTCGGGCAGACCTCGCGCGACGTCCGCATGCGAGTCCTCGAAGGCCGCCGCAGCCGGCTGGAGGAGCGCCTGGAGAAGATGAGTGCCTCGCTGGCACGCACCCGGGAGCGCCTCGACGACTACACACTTGAGCTCCAGCGCCACGGGATGGAGTCCGTGGAGCGCGAAGTGCGCTGGCTGAACGAGCTCATCGAGAGCGAGCGGGCCGGCCGGGACCTGAAGGGCCCCGGCCATGAAGAACCCACTCGCGACACCACAGAGGGAGCGCCGGGCGTCCTGCCCCGGCCCGGGGACACCCCCGGGCCGGATACGCCCGGCGACACCGCCACGTGAGGTCCCTGCCAGGGCCTCACTCGTACACACAGGGAGCAACCGGAATGGGTTCGGTTCGCGTAGCCGTCGTCGGTGTGGGCAACTGCGCCGCGTCGCTGGTTCAGGGAGTCGAGTACTACAAGGACGCCGACCCGGCGGCCAAGGTCCCCGGGCTGATGCATGTCCAGTTCGGCGACTATCACGTGCGTGACGTCGAGTTCGTCGCGGCGTTCGACGTCGACGCGAAGAAGGTCGGTCTCGACCTCGCCGACGCCATCGGCGCCTCCGAGAACAACACCATCAAGATCTGCGACGTGCCGAACACCGGCGTGACCGTTCAGCGCGGCCACACGCTCGACGGCCTCGGCAAGTACTACCGCGAGACCATCGAGGAGTCCGCCGAGACCCCGGTCGACATCGTCCAGATCCTCAAGGACAAGCAGGTCGACGTCCTCGTCTGCTACCTGCCCGTCGGCTCCGAGGACGCGGCGAAGTTCTACGCCCAGTGCGCCATCGACGCCAAGGTCGCCTTCGTCAACGCCCTCCCGGTCTTCATCGCCGGCACCAAGGAGTGGGCCGACAAGTTCACCGCGGCGGGCGTCCCGATCGTCGGCGACGACATCAAGTCCCAGGTCGGCGCCACCATCACGCACCGCGTCATGGCGAAGCTGTTCGAGGACCGCGGTGTCGTCCTGGACCGCACGATGCAGCTGAACGTCGGCGGCAACATGGACTTCAAGAACATGCTCGAGCGTGAGCGCCTGGAGTCCAAGAAGATCTCCAAGACGCAGGCCGTGACCTCTCAGATCCCCGACCGGGATCTCGGCGCGAAGAACGTCCACATCGGCCCGTCGGACTACGTGCAGTGGCTCGACGACCGCAAGTGGGCCTACGTCCGCCTTGAGGGTCGCGCCTTCGGCGACGTGCCGCTGAGCCTGGAGTACAAGCTCGAGGTCTGGGACTCCCCGAACTCCGCCGGTGTCATCATCGACGCCGTGCGCGCCGCGAAGATCGCCAAGGACCGCGGCATCGGCGGCCCGATCCTGTCAGCCTCCAGCTACTTCATGAAGTCCCCGCCGGTCCAGTACTTCGACGACGAGGCCCGCGAGAACGTCGAGAAGTTCATCAAGGGTGAAGTCGAGCGCTAAGGCTCACTCAAACGCTCCTGCCAGGGCTGCAGAGGGTCCCCGGGCTGTATCGCCCGGGGGCCCTCGCCGTATGTGAGGCTGTGCCCCATGTCCGTCGTCCGTGATCTGCGTGTCCTTCTCCGCCTTCGGGACTTCCGGCGTCTGCTCTTGGTGCGCCTGCTCTCCCAGGGTGCTGACGGCGTCTACCAGATCGCGCTCGCCGCCTACGTCGTGTTCTCCCCGGAGAAACAGACCTCTGCCACCGCGATCGCCTCCGCGATGGCGGTCCTGCTGCTCCCCTACTCCTTGGTGGGCCCCTTCGCCGGCGTCCTCCTGGACCGCTGGCGCCGCCGCCAGGTCTTCCTCTACGGCAACCTCGTGCGCGCCCTGCTGGCATCGGCGACGGCCGTCCTGATGTTCAGCCACGTCCCGGACTGGCTCTTCTATGTCTCGGCCCTGTGTGTCACCGCCGTCAACCGCTTCGTCCTGTCCGGCCTGTCCGCCGCGCTGCCCCGTGTCGTGGACGAAGAACGACTGGTGATCGCCAACTCCCTGTCCCCGACGGCCGGAACGCTCGCCGCGACCGCGGGCGGCGGCCTCGCCTTCGCCGTGCGACTACTGGTCGCCGACTCCGACACGGCCGTGGTGCTGCTGGGAGCGGGGTTGTATCTGTGCGGTGCGCTCGCCGCACTGCGCATGCCACCGGAACTGCTGGGTCCCGACCGCGAATTGGTCCAGCCCCGTCTCGGCGCCGCCCTCGCCGGAACGACCCGCGACCTGGGCGCCGGCGTACGGCACCTGACCGCACCCACCCGCCAGTCGGCCGCCCGGGCACTCGGCGCGATGTCGGTCATGCGGTTCTGCTACGGCGCTCTGCTGGTGACGGTGCTGATGCTCTGCCGGTACGCCCTGACGTCCGATCCGGACGACGGACTCGCCCTGCTGGGGCTTGCACTAGGAATCTCCGGTGCCGGCTTCTTCGTTGCCGCGATCATCACGCCGTGGGCCGCAGAGAGGCTCGGGCCGGAGCGCTGGATCGTCGTGTGTGCGGCGACGGCCGCAGCACTGGAGCCCACCCTCGGGCTCCCCTTCGCCACCGCCCCCATGCTCATCGCGGCGTTCGTGCTGGGTCTGATCACCCAGGGCGCGAAGATCGCCACGGACACCATCGTGCAGTCCTCCGTCGACGACGGATTCCGGGGCCGGATCTTCTCCGTCTACGACGTCCTGTTCAACATCGCCTTCGTGGGCGCCGCGGCCGTAGCCGCCCTGATCCTGCCGCCGGACGGCCGCTCGGCGACTCTGGTGGTCACGGTCGCCGTCCTCTACGCAGTGATCGCCGTGGCGATGACGAAAGAACGGCAGATGGCGACGGAACGATGAAGGGGCGATGTTTCACGTGAAACACCACCCCTCGATGCGTTCGGGGTCATGTTTCACGTGAAACATGACCCCGTTTCACAGCCTCAGTCCTGAGCGGCCCACCACTCCTTGAGCGCGGCCACCGCCTCGTCGTGCTTCATCGGCCCGTTCTCCAGACGAAGCTCCAGCATGTGCTTGTACGCCCGACCCACCGCAGGGCCGGGTGTCACGCCGAGGATTTCCATGATCTGGTTGCCGTCGAGATCGGGCCTGATCGAATCCAGTTCCTCCTGCTCCTGAAGCTGGGAGATCCGCTCCTCCAGGCCGTCGTAGGCACGCGACAGCGCGGCCGCCTTGCGCTTGTTCCTGGTCGTGCAGTCCGAACGGGTCAGCTTGTGGAGCCGGTCGAGCAGCGGACCCGCGTCCCGCACATAGCGGCGAACCGCCGAGTCCGTCCACTCCCCGGTGCCGTATCCGTGGAAGCGCAGATGGAGTTCGACGAGTCGCGAGACGTCCTTCACCAGCTCGTTGGAGTACTTGAGTGCCGTCATCCGCTTCTTGGTCATCTTCGCTCCGACCACTTCGTGGTGGTGGAACGAAACCCGGCCGTCCTGCTCGAAGCGCCGGGTGCGCGGCTTGCCGATGTCGTGGAGCAGCGCGGACAGGCGGAGCGTGAGGTCGGGCCCTTCCTTCTCCAGCGCGATGGCCTGCTCCAGGACGATCAGCGTGTGCTCGTAGACGTCCTTGTGCCGGTGGTGCTCATCGCTCTCCAGGCGCAGGGCCGGAAGCTCCGGCAGCACATGCTCGGCGAGCCCCGTGTCGACCAGCAGCGTCAGTCCCTTGCGTGGATGGGCGGACAGGATCAGCTTGTTCAGCTCGTCCCTGATCCGCTCGGCGGAGACGATCTCCAGGCGCCCGGACATCTCCGTCATCGCGGTGACCACCTCAGGTGCCACCTCGAAGTCGAGCTGCGCCGCGAAGCGCGCGGCCCGCATCATCCGCAGCGGGTCGTCGGAGAAGGACGCCTCCGGGGTTCCCGGTGTCCGCAGCACACGTGCCGCGAGGTCGTCGAGGCCACCGTGCGGGTCGATGAACTTCTTCTCCGGCAGAGCGACGGCCATCGCGTTCACGGTGAAGTCACGCCGGACGAGGTCCTCCTCGATGGAGTCGCCGTACGACACCTCGGGCTTGCGTGAGGTGCGGTCGTACGCCTCCGACCGGTAGGTGGTCACCTCAATCTGGTAGCCGTCCTTCTGCGCCCCCACGGTGCCGAAGGCGATCCCGACCTCCCACACCGCGTCCGCCCACGGCCGAATGATCTTCAGAACGTCCTGGGGGCGAGCATCGGTGGTGAAGTCCAGGTCGTTGCCGAGCCGGCCGAGCAGTGCGTCCCGGACCGAACCGCCGACCAGGGCGAGTGAGAACCCGGCCTCCTGGAAGCGGCGGGCGAGGTCGTCGGCGACAGGTGTGACCTCAAGCAGTTCGTTCACCGCGCGGTCCTGCACCTGACTCGGGGCACTGAGGTTGTCTTCGTTGGCGTTCGGCACAACAGAAGAGGGTACGTGGCCCGGGCGTTGCCGGGCGCCTTCATTAAACGTGCACAGACTCGCCATCCGGACCTGCACAAGCCCTGCTCCGAAGACCCACGGCGGTGCTCCCCTTCATACGTGCACATTCGGGACAGTGCGGCACCATCCCCCGATCTTGTGGAGCAGTCCGCGGCACTTCCCCTCAGCGCGCATCGTTACCATGCGTGGACGCACATTCCGACGACCACTGACGACGAGGGACGGGCGAGCGCGTGGCCGAGGCGGCAGACTTCCAGGGGACGAGTCCCTCACCTGCCCGCCGCTTGCTGCGGCGTACCGGGACCCTGCTCGCGGCGGCCCCTCTGCTGGCCGGCCTGTGCCAGGTTTCCGCCGCGGCGCCCGCTGAGGCAGCCGCCGCCTCCGGATCCGTGTCCGTCGCGATCGACACACTCAGCCCCAGCGTGCCTACGGACGGTGACACGATCACCGTGTCGGGGACGGTGACCAACAACGCAAAGCAGGCCGTCACAGCCGCCCATGTGGGGCTGCAGGTGGGCCCGGAGGTGAACACCCGCTCGTCGATCGACGCCGTCACCGAGGACGGGGACTCGCTGCAGGGGGCGACGGGGTCCGAGGTCGGCGGGAAGTATGTGGCGAAGTTCGCGAAGCTGACGCCCGGGGTGGCCGAACCCTTCTCCATCTCCGTACCGGTCGACGAGCTGAACCTCGGTGACCCTGGCGTCTATCAGTTCGCCGTCTCCCTCTCGGGCGAGACCTCCGCACAGTCGTGGGACCAGCCGCTCGGCATCCAGCGGACCTTCCTGCCCTGGCAGCCCGACGAGCCGGACACGAAGACGAAGACGACCTTCCTGTGGCCGCTGATCTCCACCGTGCACATGACGGCGGAGACCGGCTCGAACGCACAGCAGACCCCGGTCTTCCTCGACGACGACCTCGCCGAGGAGATCTCGGCGGGCGGCCGACTGGACCAGATGCTGACGCTGGGCGAGAACCTGGATGTCACGTGGGTGATCGACCCGGACCTGCTGGCGTCCGTCGACGCGATGACCCGCAGCTACCGGATCCAGGGCGAGGGCGACACCACCACCGCGGGCACCCACCAGGCCCTCGCCAAACAGTGGTTGGCCAAGCTGCAGAAGGCCGTTGAGGACAAGGAGGTCGTCGTGCTTCCGTTCGCCGATCCCGACCTCGCCTCGCTGGCCCACAACGGCACGAGCGTCACCGGCTCGCTCAGTCATCTCGACGAGGCCACCGACGTCGCGGCCACCACGGTGAGGACCGTGCTCCACGTGACGCCGAGCACCGACTTCGCCTGGCCCGTGAACGGCGCGGTGGACCCGTCGATCGTCAAGGTCGCCACCTCCGCCGGAGCCGACAAGGTGATCGCCCGCAGCGACAGCCTGCAGGAGACCGCCGGACTGTCGTACACGCCGTCCGCGGCCCGCCCCATCGGCGGCGGCACCACGGCGGTCGTCGCGGACGCGCGGCTGTCCACCGCGTTCCAGGGCGATCTGACGAAGGCCTCCTCCACCACACTCGCCGTCCAGCGGTTCCTCGCCCAGAGCCTCACTCTCGACCTCCAGACGGACAAGCAGCGCAGCATCGTCGTCGCCCCGCAGCGCATGCCCACGGCGAGCCAGGCCGACGCCATGGCCGAAGCGATCACCGCGCTGCAGGCCGGGAACTGGTCACAGACCCAGAAGCTCACGGCGGCGGCCGCGGCCAAGCCCGACCCCGGGGCGACCACCAAGGTGCCCGCCGCATCCGCCTACCCTTCCTCGCTGCGCAGGCAGGAGCTGCCGAAGTGGGCCTTCCAGCAGATCGCGAGCACACAGAACAAGCTCGACAACTTCAAGGTGATCCTTTCCGACCAGTCCCGTGTCGTGACACCCTTCGGACTGGCCCTGAACCGCGAGATGTCCACATCGTGGCGGGGCCGGTCCACCGAGGCGAGCGGCTTCCGCACGGACGTCGAGGCCTACCTCGACGACCTGACCTCCCAGGTGAGCCTGATCGAAAAGTCGGAGACCAAGCTCTCCGGCCGCAGCGCCACGATCCCCGTGACGGTCCAGAACAACCTGGTGCAGGGCGTGAAACACCTGAGGCTGCGGCTGACGTCGCTGAGCCCGAACCGGCTCGAGATCGGCGGCTCCTCCTACTACGAGCAGCCGGTCGAGGTCTCGGGCGGCCACAGCCAGACGGTGAAGTTCACCACGACGGCCAACGCCAACGGCAAGGCCTCGGTGATCGCCCAGTTGTACACGGAGGACGGTCAGCCGTACGGCGAGGCCGTCAGGTTCGACGTGAAGGTCACCGAGTTCACGGCCACCGTCATGCTGGTCATCGGCGGCGGTGTCCTGCTGCTGGTGCTGGCAGGATTCCGGATGTACACCCAGCGCAAGCGCGCGGCGGCCCGTGAGGCGGACCAGAACGGCCCGGACGACGAGGCGGGCGAAGCCGTGGACGGCCCGGAGAACCCGGAAGGCCCACAGGACCGTCTCAAGGGCGAGACCGGCACCGGGCCCGGGGCCAACGACTCCGAGCAGCCGAGTGACCTGACAGCGGACACCGCAGCGGAAAGCGCCGACCCGTCCGGCACGGGTGAGAGAGTGGACCGTTGAGGATGTCGTGGCCGGTGGGCCCGGGACGATGAGGTGGGGTAACCATGAACGCGCCGTACGACGGTGATCGCGGTCAGGGCGCGGACAGCTCGGGTCACTCCGAGGGGCCGCCGCCCGAGCATGGCCAGGTGCCGCCGCAGGCTCCCGCGGACATGTATCTCCAGGACGCCTACGAGCAGGACCCCTACCGGGCACAGGACCTCCATGCCCAGGATCCGGTCGCCGAGGCCCTCTACGACCGTGCCGCTCATCCCCCGCCGCCCCCCGGCACCCATCAGCCCCAGCAGCCGTTGTACTCCCAGCCTCCCCAGTCTCCTTACGCCCCGGACCCGAACGTCTGGGCGCAGACGCCGGCGCCCGAGCCAGAGGGCCCGACGCAGTACCTGCCGTACGGCGACGACCCCCGCACCACCCAGTTCGTGGGAGTCGACGACCTGGTGAGCCAGGCCGGCGAAGAACGCCACGAGCCGGATGCGTTCGCGCATCTCTTCCGCGACCAGCAGCAACGTGGTGGCCGCCCGACGGATCCCCCGTCGGTGCCGGCGCCGGGCGGACCGTCACCGACACCGCAGTTCCAGACTCCCGCGGCACCTGCCCCCTCGGCCGACGAGACGATGAATCTCGGTACCGCGTCGGCTGTGGCGCAGGCGGCCCCCGCCGCCCCCGCGAAGCAGGGCGGCAAGGCAGGCGGTCTGCTGAAGTCGAGCGCCGTGATGGCGGCCGGCACGATGGTCTCGCGGCTGACCGGCTTCATCCGCTCGGCGCTGATCGTGTCGGCACTCGGCACCGCCTTCCTGGGCGACTCCTTCCAGGTGGCCTACCAGCTGCCGACCATGATCTACATCCTCACCGTCGGCGGTGGTCTGAACTCCGTCTTCGTGCCGCAGCTCGTCCGCGCCATGAAGGAGGACGACGACGGTGGCGAGGCCTTCGCGAACCGGCTGCTGACGCTCGTCATGGTGGCTCTCGCCGCGCTCACCGTGCTCACGATGTTCGCGGCGCCGCTCCTGGTGCGTGCGCTGTCGGACTCCGTGGCGGCCAACCCCGCGGCCAACGACGTCGCCATCACCTTCACCCGCTACTTCCTGCCCTCCATCTTCTTCATGGGCATCCACGTGGTGATGGGACAGGTCCTCAACGCACGTGGCAAGTTCGGCGCGATGATGTGGACTCCGGTCCTCAACAACATCGTCATCATCGTGACGCTCGCGATGTTCCTGTGGGTGTACGGCACCGCCGGGCACTCCGGCATGACCGTCACGAACATCCCGCCGGAGGGACAGCGGCTGCTCGGCGTGGGCATCCTGCTCGGCCTTGTGGTGCAGGCCCTCGCGATGATCCCGTATCTGCGGGAGACCGGGTTTCGACCGCGGCTGCGCTTCGACTGGAAGGGCCACGGTCTCGGCAAGGCCGCGATGCTCGCGAAGTGGACCATCCTGTTCGTCCTCGCCAACCAGGCAGGCGCCCTGGTCGTCATCCAGCTCGCCACCGCGGCCGTCGCCGACACCAAGATCCCCGGCACCGGCTTCAGCGCCTACGCCAACGCCCAGCTCATCTGGGGCCTCCCGCAGGCCATCATCACCGTCTCGCTGATGGCGGCCCTGCTGCCGCGCATCTCCCGCTCAGCCGCGGAGGACGACGCCGGCGCGGTCCGCGACGACATCTCGCAGGGCCTGCGCACCACAGCGGTCGCCATCGTGCCCATCGCCTTCGGCTTCCTCGCCCTCGGCATCCCGATGTGCACGCTGATCTTCGGTGCTTCCAGCACCGGCGCCGCCACGAACATGGGGTACATGCTGATGGCCTTCGGCCTCGGCCTGATCCCCTATTCGGTCCAGTACGTCGTCCTGCGGGCCTTCTACGCCTACGAGGACACCCGGACGCCCTTCTACAACACCGTCATCGTGGCGGCCGTCAACGCCGCCGCCTCCGCCGCCTGTTACGCCCTGCTGCCGCCCCGCTGGGCCGTGGTCGGCATGGCCGCCTCCTACGGTCTCGCGTACGCGATCGGTGTCGGCGTCGCCTGGAACCGGCTGCGCAAGCGCCTCGGCGGCGACCTGGACGGCAACCGCGTCCTGCGGACCTACGCCCGGCTCTGCATCGCCTCGGTACCGGCGACAATCCTGAGCGGGGCGGCCTGTTACGGCATCGGTCACTCGCTCGGCCAGGGCGTCGTCGGATCGTTCGCCGCTCTGATCGCGGGTGGAGCGGTTCTGCTCGGGACCTTCTTCGTCGCCGCACGCAAGATGCGGATCGAGGAGCTGAACTCACTGGTCGGCATGGTCCGGGGGCGTCTGGGGCGCTGAGGCAGGGGTACGCGCACAACCATCGTCCGCCACCGTGTGTCGTGCATAGCGGCGGACTGTGGGCACAATTGGATTCTGCGTCGCACGGCGCGCAATGAATTGGGGAGGCAGGGAACGACGGTGGCGGAACGGAGCACGGCTGCCGTCGACGTGGCAGACACCAGCGGTGACAAACCGCTGACCGCCAAGGCGGACCAGTCCACGGCCGACGGCGTGGCCAAGAACCGGGAGCGGGACACGGAAGACGTCGAGGCACAGGGGAGTGGCGGGACCGAGAGCCTTGGCAAGGCGTCACCGCCGGAGTTGCACAGCGGCCACAAACTGGCCAGACGCTACCGTCTCGAGGAGTGCCTCACCCGTCTGGACGGCTTCAGCAGTTGGCGTGCCGTCGACGAGAAACTCCGTCGTGCCGTCGGCGTGCACATCCTGCCCGCCGACCATGCGCGGGCGCGCACCGTCCTGGCCGCGGCCCGTTCCTCCGCGCTGCTGGGCGACCCGCGCTTCGTCCAGGTCCTGGACGCCGTCGAGGAGAACGATCTCGTCTACGTCGTCCACGAGTGGCTGCCCGACGCCACCGAGCTGACCACCCTGCTCACCCCGGGCCCGCTGGAGGGGTACGACGCCTACCAGATGGTCACTCAGGTGGCGTCCGCCATGGCCGCGGCCCACCGTGAGGGGCTCGCGCATCTGCGGCTGAACCCGAACGCGGTCCTGCGCACGTCGAGCGGGCAGTGGCGCATCCGCGGCCTCGCCGTGAACGCCGCGCTGCGAGGCGTCACTTCCGAGTCTCCCCAGCGGACGGACACGGAGGCGATCGGCGCACTCCTGTACGCGGCGCTCACCCAGCGGTGGCCGTACGAGAACGACGCCTACGGTCTGGCCGGTCTGCCCAAGGACATCGGTCTCATCGCACCCGACCAGGTGCGGGCAGGTGTCCACCGCGGGCTGTCCGAGCTGTCCATGCGGGCGCTCGCCAACGACGGCGCCACCGCCTCCCGGCACGAGTCGGCGTGCACCACGCCCGAGGAACTGGTCAAGGCGATCGGTGAGATGCCCCGCATCCGCCCGCCGGAGCCGGCGTTCACGGCCCCGCCCGAGTACCAGCGCACCACGTACCAACAGGGCACGTACGGCCGCCCGGCAGCGCACCCCGGTGTCACCCAGCCCGTACCGCCCCCGCCACCGCCGCTGCAGAGCCGCACGGGCCGGGCCCTGAAGTGGGCGGTCTCCGCCCTCCTCATCGCCGCGCTGGGCCTGGGCAGTTGGCAGCTCGCGGACGCGCTGATGGACCGGGGCGGCAAGTCCGACGAGAACCAGACCCAGACGACCGACGACGGCGACAAGAGCCCCACCAAGGCGGCCAACACCCCGATCGCGATCGTCAAGGGGTACGACTTCGACCCGTTCGGCGACGGATCCGAGAAGCCGAACGACATAAAGAAGGCCTACGACAACGACACCTCGTCGTACTGGGAGACGAAGTTCTACGAGGGCGCCGACTTCGGGAACCTCAAGCCGGGTCTCGGGATAATTCTCGACCTCGGCAAGGTCCAGGACATCGGCAAGGTCACCGTCACGTTCAGGGGCGACACTTCTGTCGAACTGCGCGCCGCCTCCAGCGACGCGAGTTCCCGGCCGACCACCTTCGACGCCTACACCAAGGTCGCCGAGGGTTCCGGTACGGGTGTCCCGCTCAAGCCGGACAAGACCGTGAAGTCCCGCTACCTTCTGGTCTGGCTGACCAAGTTGCCCCTGACAGAGGAAGGCACCTACCGCGGCCGGGTGGCGGACATCAAGGTCACCAGTTAAGGCTGAGGAGGGGGTCCGATGGCAGATGACACCGCGTACGGCGACACCAGCGATCAGGACCTCCTGGCCCGTCATGTAGAGGGCGACCCCGACGCCTTCACCGAGCTCGTGCGGCGGCATCGGGATCGCCTTTGGGCCGTTGCCCTCCGCACGCTCGGGGACCGTGAGGAAGCCGCTGACGCCGTTCAGGACGCGCTGGTATCCGCCTACCGAGCCGCGCACACCTTCCGGGGGCAGTCGGCGGTCACCACCTGGCTGCACCGGATCACGGTGAACGCCTGCCTGGACCGGGCCAGAAAGGCAGCCTCCCGCAAGACATCCCCCGTGGACGACACCGAGCGCCTCGAGCAGCTCCTGGAACCGCACGAATCCGCCTCGGCGCCCGCGGAGCGCAACGACCTCCACCGCCAACTCGTGGAAGCCCTCGGCACCCTCCCGCCCGACCAGCGCGCCGCCCTCGTCCTCGTGGACATGCAGGGCTACCCCGTCGCCGAAGCCGCCCGCATGCTCGACGTGCCGACGGGGACGGTAAAGAGCCGCTGCGCCCGAGGCAGAGCCAGACTGCTCCCGCTTCTCACCCATCTGCGGCCGGAAAACGCCGGAGGCGGCAGAGAAGCGGGCGCTGGACGGAACCGGGCGCAGGGGACATCCGTCCCACCCGCAGCGGGACCTCCGTCAGGAGGCCCGCCAGATTCGGGATCAAGCGATTCAGCTGCAGTGAAGGGCGGAGGTGGGCGAGCGTGACTTCCTCGACAGACACAGCCGGGCACCCGGATGTCGCGGAGATCTCCGACCTCACCGAAGGCATCCTGTCCACGTCCAGGACAGCGGACGTACGCAGGCATTTGGACGAGTGCGAACTCTGCGCGGACGTTCACGCGTCGCTGGAGGAGATCCGCGGCCTGCTCGGCACGCTGCCGAGCCCGCCTCGCATGCCCGCTGACGTCGCCGGCAGGATCGACGCCGCCCTCGCCGCGGAGGCTCTGCTGCAGGCAACTGCTCCGGAGGCCGTGAACGCACCGGCACCGGTCGAGAGTACGCATGTTTCACGTGAAACATCACCCGTCTTCGACCGCCCCACAGGACATGCCCGTACGTCCACCACCGGTCCGGGCCGCAAGGACCGCAAGGACCGCAAGAAGAACGGACGCCGCAAGGTTGCCGTCCTCGGAGCGGTCTTCACCGTCGCCGCACTGGGATTCGGCTCCGTTCTGCTGTCGTCGTTGGACGACGGCAGGCCGACCGGCTCGGCACACGAACAGCCGACCACCTCAGCCGACACCTTCTCCGCGAGCGGCCTCAAGAAGCAGGTCTCGGACCTTCTCAGCGAGAAGAGTGCGAGCGGCGGGTCTCGGGCTCCGCACACCAGCATGGGCGCGGCGAGCATCCCCGGCTCCGAGGATCCCCGCACCCTCAGGACGCCCGAGGTTCCACCGTGCATCCAGAACGCCCTCCACACCAGCGACTCGCCACTCGCAACCAAGGACGGCGTCTACAAGGGCACGGACGCACTTCTCATCGTGCTGCGTGACCCCTCCGACAGCACCCGGGTCACCGCCTACATCGTGAATGCGACGTGCCTGAAGAACGCACCGACCGGCACTGCGAAGGTTCTGCTGAAGCGGTCGTACGCGCGTTCCTGAGCGGTCGCGCTTCGTCTTCGTCCTGCGTGGTAATCCGTACGGTGTGGCCTCTCCGTGTGCCCGGACACACCGGGAATGCGCGCCCCTTAGGATCCGTTGGGTGGGGTGAGAGTTCTGAGAGGGGCTCCACCGGTCCGACGACGCAGTCCAGAGACGAGGAACCAAGCCGTGAGCGACGTCCGTAACGTGATCATCATCGGATCCGGGCCCGCCGGCTACACGGCGGCGCTGTATACCGCGCGCGCGTCGCTGAAGCCGCTGGTGTTCGAGGGCGCCGTCACCGCCGGCGGTGCGCTGATGAACACCACCGAGGTGGAGAACTTCCCCGGCTTCCAGGACGGCATCATGGGCCCCGAGCTCATGGACAACATGCGTGCCCAGGCGGAGCGTTTCGGTGCCGAGCTCATTCCGGACGACGTCGTCAGCGTGGACCTGACCGGAGAGATCAAGGCCGTCACCGACACCTCGGGCACGGTCCACCGGGCGAAGGCCGTGATCGTCACCACCGGTTCGCAGCACCGCAAACTCGGCCTGCCGAACGAGGACGCCCTCTCCGGTCGCGGTGTCTCGTGGTGCGCCACCTGTGACGGCTTCTTCTTCAAGGACCAGGACATCGCCGTGATCGGCGGCGGTGACACGGCGATGGAGGAGGCCACCTTCCTCTCCCGCTTCGCCAAGTCCGTGACGATCGTCCACCGTCGCGGCACCCTGCGCGCCTCCAAGGCGATGCAGGAGCGCGCCTTCGCCGACCCGAAGATCAAGTTCGTGTGGGACAGCGAGGTCGCCGAGATCCAGGGCGACCCGAAGCTCTCGGGCCTGAAGCTGCGCAACCTCAAGACCGGCGAACTCTCGGACCTGGCGGTCACCGGCCTGTTCATCGCGATCGGCCACGACCCGCGCACCGAGCTCTTCAAGGGCCAGCTCGAACTGGACGGTGAGGGCTACCTGAAGGTGGAAGCGCCTTCGACCCGCACCAACCTGACCGGTGTCTTCGGCGCCGGTGACGTGGTCGACCACACCTACCGCCAGGCGATCACCGCGGCCGGCACCGGCTGCGCCGCCGCTCTCGACGCCGAGCGTTTCCTCGCCGCCCTCGCGGACGAAGAGAAGGCCGAGCCCGAGAAGACCGCTGTCTGACCCCCATCCCGCCCCACCGCACCAACCCAGTTAAGGAGCCCGCCGTGGCCGGCACCCTGAAGAACGTGACCGACGATTCCTTCGAGCAGGACGTCCTGAAGAGCGACAAGCCCGTCCTGGTGGACTTCTGGGCCGCCTGGTGCGGACCGTGCCGTCAGATCGCTCCGTCCCTTGAGGCGATCGCCGCCGAGTACGGCGACAAGATCGAGGTCGTCAAGCTGAACATCGACGAGAACCCGGGTACGGCCGCCAAGTACGGCGTCATGTCCATCCCGACGCTGAACGTCTACCAGGGTGGCGAGGTCGCCAAGACCATCGTCGGTGCCAAGCCGAAGGCCGCGATCGTCCGCGACCTCGAGGACTTCATCGCCGAGTGATGTTTCACGTGAAACACGATGGGGCCGGCCCGAAAGGGCCGGCCCCATCGCATCACAGGGGGCGTAGCGCCGGTTCCTTCTGTACGGCCCCCAGAAGCCGGTCCAGTGCCATCTCCACGTCTTCTTTCCAGGAGAGTGTGGTGCGCAGCTCCAGCCTCAGCCTCGGATACGTGGGATGGGGTCTGACCGTCTTGAAGCCCACCGCAAGGAGATGGTCTGCGGGAAGCAGACAGGCGGGTTCTTTCCACCGGGCATCGCCAAAGGCCTCGATGGCCTTGAAGCCCCGCCGCAGCAGGTCCTTGGCAACCGTCTGCACCATCACACGGCCCAGCCCCTGCCCCTGATAGCCCGGCATGATGAACGACGTCATCAACTGCACGGCGTCCGGAGAGACAGGGCTCGTGGGAAACGCCGTCGACCGAGGAACATACGCCGGAGGGGCGTAGAGGACGTAGCCGACCGGTACGTCGTCGACGTAGACGACCCGGCCGCACGATCCCCAGTCCAGGAGTACGGCGGAGATCCAGGCTTCTTTTTCCAGAGCGGCGGTTCCGGTCTTTACCGCGGCTTCTCCGCTGACGGGGTCCAACTCCCAGAAGACACACGAGCGGCAACGCTGGGGTAGGTCCGGAAGGTTGTCCAGCGTGAGCGGTACGAGCCGACGCCCCATGAAGGCTGTTCCTCGCTTCCTTCGCCCGCCGCGTCGCGGGCAGCCGTCAGAGCGCTCCGTTCCCTGAGCAGGCTACCGACGAATCCGCCGACCGCCCCCAGTCCCAGGCCCGCGCTCACCAGTCCGCTTCGGCTCATCGTTCGCATGGCCCCTGTCTCCCCTCAGAGGTACTGCCGGGTGGATGTGCCGCACCCAGTCGCATCGTATCCATCCAGAGATTCCATCGATACCGGCTGAAAGCAAAGAGCGGGCCGCGTTCCGGAACATACCGGACACGACCCGCTCTTCACGCTTCGCCTGGGCGGTGTCACCCTGCCGATCCTGACTAGCCTTCCGTCTCCTCGGCGTCGTCGTCCAACAGGCTCTTCTGCAGAACCGGTCCCTCACCGGGGGCGAGGGAGCTGAGGATGCGTTCGAGGTCCTCCATCGAGGCGAACTCGACGGTGATCTTGCCCTTCTTTTGCCCCAGGTCGACCTTCACCCGCGTCTCGAAACGATCCGAGAGACGAGTCGCGAGGTCACTCAGCGCCGGAGACACCCGGGCGCCGGCACGCGGCCCCTTGGAGCGCTGGGCGGTCTGCGGCCGCGACCCCATGAGGGTCACGATCTCCTCGACCGCACGCACCGACAGTCCCTCGGCCACGATCCGATGGGCCAACCGGTCCTGCTCCTCCGAGTCCTCGACGGAGAGCAGGGCACGGGCGTGTCCGGCCGAGAGCACTCCGGCCGCCACCCGGCGCTGCACTGCCGGCGAGAGCCTCAGCAGACGCAGGGTGTTGGATACCTGCGGGCGGGACCGGCCGATGCGGTCCGCCAGCTGGTCATGCGTGCAGTTGAAGTCCTTCAGCAACTGGTCGTAGGCAGCTGCCTCTTCCAGCGGGTTCAGCTGAGCACGGTGCAGGTTCTCCAGGAGGGCGTCCAGGAGAAGCTTGTCGTCGTCCGTAGCCCGCACGATCGCGGGGATGGCCTCCAGGCCGGCCTCACGGCTGGCCCGCCAGCGCCGCTCACCCATGATGAGCTCGTAGCGGGCGGGGCCGACCTGCCGTACAACGACCGGCTGGAGAAGCCCGACTTCCTTGATGGAAGTGACGAGCTCCTGGAGCGCGTCATCGTCGAAGACCTCACGCGGCTGGCGCGGGTTCGGCGTGATGGAGTCGAGGGGGAGCTCCGCGAAGTGGGCTCCGATGGGCGGCGGGGGCGTCTCCGGATAGCCGTTGACCGAGGGCATCTCGGTTTCATGTGAAACAGGCGGCAGCGTGGCCACCTTCGCCGCGGCCACCCCACGGTCGGTCGTCAGCACCGGAACGGACGTCGGAGACGCGGAACCAGCGCCTCCCATCGCCGCCGGGGTCGGCGTCTTCTCCGTCGGGGCAGCCGGGATCAGTGCGCCGAGACCACGACCCAAACCCCTCCGTCGCTCGCTCACTGGATCCCCTCCACCATGCTCGGATTGCTCTGTGCGCCGATGTGCGCCTGCGTCGGGTCATAGCTGACGCCGACGCCCTTCAGCGCGATCTCTCGTGCTGCTTCAAGGTAGGACAGGGCCCCACTCGATCCTGGATCGTAGGTCAGCACCGTCTGTCCATAGCTCGGCGCTTCGGAGATGCGGACCGAGCGGGGAATGCTCGTCCGCAGCACCTCGTCACCGAAGTGAGTGCGCACCTCATCCGCGACCTGGGACGCGAGGCGCGTCCGGCCGTCGTACATGGTGAGCAGGATGGTCGACACGTGCAAGGTGGGGTTGAGGTGGCCCCGCACCAGATCGACATTGCGCAGCAACTGTCCCAGGCCCTCCAGCGCGTAGTACTCGCACTGGATCGGGATGAGAACCTCCGCACCGGCCACGAGCGCATTGACCGTCAGCAGGCCGAGCGAGGGCGGGCAGTCGATGAGGATGTAGTCCAGGGGCTGCTCGTACGCCTGGATCGCGCGCTGCAGTCGGCTCTCACGGGCCACCAGTGACACCAGCTCGATCTCCGCACCGGCGAGATCGATGGTGGCCGGGGCACAGAAGAGACCTTCGACATCAGGGACGGGCTGGACGACCTCGGACAGCGGCCTGCTCTCGACCAGGACGTCATAGATGGACGGCACTTCCGCGTGATGGTCTATACCCAGAGCCGTGGACGCGTTGCCCTGAGGGTCGAGGTCGATGACCAGGACACGGCCGCCGTGCAGAGCCAGCGAAGCAGCAAGATTGACGGTCGTCGTCGTCTTGCCCACCCCGCCCTTCTGGTTGGCAACGACCATGATCCGGGTCTGCTCGGGCCGTGGCAGGCCCTCGCCGGCCCGGCCAAGAGCCTCTACCGCCAGTTGGGCAGCACGACCGATCGGAGTGTCGTCCATCGGGGGCGGTGTTTCACGTGAAACATCCTCCCCCATCGACTCGGTTCGGGGACCGGGGACCGGATCGGTCATCGGTCCCGCGATGTTGGCGTCGGACCGCAAGGATTCACTCTCCTCGACTTCAGGCTCGCAATGAACAGAGCCTCCCATGTCTTCGGGGGTGTGAACCAGTGAGGCCTGTTGTTCTGTGGAGAAATCCACCTCTGTGGACAACTCCGTTACCTCTCCGAGTGACCCGAGAGGCTTTCGGTCACGGGGTTCGGCCGCAGCGCGGCCCCGGCTGATGATGCCGTGCAGCAGTGAGCGACGTTTCACGTGAAACACGATGCAGGGCAGCAGTGCCCGTTCTGCCGCGACACTCCGGCATGCATAGGTTTGACAGCTTGTGTGGAGTACGTCTCGTCGTCAGGACGGGTCAGCGGCGTCGACGAGTACGACCGGTACGGGCCGCCTTGGCACGCTTGGCCGCGAACCGCACACCACCAGGACTCTCCCCGACCTCGACCCTCACCACCGTGGACAACGGATCGACCACGCCCTCACCCACATGCAGGATGGAGGTCCCCACAGCGCCGAGTTTGCTCAGGGCCGTACCTGCCGCCTTGAGTTCCTCCTCCGCGGTGTCGCCCTTGAGCGCGAGCATCTCTCCGTAGGGGCGCAACAGCGGAACCCCCCACGTCGCCAGCCGGTCCAGCGGGGCCACGGCCCGCGCCGTCACCACATGCACCGGGTTCAGCTTGCCCATGACCTCCTCGGCACGGCCCCGCACGACCGTCACATGGTCCAGGCCCAGCAGCTCCACGACCTCCGTCAGGAAGGTCGTGCGCCTCAGTAGCGGCTCGAGCAACGTGATCTTCAGATCCTCGCGGACGAGAGCCAGGGGAATGCCGGGCAGACCGGCACCGGAACCGACGTCGCACACCGTCACGCCCTCAGGAACGACCTCCGAGAGCACCGCGCAGTTCAGCAGATGCCGCTCCCACAGCCGGGGCACTTCGCGGGGGCCGATGAGACCGCGCTGCACACCCGCCTCGGCGAGCAGCTCGGCATACCGCACCGCGTCCTCGAAGCGATCGCCGAACACCTCGCGCGCCTGCTCGGGCGCGGGGGGAAGCTCCGCTGCCTCCGTCACGGGGAACCGTCCTTCCGTACCGCATCAGCGCACCGGGCGCTGATCATCAGAACTATCAGGCTGACAAAGTTCGGCCCCGCCTGCTCTACAGACGGGGCCGGAGGAACGTACGGACCGATCAGGCGGGAAGCACGACGACGAAGCGCTGTGGCTCCTCACCCTCCGACTCGCTGCGCAGCCCGGCGGCCTTGATCGCGTCGTGCACGACCTTGCGCTCGAACGGCGTCATCGGCTTGAGCTTCACAGACTCGCCGGTGCTCTTCACCTCGGCGGCGGCCTTGGCACCCAACTCAGAGAGCTCGGCCCGCTTCTTGGCCCGGTAACCGCCGATGTCCAGCATCAGCCGGCTGCGGTCCCCGGTCTCCCGGTGCACGGCAAGGCGGGTGAGCTCCTGCAGGGCCTCCAGCACCTCGCCGTCCCGACCGACCAGCTTCTGCAGGTCGCGGCTGGCCACGTCGCTGATGATCGAGACAGCGGCGCGGTCGGCCTCGACATCCATGTCGATGTCGCCGTCGAGATCAGCGATGTCGAGCAGACCCTCGAGGTAGTCCGCCGCGATCTCGCCTTCCTGCTCGAGGCGGGTCAGGGTGTCTGCACCCTCGGCAGCGGCGGAGGTGGTGCCTTCCGTCACGGGATGGACTCCTTCTTACTTCTTGGACGGGGACTTGGGCCGCTGCGGACCCTTGCGCTGTCCGGACTGGGCCTTGCTGCGGGTACCGCTGCCGGTCTGCTTCTTGGCGGGAGCAGCGGGCTTGGCGTCCTCGGGCTCGTCGGACTTGCTCAGTGAGATCGACTCCGACGACGGGTTGTCCTCGACTGCCTTCGAGCCGGCCGAAGCCGCACCCGACTGACGCTGGGACTTGCTCTGCCGCTTGGGCTGCTGACGCCTGGGAGCCGCCGCACTCGCCGTCGAACCGTCCTCGGTCTGGACCGCGGTCTGGGACTCGCTCTGCACGACCGAGCCGTCGGCCTGGGCCGCGAGGCCCGCCTTGTTCAGAGCGTTGATGAACTTGCGCTCGAACTCGTTGCGGTCGCGGCCCTTGGCGACGATCGCCTTGATGATGGTGCGCTCGCTGCGCTTGCGGGCCTTGCCGTGGCTCGTGACGTGCTTGGTGAGACGCTCCAGGTAGGCGGCCTGAGCCTTGGAACCCGGGGTCGGGTTGTTGTGGATGACGTACATCTGCTGGCCCATGGTCCACACGTTGGTGGTCAGCCAGTAGACGAGAACACCGACCGGGAAGTTGATGCCGAAGACGGCGAACATGACCGGGAAGACGTACATCAGCATCTTCTGCTGCTGCATGAACGGCGTCTTGACGGTGGTGTCGACGTTCTTGGTCATCAGCTGGCGCTGCGTGTAGAACTGCGACGCCGACATCATGACGATCATGACTGCGGTGACGACCCGTACATCGGTGACCGTGGCGCCCAGTGCCTGGACGGTGGCGGACCCGTCCTTGAACTTCGCGGCGAGGGGGGCGCCGAAGATGTGCGCCTTACGAGCGCTGGCCAGCAGCGACTCATTGATGACACCGATGGTGTCGCCCGTCGCGATGCCGTTGAGCACGTGATACAGGGCGAAGAAGAACGGGGACTGCGCCAGGATGGGAAGGCACGAGGAAAGCGGGTTGGTGCCCGTCTCCTTGTACAGCTTCATCATCTCTTCGGACTGACGCTGCTTGTCGTTCTTGTAGCGCTCCTGGATCTTCTTCATCTCGGGCTGGAGCGTCTGCATGGCCCGCGTCGACTTGATCTGCTTCACGAAGAGCGGGATCAGACAGATACGGATCAGGATCACGAGGGACACGATCGACAGGCCCCAGGCCCACCCGGTGTCAGGGCCGAAGATCTTGCCGTACACCGTGTGGAACTGAACGATGACCCAGGAGACGGGTGTCGTGATGAAGCTGAAAAGACTGGCAATCGTGTCCACTAATCATGCTCCTTGGGCATGGGACGGAGTCTCTGCGGCCGGGCTCGAAGGATTCTGTCCCTCGGTGGCCGAGGCGGCGGAGGGCCCGCCCCTACGTGCACGCCAGGCGTTACGCAGCATTTCGTGCCACCGCGGACGTTTGCGCGGCGGGACATGGTCCACACCGCCCAGCGACCACGGATTGCACCGCAGGATGCGCCAGGCGGTGAGTGCCGTTCCCTTGATCGCACCGTGCCGGTCGATGGCCTGGTAGCCGTAGTGGGAGCACGACGGGTAGTACTTGCACACCGGCCCCAGCAGCGGGCTGATGGTCCACTGGTACAGCTTGATCAGCGCCAGCAGCGGGTACTTCATCGTGCGCCCCCTCCCAGCAGCCGCTGAACGGCGGCATCCAGGTCTCGGGCCAGCTGTTCATAATCGGCGTCGCCCGCCTCGGGCAGCGCTCGTACGACTACCAGGCTACCGGGGGGAAACAGGGCCACCCTGTCGCGCATCAGATGGCGAAGCCTGCGCTTCACCTTGTTGCGCACCACAGCACCGCCCACGGCCTTGCTCACGACGAAACCCGCACGCGTCGGGGGAGCGCTCTCCCCAGGCGCGTGCGGGTCCGTGGCACCGCTACGAAAGTGGACGACGAGACACGGGCGGCCGGCCCGGCGCCCTCGTCGTACCGCGGTCGCGAAGTCCTCGCGCCGCCTCAGCCGGTTCTCGGTGGGCAGCACGACGGCATGACCTGACCGGTATCAGGCGGACAGGCTGGCGCGACCCTTGCTGCGGCGGTTCGCCAGAATCGCGCGGCCGGCACGGGTACGCATCCGCAGACGGAAGCCGTGGGTCTTGGCGCGACGACGGTTGTTCGGCTGGAAGGTGCGCTTGCTCACTCGGGGGCTCCAGAAATCAATCGGTGGTGGCGGGTGCCGTCCTGGCTGTCACCGTGCGCCCACGAGTAGCTCGCAGTTACGCCCGTGTGCACCGCTTCCCGATCACCCGAAGTGATCTGTGCCCATCGGAGGCAGGCGGCAGCAGCCATCGACAACTCGACCTGGTTACGGTACGCGCGGCTACGCCATCCGGTCAAACCAGTGGTCACCAGGAGACACTATCCACAGGCTGGGGACAACAACTTGAACCGCACCCGTCGCCCTGACTACCGTGGCTGAACTCCGATTCGTTCCCTTGACCCCTGCATTTCGGCTCCACCCCATTTGAATCCCGACTCGTCCCAGAACCACACGTTCGTGGGACCCGTGAGAGAGCGTGCCCTGTGGCTGACGTACCTGCCGATCTTGCCGCAGTGTGGCCACGCGTACTCGAGCAACTTCTCGGTGAGGGCCGCGTCCAGGGCGTGGAGGCGAAGGACGAGCACTGGATCCGGCGCTGCCAGCCGCTCGCGCTGGTCGCCGACACCGCCCTGCTCGCCGTACCGAACGAATTTGCGAAAGGCGTACTGGAGGGCCGACTGGCCCCGGCCGTCAGTGAGACACTGAGCCGCGAGTGCGGCCGCCCGATCCGCATCGCGATCACCGTCGACGACTCCGCGGGCGAGCCCCAGGCCCCGCCCGCGCCTCCGGCCCCCCGGCCCCAGTCCCGCTACGAGGAGCCCGAGCTCCCCTCCAACCAGTACGACGGCTCGTACGACAACCAGTACGAGGGCTACGGCCGCCACCGCGCGGACGACTCCCCCCCGGGTCGCGGCGAACAGCGCCCCGGACACCAGGGCGACCGCGAACCCCGCCCGGACCAGCTCCCCACCGCGCGCCCCGCCTACCCCTCGGAGTACCAGCGCCCCGAGCCCGGCGGCTGGCCACGGCCGACGCAGGACCAGTACAGCTGGCAGCAACAGCGGCTCGGCTTCCCGGAGCGCGACCCCTACGCCTCGCCGTCGCAGGAGCCCTATCCGCAGGAGCCGTACCCGCAGGACTCGTACGGCCCTCCGTCACAGGACTACCGTCCGCAGCCGATGGAGCGCTCGTCCTACGACAGCCAGCGCTCCGACTACGACCAGCGGCCGGACTACGACAAGCCCCGCTCCGACTACGACCAGCGCGACACCCGCCGGGAGCTGCCCGATCCGCCGCCCGGCTCCGGGCGGGTCCACCGCGGCGGCCCGGTCGGCTCCAACCTGCCCACCACCGGCGCCCCCGGCCCGCTGGCCGCGCAGCCCGCGCCCGCGACCGGACCCGGTGAGCCCACCGCACGGCTGAACCCGAAGTACCTCTTCGACACGTTCGTCATCGGCGCCTCCAACCGCTTCGCGCACGCGGCCGCGGTGGCAGTCGCCGAAGCGCCGGCCAAGGCCTACAACCCCCTGTTCATCTACGGGGAGTCGGGGCTCGGCAAGACCCACCTGCTGCACGCCATCGGGCACTACGCGCGCAGCCTGTATCCCGGCACGCGCGTGCGGTACGTGAGCTCGGAGGAGTTCACCAACGAGTTCATCAACTCCATCCGCGACGGCAAGGGCGACAGCTTCCGCAAGCGCTACCGCGAAATGGACATCCTGCTCGTCGACGACATCCAGTTCCTCGCGGACAAGGAGTCGACGCAGGAGGAGTTCTTCCACACCTTCAACACGCTCCACAACGCGAACAAGCAGATCGTCCTCTCCAGCGACCGGCCGCCCAAGCAGCTGGTCACACTGGAGGACCGCCTGCGGAACCGTTTCGAGTGGGGACTGATCACCGACGTCCAGCCGCCCGAGCTGGAGACACGGATCGCGATCCTGCGCAAGAAAGCGGTGCAGGAGCAGCTCAACGCTCCGCCGGAGGTCCTGGAGTTCATCGCCTCCCGCATCTCGCGCAACATCCGCGAGCTGGAGGGCGCGTTGATCCGGGTGACGGCGTTCGCATCGCTCAACCGACAGCCGGTGGATCTGGGCCTGACCGAGATCGTGCTGAAGGACCTGATCCCCGGCGGCGAGGACTCGGCCCCCGAGATCACGTCCACGGCCATCATGAGCGCCACGGCCGACTACTTCGGTCTGACCGTCGAGGACCTGTGCGGCACCTCGCGCGGCCGCGCGCTCGTCACGGCCCGCCAGATCGCCATGTACCTGTGCCGCGAGCTGACGGACCTCTCCCTGCCGAAGATCGGCGCGCTGTTCGGCGGCCGCGACCACACGACCGTGATGCACGCGGACCGCAAGATCCGCAATCTGATGGCCGAGCGACGCTCCATCTACAACCAGGTGACCGAGCTGACGAACCGCATCAAGAACGGCTGACACAGGCGCGGGCAGAGGCAGAGTCACGGCGGTACCAACGCCGAAGGGCGCCCTGGGGACAAGGTCCCGGGGCGCCCTTCGTCATGCCTGAGGTCACGCCGCCGTTGCCTGCTGTTCGATTCCCCGCCGGGTTACGGCCTCCCTCCACAGATGTGGTGACTTTTTGCCGTCCACATCCTGGGGACCGCGAAGTTGTCCAGATCGCCGTCCACAGGCTGCCTGGTGAAAGACCATCAGGCCAGGTCAGGTGGTTGTGGATTCGTGGACGAACGATCTCCACAGACTGTGGACGGCGCGATGATCCACAGGCTGTGCACCGAGTTGTCCACCGGCAACCCACAGGCTGGAGTCGGTTGTCCCCAGCGATCACCGGCTTCTCCACATGCCTGTCCACTGTTCGGCAACGCGACGCGCCTGATCACCGGGTCGAGTGAAAGGCGTCACACGAAGGTGCCGGGTTGGGCTGTGGGAAAGCCGGCCAAAGCTGGGGACGGCGCTGGGGAGAACTCGCCTCTGCCTGTGCACGGAGTGTGCAGAACTTTCTGTTCTCCACAGACAGGCTCAGTTGTCCACCGGCGTCGCCCACAGGGCCGGTGGACAAAATTCCTGCTCTGAGCTGGGAAAACAGGGTTATCCACGGTATCCACAGCCCCTACTACTACTCCCAACTAGAGAGAGCTGGGAATCCGTTTCGAAGTGGGGCCTGTGCACAACTCGCTGTCCGGTGCCCGGCTGCCCCTCGTCACGACTTGACCCCGAGAGGCACCTACTGTCAGTGGGGTGCGTCAGACTGTTCCCCGGTGTCCTTCCCGGCACAGGGACCGACGACACCGAGACAGACGACGAAGCCAGGCAGGCCGAGCAGCGCCGGCAACAGCAGGAGGCGGCAACAGTGAAGATCCGGGTGGAACGCGACGTACTCGCGGAGGCAGTGGCCTGGGCGGCGCGCAGCCTCCCGGCCCGTCCGCCGGCGCCTGTCCTCGCCGGCCTTCTCCTGAAGGCCGAGGAGGGCCAGCTGAGCCTGTCCAGCTTCGACTACGAGGTCTCCGCGCGGGTCTCCGTGGAGGCCGAGGTCGAGGAGGAGGGCACGGTGCTGGTCTCCGGCCGCCTGCTCGCCGACATCTGCCGCGCCCTGCCCAACCGCCCGGTGGAGATTTCCACAGACGGTGTACGGGCCACGGTGGTCTGCGGCTCCTCGCGGTTCACACTCCACACCCTGCCTGTGGAGGAGTACCCGGCGCTGCCGCAGATGCCGAGCGCCACGGGCACCGTCCCCGGTGAGGTCTTCGCGTCCGCCGCCGCCCAGGTGGCCATCGCCGCGGGGCGTGACGACACGCTCCCGGTGCTGACCGGTGTGCGCATCGAGATCGAGGGCGACACCGTCACGCTGGCGTCCACCGACCGCTACCGCTTCGCCGTCCGCGAGTTCCTGTGGAAGCCGGAGAACCCGGAGGCGTCCGCGGTCGCCCTGGTGCCCGCCAAGACGCTCCTGGACACCGCCAAGGCGCTCACGAGCGGCGACAGCGTCATCCTGGCGCTGTCCGGCTCGGGTGCGGGCGAGGGCCTGATCGGCTTCGAGGGCGCGGGCCGCCGTACGACCACGCGTCTGCTCGAGGGCGACCTGCCGAAGTACCGCTCGCTGTTCCCGACGGAGTTCAACTCCGTCGCCGTGATCGAGACCGCCCCCTTCGTGGAGGCCGTCAAGCGTGTGGCCCTGGTCGCCGAGCGCAACACCCCGGTGCGGCTGAGCTTCGAGCAGGGCGTGCTGATCCTGGAGGCCGGTTCCAGCGACGACGCACAGGCTGTGGAAAGGGTGGACGCGCAGTTGGAGGGCGACGACGTCTCGATCGCCTTCAACCCGACCTTCCTGCTGGACGGCCTGAGCGCCATCGACTCGCCGGTGGCCCAGCTCTCCTTCACGACGTCCACCAAGCCGGCGCTGCTCAGCGGCAAGCCGGCCCTGGACGCCGAGGCGGACGAGGCCTACAAGTACCTGATCATGCCGGTGCGCCTCAGCGGCTGAGCGCCCAAGCGGCTGAGTCAAAGCCCCAGGTGGGGGCATACGTTTGAGCGCGTATGCCCACAGGTGTGCGTGAGCGTCCGGGTTTAGGCTCGTACGTGGGTACGAAGGTGCCCCACATGCCACAGCAACCTAAGGAACCACTGATGGAGCTCGGTCTCATCGGCCTCGGCAAGATGGGCGGCAACATGCGCGAGCGGATCCGCCGCGCAGGCCACACCGTGATCGGATACGACCGCAATCCGGACCTCGCCGATGTCCACAGCCTGAAGGAGCTTGTGGACGCGTTGCAGGGCCCGCGGGTCGTGTGGGTGATGGTCCCGGCCGGTGCGCCGACTCAGGCGACCATCGACGAGCTGGCCGAGCTCCTGGAGCCGGGCGACGTCGTGGTGGACGGCGGGAACTCCCGCTGGACGGACGACGAGAAGCACGCCGGGGAGCTGGCCGCCAAGGGCATCGGCTTCGTCGACTGCGGTGTCTCGGGCGGTGTGTGGGGCCTGGAGAACGGCTATGCGCTGATGTTCGGCGGCGACGCGGAGAACGTCGCCAAGGTGCAGCCGGTCTTCGACGCCCTCAAGCCCGAGGGTGACGCCGGTGCGGTGCACGCGGGCAAGGTGGGAGCCGGCCACTTCGCCAAGATGGTCCACAACGGCATCGAGTACGCGATGATGCAGGCCTATGCCGAGGGCTGGGAGCTGCTGGAGAAGGTCGACTCCGTGACCGACGTCCGGGAGGTCTTCCGCTCCTGGCAGGAGGGCACGGTCATCCGTTCCTGGCTGCTCGACCTCGCGGTCAACGCCCTCGACGAGGACGAGCACCTGGACAAGCTGCGTGGTTTCGCACAGGACTCCGGCGAGGGCCGGTGGACCGTGGAGGCCGCCATCGACCACGCGGTGCCGCTGCCGGCGATCACTGCGTCCCTGTTCGCGCGGTTCGCGTCCCGCCAGGACGACTCGCCGCAGATGAAGATGATCGCGGCGCTGCGCAACCAGTTCGGCGGCCACGCGGTCGAGACGAAGTAATCCACAGGGCTGCGGAGCAATCCACAGGCCGCGGTCCACAAGCTGGGGGAGGTCGGCGACCGACCATGCACGTCACGCACCTGTCGCTGGCCGACTTCCGCTCGTACGCCCGGGTCGAAGTTCCGCTCGACCCGGGCGTCACCGCGTTCGTGGGCCCCAACGGGCAGGGCAAGACGAACCTGGTCGAGGCGATCGGCTACCTCGCCACCCTCGGCAGCCACCGGGTCGCCTCCGACGCCCCCCTGGTCCGTATGGGCGCCGACCGTGCGATCGTCCGGGCGCAGGTCCGGCAGGGTGAGCGGCAGCAGCTGGTCGAGCTGGAGCTGAACCCCGGCAAGGCGAACCGGGCCCGCATCAACAGGTCCTCGCAGGTCAGGCCCCGTGATGTGCTCGGGATCGTGCGCACGGTGCTGTTCGCGCCGGAGGACCTCGCGCTGGTGAAGGGCGACCCGGGCGAGCGGCGCCGCTTCCTGGACGAGCTGATCACCGCGCGCTCCCCGCGCATGGCCGGCGTCCGCTCCGACTACGAGCGGGTCCTCAAGCAGCGCAACACCCTCCTGAAGTCGGCCGCCCTCGCGAGGCGGCACGGCGGCCGCTCGATGGACCTGTCCACCCTCGACGTGTGGGACCAGCACCTCGCGCGTGTGGGCGCCGAGTTGCTCGCCCAGCGTCTCGACCTGATCGCCGCGCTCCAGCCGCTGGCCGACAAGGCGTACGAGCAACTGGCACCCGGCGGCGGCCCGGTCGCCCTGGAGTACAAGCCGTCCGCGCCGGGCGAGGCACACACGCGTGAGGCGCTCCACGAGCAGCTCATGGCGGCGCTCGCCGAGGTGCGCAAGCAGGAGATCGAGCGGGGCGTGACCCTCGTAGGGCCGCATCGGGACGATGTGAATCTCAAGCTGGGTCAGTTGCCCGCCAAGGGGTACGCCTCGCACGGCGAGTCCTGGTCGTACGCGCTGGCGCTGCGCCTGGCGTCGTACGACCTGCTCAGGGCCGAGGGCAATGAGCCCGTGCTGATCCTCGACGACGTGTTCGCCGAGTTGGACACCCGTCGCCGTGAGCGTCTGGCCGAGCTGGTCGCGCCCGGTGAGCAGGTCCTGGTGACGGCGGCGGTCGACGACGACGTGCCGCATGTGCTGGCGGGGACGCGGTACACCGTGTCCGAGGGGACGGTGGAGCGCGCATGACCGACGAACAACTCCCTGCCGAGAAGCCTGAGCCGAGTGCCGAACCCTCCGGCGTCGACCTCGCGCGCGTGGCGCTGCGGGCGGCGAAGGCACAGGCACGCGCGCGTGGGGACGCGGCGCAGCAGAAGCGGCAGGCGCGGCGTGGAGGCGGTCTGCGCTCCGGTGCGCGCGCCGACGGACGCGACCCGATGGCCTTCGGTGCCGCCATCAACCGCTTGATCACCGAGCGCGGCTGGGAGACGCCGGCCGCGGTGGGCGGGGTGATGGGGCGCTGGCCGCAGATCGTGGGCGAGGACCTGGCCAAGCACTGTGTGCCGGAGAAGTACGACGAGGACGAGCGGGTCCTGATGGTGCGCTGTGATTCCACGGCCTGGGCGACGAACCTGCGGCTGCTGGCCCCGCAGTTGGTGGCCCGCCTGAATGAGGATCTCGGGCACGGCGCCGTGAACCTGATCAAGGTGAACGGCCCCGGCGGACCTCCTCGTCGCTACGGTCCGCTGCGTGCTCCCGGCAGCACGGGACCCGGCGACACCTACGGGTGACAGACATCACATCCAGGGCGTCGGCGGTGCCTTCGAGGCGCCGCCGACGCCTTTGTCGTGGCACTGCACGCGGTTGCGAATCTGGACGTGACTCCCAAGTAGCCAAGGGTTGACGGCCGGAAGCGCTGAGTGCCTCCGTGAGCCTCTTGGAGCCCCGCTCCGTATATGGGGACCCGGAAGACGCCGGTTCAGGGCGGCACATGCGGACTCAGGTACCGGCAAACCCCCATCACTGTCGGCGCTACCGGTAGACTGGAAGCCGATCCCGCCCCGAACGTGGGGACCGCCCGGGAGAAGCTGAGCAACGCTGATCAAGGCTTACCAACGCAACATGCCGCAGCCGCTCCGGCAACCCGCCGACGAGCCCGGCTCGTGCTGTGCCAGAAAGGGCGCTTCGTGGCCGATTCCGGCAACCCCAACGAGAACATTCCGTCCACCGACGCCGAGGCGACCTCGTCGAACGGCGAGGTAACCGCCTCGTACGACGCCAGCGCCATCACCGTCCTCGAGGGTCTGGACGCGGTCCGCAAGCGACCCGGTATGTACATCGGCTCGACCGGCGAGCGCGGCCTGCACCACCTGGTGCAGGAGGTCGTCGACAACTCCGTCGACGAGGCGCTGGCCGGCCACGCGGACACCATCGACGTGACGATCCTCGCCGACGGTGGCGTGCGCGTCGTCGACAACGGCCGCGGTATCCCGGTGGGCATCGTCCCCTCCGAGGGCAAACCGGCCGTCGAGGTCGTGCTGACGGTGCTGCACGCGGGCGGCAAGTTCGGTGGCGGCGGCTACGCGGTCTCCGGCGGTCTGCACGGCGTGGGTGTCTCCGTCGTGAACGCCCTGTCGACCAAGGTGGCCGTCGAGATCAAGACCGACGGCTACCGCTGGACGCAGGACTACAAGCTGGGTGTCCCGACGGCCCCGCTGGCCCAGCACGAGGCCACGGACGAGCACGGCACCACGGTCACCTTCTGGGCCGACCCGGACATCTTCGAGACCACCGAGTACTCCTTCGAGACGCTCTCGCGGCGCTTCCAGGAGATGGCGTTCCTCAACAAGGGTCTGAGGATCAACCTCACCGACGAGCGCGAGTCGGCGAAGGCCACCGCCGGCGCGGACGAGGCGGGCGAGGACGAGAAGTACGAGGTCAAGACCGTCTCGTACCACTACGAGGGCGGCATCGTCGACTTCGTGAAGTACCTCAACTCCCGCAAGGGAGAGGTCGTCCACCCCACCGTGATCGACCTCGAGGCCGAGGACAAGGACAAGAGCCTCTCCCTCGAGCTCGCGATGCAGTGGAACGGCGGTTACAGCGAGGGTGTGTACTCCTTCGCCAACATCATCCACACGCATGAGGGCGGCACGCACGAAGAGGGCTTCCGTTCCGCGCTGACCTCGCTGATCAACAAGTACGCGCGCGACAAGAAGCTGCTGCGGGAGAAGGACGACAACCTCACGGGTGACGACATCCGCGAGGGTCTGACCGCGATCATCTCGGTGAAGCTGGGTGAGCCGCAGTTCGAGGGGCAGACCAAGACCAAGCTGGGCAACACCGAGGTGAAGACCTTCGTCCAGAAGGTCGTCTACGAACACCTCACCGACTGGCTGGACCGCAATCCCGTCGAGGCCGCGGACATCATCCGCAAGAGCATCCAGGCGGCCACCGCGCGCGTGGCGGCCCGCAAGGCGCGCGACCTGACCCGTCGCAAAGGTCTTCTGGAGACCGCGTCCCTGCCGGGCAAGCTCTCCGACTGCCAGTCGAACGACCCCACCAAGTGCGAGATCTTCATCGTCGAGGGTGACTCCGCCGGCGGCTCGGCCAAGTCCGGCCGGAACCCCGAGTACCAGGCGATCCTCCCGATCCGCGGCAAGATCCTGAACGTCGAGAAGGCCCGGATCGACAAGATCCTGCAGAACCAGGAGATCCAGGCGCTGATCTCGGCCTTCGGCACCGGGGTCCACGAGGACTTCGACATCGCGAGGCTGCGCTATCACAAGATCATCCTGATGGCGGACGCCGACGTCGACGGCCAGCACATCTCCACCCTGCTGCTGACCTTCCTGTTCCGCTTCATGCGGCCGCTGGTCGAGGCCGGGCACGTGTACCTGTCCCGTCCTCCGCTGTACAAGATCAAGTGGGGCCGGGACGACATCGAGTACGCCTACTCCGACCGCGAGCGCGACGCGCTGATCGAGATGGGCCGCCAGCGCGGCAAGCGCATCCGCGAGGACTCCATCCAGCGCTTCAAGGGTCTCGGCGAGATGAACGCCGAGGAGCTGCGCATCACGACCATGGACCAGGAGCACCGCGTCCTTGGCCAGGTCACCCTCGACGACGCCGCCCAGGCCGACGATCTGTTCTCCGTCCTGATGGGCGAGGACGTCGAGGCCCGCCGCCAGTTCATCCAGCGCAACGCCAAGGACGTCCGGTTCCTCGACATCTGAGTCGGTCTCAGCTGACCGCACCAGGAAGGATCTTCACCAGCAATGGCCGACGAGAACATTCCAGTCACGCCCGAGGGTGACGGCATTATCGCCCAGCGTGTCGAGCCTGTCGGGCTCGAGACGGAGATGCAGCGTTCGTACCTGGACTACGCGATGTCCGTCATCGTGTCCCGTGCGCTGCCGGACGTCCGGGACGGTCTCAAGCCCGTCCACCGCCGCGTCCTGTACGCCATGTACGACGGCGGGTACCGCCCCGAGCGCGGCTTCTACAAGTGCGCGCGCGTGGTCGGCGACGTCATGGGCAACTACCACCCGCACGGCGACTCCTCGATCTACGACGCCCTGGTGCGCCTCGCCCAGCCGTGGTCGATGCGGATGCCGCTGGTGGACTCCAACGGCAACTTCGGCTCCCCGGGCAACGACCCGGCGGCGGCGATGCGCTACACCGAGTGCAAGATGGCGCCGCTGTCGATGGAGATGGTCCGTGACATCGACGAGGAGACCGTCGACTTCACGGACAACTACGACGGCCGCTCCCAGGAGCCGACCGTCCTGCCGGCGCGCTTCCCGAACCTGCTGATCAACGGCTCGGCCGGTATCGCGGTCGGCATGGCGACCAACATCCCGCCGCACAACCTGCGCGAGGTCGCCGCCGGCGCCCAGTGGTACCTGGAGAACCCCGAGGCCTCGCACGAGGAGCTGCTGGACGCGCTCATGGAGCGCATCAAGGGCCCCGACTTCCCGACCGGCGCCCTCGTCGTCGGCCGCAAGGGCATCGAGGAGGCGTACCGCACGGGCCGTGGCTCGATCACCATGCGTGCGGTCGTCGAGGTCGAGGAGATCCAGAACCGCCAGTGCCTGGTGGTCACGGAGCTGCCGTACCAGACCAACCCCGACAACCTCGCGCAGAAGATCGCCGACCTGGTGAAGGACGGCAAGGTCGGCGGCATCGCGGACGTCCGGGACGAGACGTCGTCGCGTACGGGTCAGCGGCTCGTGATCGTGCTGAAGCGTGACGCGGTCGCCAAGGTCGTTCTCAACAACCTCTACAAGCACACGGACCTGCAGTCGAACTTCGGCGCCAACATGCTGGCGCTCGTCGACGGCGTCCCGCGCACGCTGTCCCTGGACGCGTTCATCCGGCACTGGGTGGCGCACCAGATCGAGGTCATCGTCCGCCGTACGAAGTTCCGGCTGCGCAAGGCCGAGGAGCGGGCGCACATCCTGCGCGGCCTGCTGAAGGCCCTGGACGCCATCGACGAGGTCATCGCGCTGATCCGGCGCAGCGACACCGTCGACATCGCGCGCACGGGCCTGATGGAGCTCCTGGAGATCGACGAGATCCAGGCCAACGCCATCCTCGAGATGCAGCTGCGCCGGCTCGCCGCCCTGGAGCGTCAGAAGATCGTCCAGGAGCACGACGAACTCCAGGCGAAGATCACCGAGTACAACGAGATCCTCGCCTCGCCGGTCCGCCAGCGCGGCATCGTCAGCGCCGAACTCGCCGCGATCGTCGAGAAGTACGGCGACGACCGCAAGACCATGCTGGTGCCCTACGACGGTGACATGTCCATCGAGGACCTCATCGCCGAGGAGGACATCGTCGTCACCATCACGCGTGGCGGCTACATCAAGCGGACCAAGACCGAGGACTACCGTTCGCAGAAGCGGGGCGGCAAGGGCGTACGCGGGGCGAAGCTGAAGCAGGACGACATCGTCGACCACTTCTTCGTCTCCACCACGCACCACTGGCTGCTGTTCTTCACCAACAAGGGCCGCGTCTACCGGGCCAAGGCGTACGAACTGCCGGACGCCGGGCGGGACGCGCGGGGCCAGCACGTCGCCAACCTGCTGGCCTTCCAGCCGGACGAGGCGATCGCCGAGATCCTCGCGATCCGCGACTACGACGCCGCGCCGTACCTGGTGCTCGCCACGAAGGCGGGTCTGGTCAAGAAGACGTCACTGAAGGATTACGACTCTCCGCGTTCCGGTGGCGTCATCGCCATCAATCTGCGGGAGCGTGAGGACGGTTCGGACGACGAACTGATCGGCGCCGAACTCGTCTCGGCCGACAGTGATCTGCTTCTGATCAGCAAGAAGGCGCAGTCGATCAGGTTCACCGCCTCGGACGACACCCTGCGTCCCATGGGCCGTGCCACCTCGGGTGTCAAGGGCATGAGTTTCCGCGAGGGCGACGAACTGCTCTCGATGAATGTTGTTCGACCCGGTACGTTCGTGTTCACTGCTACGGACGGCGGGTACGCGAAGCGCACCCCTGTCGACGAGTACCGCGTCCAGGGTCGCGGCGGCCTCGGCATCAAGGCTGCCAAGATCGTGGAGGACCGCGGATCGCTCGTCGGAGCGCTGGTGGTCGAGGAGACCGACGAGATCCTCGCCATCACGCTGTCCGGCGGTGTGATTCGTACGCGAGTCAGCGGAGTCAGGGAGACGGGCCGTGACACCATGGGCGTCCAACTGATCAACCTGGGCAAGCGCGATGCCGTGGTCGGCATCGCACGTAACGCCGAGGCGGGACGCGAGGCGGAGGAGATCGACGGCGATGTGGCCGACGACGAGACCGCCGAGACCATCGGCACGGACGAGGGTGAGGCGCCCTCGGCCGAGTAGCACGAGGAGTGAGTCATCGTGAGCGGAGCCACGGGCGCCGGATCGACCGGAACCTCTACGGGGTCCACCCCCGGCACGGAGGCGGATGGCGGCGGCCGTGGCTCTGCCGCGCGTGCTGCGGAGGCGCGGCCGGCAGAGCCGCACCCAACAGATACGCACACGACTCAACTCAAGGCGATCAAGCCGCCCGCGACGGACTCGCGCTCGCCCGAGACTCATGGATCCCAGGGGGGACCTGTGACGGACACCCAGCCGACGGCGCCCGCCGCCCCACCGAAGGGGGCGGCCGTACCGCAGCCCCAGCCTTCGCCCTCCCCGCTGCCGGGGGAACGGCAGCCGCAGCAGCAGGCTGGTCCGTACCACCCGCCGCAGGCCTACCCGGCCCAGGCCACCCAGGCCGGTGCCGTACGCCGCCCGCGCACCGGTGCGCGCACCATGCCCCGTACCCGCAAGGCACGGCTGCGGGTGGCCAAGGCCGACCCGTGGTCCGTCATGAAGGTCAGCTTCCTGCTCTCCATCGCGCTCGGCATCTGCACGATCGTCGCCGCCGCCGTGCTGTGGATGGTCATGGACGCGATGGGCGTCTTCTCGACGGTCGGCGGCACCATCTCCGAGGCGACCGGCTCGAACGAGTCGAACGGCTTCGACCTCCAGGCGTTCCTCTCCCTGCCGAACGTCCTGATGTTCACGTCGATCATCGCGGTCATCGACGTCGTCCTCGCGACGGCGCTCGCGACCCTCGGCGCGTTCATCTACAACCTCTCCGCGGGCTTCGTCGGCGGCGTCGAGCTGACGCTGGCCGAGGACGAGTAACGCTGCCCCGAACGTGCGGGGGCGGTCCCCGGGGAACCGATTTTGGGACTGCCCACGTCGTGCGCTAATCTTCAGGAGTCAGCGCGCGGGACACACTCCCGCAGAGCACGG
Organism: Streptomyces sp. NPDC102270; assembly: GCF_044766405.1. Classification (NCBI taxonomy): domain Bacteria; kingdom Bacillati; phylum Actinomycetota; class Actinomycetes; order Kitasatosporales; family Streptomycetaceae; genus Streptomyces; species Streptomyces sp. NPDC102270. The sequence goes on along the minus strand of NZ_JBIWLX010000005.1, from coordinate 258,139 downwards.
CGGGGCTATAGCTCAGTTGGTTAGAGCGCATCCCTGATAAGGATGAGGCCACAGGTTCAAATCCTGTTAGCCCCACCAGCACGAAAACCCTCAGCCGATCATGGTTGGGGGTTTTTGTCATCTACGACTGACATCGGTCCTCGCTGCCGTGTCGGTCGCCTGTCCTCTGGTCTCCTGGGCCGACGGCCTCAGTGAGAAGGTCTGGGCGGATCATCCTCTTGGGCACTGCGGCGGATGTTCCGTGCGGTGCTGTGCCGTGTGGTGCTGTGCGCGACGTCGTCACTTCTCAAGCGCTTCTTCGATGGGTCTCTGCTGCGTCTTCGGTCTTCTCGGGCGGGGTGGCCGTGCCGTCAGGCGCAGTCCGCTCCAGCCCGTTCCGCAGTGTCCACTTCCGTGTCCGGGTGCGCGGCCGCGTCCGTGTCGCCGTGGGAGCGGGGCCGGCAGCTGGGACTCTTGCCGTGGGCCTCAGCCCGGATGCGCTGCTTCATCGTGGGGGGCAGTGACCTGACGTAGGACCAGAGACCGTGGGACATCGCCGGGGGCTCCGGGCGGGCGGCGGTGCTGTTGCGGGCCGACTGGGTATGCGGTACGGCAGCGGCGGCGGTCGTCGTGATGAGGCCGAGTGCCGTGAGCAGCGCCAGGAAGGCGGTGATGACGACGGTCCACAGCTTCATGACCTTGTTCCGGGCCATGATCCCTCACTTTCGGGTCGGGCGATTTGCGTACTTTCCTCATGATGTGTATGGACGTCGTGAAATCACGGACCTGAGGCTGTGGCGCGTCGATCTTCAGATGAACACCACACGGATGGGTGCATGAGTGGCGAAAAAGTGGAGAACCGGGGCGATAGAGGCTGAAGTGACCGTCCGTGAGCGTGTGATCGCCATGTGATCACACGCTGATCGGATGTCCCTGTTCCGCTTCTACTGGGCCGTTCCCGACGGGAGTTGAGGGCCCGAAGGCAGGTCACCGATCGGTCTCGGTCGGTGTGTATAGTCGGGCGCCAGAGGTCCCCTACGTCAACGAAAGACGAGGTCGCGCGGTGAAGAAGCTTCTCCTGGTCGCACTGGCCGCCATCGGCGGGCTCCTCGTGTACCGCCAGATCCAGGCGGATCGCGCCGAGCAGGATCTGTGGACGGAGGCGACTGACTCCGTGCCCACGGGTTCGTGAGTTCCGACATCCGATTCTGAGCAGACCCCGGCCGTCGTTGCGGTCGGGGTTTTGTGTTGCCCGGGCTTTCGGACGGTCGTACGGATTGCGAGGGTGCGCGGTGGCCGGGCGGGGCAGGATGGGCCACGGCCGACCGGCTGACGGTCGTAGGAGCTGGGGCGCGGGCACGGAGGGGTGGCGCGGGATGGGGCGGCGTACGGCGTGGTGGCGGGTGGCCCTCGTGGGGGGCGTACTGGGCGCGGTGGCCGGTGCGCCGGGAACTCCGGGCTTCGCGGCCCCGGTCTCTCCCACCACGGTTACCTCTCCCTCCACACCCGCCTCTCCTTCTTCCTCCACATCTGCCTCTCCCCCTCCCTCTGCTACTACGGCTTCCTCGTACGCCTTCGCCGAAGACGCCCCGTCGGTCACCGGAGCGACGGCCACCGCGGACGCCGAGCGCCTCGAACCCGGCACCACGTACCGGAGTTCGCTGCCGAGCGACGGGAAGGTCTACTACCGCCTCGTACTCGACGGCACGTCGACCGTGTACGTCGCCGCGACTGCCGTACCCCCGACGGACGCCGCGGTCACCCCCACGGAAGGCGTCAGGGTGTCCGTGCAGGACGCCGACGGCCGTTCCTGCTCCGCGGCGGACACCGCCAGCATCGGCGCCGGCCGCAGCCCGCGCCCCCTCACCGTGTGGGCCGCACGTCAGCTCCCGTCGAGCCGGTCGCTGTGCCGGGGCGCCGGCACGTACTACGTCGTCGTCGAACGAGTGCTGCGCACCGAGTCCGCGCCGGGGGACTGGGGCCTCGAGCTCGCGCCTGTGTCAGAGCCGCGGCTGCGGAAGGCCGCTTCGACCACCAGTGCGCCCGAGGCCTGGGACTCGGCCACGCCCTCGCCCCCCGGCGGGGAGAGCGTGCGACTGCGGGGCGGCGGGGGCTTCGGCTCGGCGACCGCGCTGAAGCAGGGAGTCTGGCGCGACGAGGTACGACCCGGGCAGACGCTGTTCTACGAGATGCCGGTCGACTGGGGACAGCAGGTGTACGCGACCGCCGACCTGAGCAGTGCGAGCGGTGGCGGGGCCGGCGGGGGCTTTGTGCCGGGGGGCGTGAACCTGGCGCTGTACAACCCCGTGCGCGGACTCGTCGACGACACGAGCATCAGTTACAACGGCAGCCGGAAGTCGGGCGCGCTCGCTGCCGTGCCGCCGGTCGGGTACGACAACCGGTACGCCGTTTCCGACCGGGTGGGCGGGATGCGGTTCGCCGGGTCCTACTACCTCGTCGTGCATCTCGCCGCCCGGGTGGGCGAGGAGTTCGGGGACGGACCGTTCGGACTGACGCTGCGAGTGAGGGTGAAGGGAACGGCGACGGCCGGGCCCGGTTACGCGGGGCAGTCCGAGCCCTCGGGGATCTTCCAGGTGGGGCTTCTCGGGCAGGGCTCGGGGACTGTGGGGGACGCGGGCGCGAGCGATGGGGACGGGGGTGGCGGCGCCGGGATGAAGCTGGTGGCCGCCGGGGGGATCGGGGCGGGGACCTTGGTGTTGGTGGTTCTCGGGGTGTGGGTCGTGGTGGGGCGCCGGAGGGCTGCCGGGGTGTAGGGCCTTCCAGTCTCAGACCTGAGTGAGCGCCCAGAACCCCACGGCGTAGCAGACCAGGGCCAGGAGCAGGAGAGGGATCGCCACCTTCGCGGGCGGGCCTGTGCGGCGTGCCCGCGAAAGTCGTGGGGCGGGACGTGGAACCTGCGGGCTCTGAGCGGTGTACGAAGCAGTAGAGGTGCCAGCGGTACCAACGGTGCCGGCGTGCTGCTGGTGCGGTGTCGATGTCGGCGCTGGCGGGGGGAAGGGCAGGGCGTGAGTGGGGGGTGTGGGGTCGTAGGGGGAGTGAGCCGCTGGGGTGGCAGGCCAGTGGGGTTGTGCGTGTGCCTGCTGGTGGAGGTGGTGCGGCTGTGCCTGGTGCTCCGGCGAAGGGGAGGGCTGCCGGGAGTGGGAGTCCGTGGGCCGGGGCGGCGGCAGACGGAAGCTGCCGGTGTCCGACACAGGGGGCGAGCTGGTGGGAGCGGGCCATTGGGTTCCGCGGCCTGTGGTGGGGGAGAACGCATCGGTACCTGGAGAGGGCAGGGAGTCGGCCTCGCGGGGCCAGGGCGGCGGGTCGGCCTGTTCGGGCCATGGCGCCGGGTTCGATTCCCTGGGCCAGGACGTGGAGTTCGTCTCCGCGGGCCAGGGTGGTGTGTTTCCACCCCTTCCTCCAGGCCAGGATTGCTGTCCGTTACCTTCACCGGGCCAGGAGGGAGCCCGGCTCGGGTCACCGGGCTGGAATGCGCCCCGCCCATTTCCGTCGCCGGATCGGGAGGAAGCGTCACCCGCATCGCCGGGCCGCGATCCCACCCCGTTTCCTTCACCGAACCACGAGGGTGTTCCACCCGCCTGACCTGGCCGGGAAACCACGCCGCTGCTCTGGCCGGGCCACGAAGGCACCTCGCCGGCACCACCGGCCTCCCCAGTGCCGGCGCCGGCCCCAGCACCACCCACCCCTTCACCGGCCCCCCGCCAGAAAGCCCCCGCATGTCCCCCACCGCCCCCAAAGGAACCCCCGCCTCGATCACCCGTTCCGAACCGTGCTCCTCCCCCCGTCCCGGACCCCCCGTTCCGTGTCCGGTTCGGGTCGACGCCCGGTGCTCGCTCGAATGGTCCCTCCGGGCCGAACCCAGGGGGCAGGGGGCCGAGTTGGTCGAAGATTTCTATGGACTCGTCGTCGGGGCCGGGGTCGGGAAGGAGTTCTCTGGCGGCGGCGAGGGCTTTACGGGCCCCCGTGGCCGTGCGGAAGCGAGCCTGGGGGTCCGGTTGGAGGAGGGAGGCCACGACCTGCCACAGCGGTTCGGGAACGCTCTGGGGCGCGCCAGGAGTGCCGTGGGCGGCGAAGTACTGGATGAGTGCCTTGGCGTCGGGCTTGGCGCCCTCCAGGAGATACAGCGCGACCAGGCCGACGGCGAACAGGTCGGCGGGGAAGTCCGGTTCCGCACCCATCATCTGCTCGGGCGCGAGATAACCGGGCGTGCCCACCACGAGGTTGGTCTCGGTCAGACGGGGTTCGCCCAGCCGCATCGCGATGCCGAAGTCGGACAGCCGCAGCCGCGGCCGGGCGGTACCGGTGGCTTCCAACAGGATGTTGGCGGGCTTGATGTCACGGTGCACCACACCTTCCGCGTGCACCGCGGCCAGACCGGCGAGGAGCTGGTCGACCAGGGTGCAGACGAACGCGGGTGGCAGGGGACCGTAGTCCCCGACCAGATGGACCAGCGAGCCGCCGGCGACCAGGTCCATGGTGAACAGGACCTTGTCGTCGTCGGCCGCCCAGCTGGCGGGCGCCAGGACATGGGGGTGGTCGATCCGCAGGGCCTGTTCACGGACGAAGCGCAGCAGGGAGTGGGCGTCGCTCTGCAGCAGGACCTTGGCGGCCACGTAACGGCGGCGCCGGTGGTCCCAGGCACGCCAGACGGCGCCGACGCCTCCGCGTCCGATCGGATCGGCCAGCTCGTACCGGCCGGCGAACACCTCACCCATGACTGCGCGTCGCTCCTCCCCCTGCGGTTACCCCCCTTGCTTCCCCCTCGATGAGCGATACGACCCCTCGTGGCCTCCCGGATGAGAGATACGGCCCCGTGTTCCTCGTCTCCTCGGCGGCTGACACACCCCCGCGTGTCAGCCCCCGGTGAGGAGCGCGACCCCCTCGCGCCCCTCCGTGCCGCCTGCACAGCCCCCGGCCCGGCCGCCGAACCCCTTCGGCCACCGGACGGACGGCTCAGTTCTGGTGGGACTGGTAGTGCGTGACCGCGTCGGACGTACGGCCGGCCCCGTAGACCCGGAGGAACTCTGCCAGTTCCGGATGGGTCGGCGCGAGAGTGTCGGCCGCGTCGATGATGTCTCCCGCGGCGGCCACCGAGCGCAGCAGCGACTGGATCTCGCGGACGACCCGCTTGACCGTCGGCGCGCCCGAACTGCTCGTCGTGGCCGTGGTGTTGCTGAGCACCGAACCCCCCTGCGACTTCTTGATCTCGTCCATGCGCTCGGTCGCCTCGGCCGCGCTCACGCTGCCGTCCGCGACCTGCCCCGCCAGATCCTGCAGCAACTGCACCCGCTGGACCACGGCGGGATTGCCGATCTTCGCCCGCTGACCACTCATCAGCTGGGACAGCATCGGAGCCGACAGTCCCAGCACCCCCGCGAGACGAGCCTGGTTGAGCCCCAGGTCATCTATGAGCTTACGGAAGAGCGCCCCCAGCGGCTCCCCATACCAGTTCCGCTGCAGTTCCCGCGCTCTTGCGGTCGCTTCCTGCTGTGCGGCGTCCATGTGCGTCTCCCCATCGCTTCCCCAAAAAACCGTGGTTCGCGACAGCGAACCCCGCCGAGCATCTTACGGAGAGTGGTCGTTCGCGGGGACCCCCAATCCTTTTTGCGGAATACCCCGGGTGACCCGGTACTCTGGTCTGCGACGCCCACCGGCACGTGGTTCCTCCGGCGGACGTTCCTCTTCCCGGGGCCTTAGCTCAGTTGGTAGAGCGCTGTCTTTGCATGGCAGATGTCAGGGGTTCGACTCCCCTAGGCTCCACACCAGAAAACCCCTCCGACCTGCGAATACGCGGGCGGAGGGGTTTTTCGTGCACACCGGGAACCCCGGCCGGATCAGCTTCGACGTGTCCTGCAAGCCTCCGGATCACACGCCGGACACCCGGCCGACCCCCGCCGCCGTACCGGCCTACCTCATCAGCGACCGGTACACCGCGGACGACCGCGGATGGGCCCGGCAGCCCCACACGCCGTGCGGGCAGTAGTCGGTGATGGCCTGGTAGAGCGGGCGCTGCCGGGCGAACCAGGTGAGCATGCCGCGCATGTACACCGGGTCGTCGCCGTTCTCGTACAGACCCCACTCCTGGTACGAGAAGGGTTTGCCGTGGGCGCGGGCGAAGCGGACATGGGCGCGCAGACCGTACGGCTCGCTCACCTGCTCGGTGAAACGCAGCCCGCGCGGGGCGTCGTAGGCATCCATACCGATGATGTCGACGACCTCATCCCCCGGATAGCAGCGCGGCCACGGGATCGCTTCACGGCCGCGGTTGGGCGTGAACTCGAAGCGGAAACCCTGACCGGACACCGAGCGCATCGCGCGCACGATCCTCGCCCAGTACCGCTTCCACGCGACCGGATCCGGACCGCAGCGGTGGCTGTACGTGGTGCCGTTCATCTCCCAGCCGAGAACGACGATCGTGTCCGGGACACCGAGAGCCGTCAACCGCCTGGCCAGCACGCGGAAATGACCGTCGTAGTCACCGCGCGCCCCACGCCGAAGCTGCTCACGGACCGCACGGTCGGGCAGGTGGGCCTCCGCGCGTTCCAGCATCGGCACGTTCAGGACGAACATCCGCCGCGCACCGGCCCGGCGCCACGCCGCCCAGGACTCCAGATAACCCGGCCCTCCCTCAATGTTGCTCCAGCGGTCACCCGGCAGATACACGTGCCCCACCCGGGGCGCGGGCCCACCGAGCCAGGCACCGAGCGCGCCCAGCCGCCCCACGTCAGCCCGCTCATAGCCGACGTACGCGCCGTACGCGGAAGCCGCCCCGGGCCCGGGGGCACGGGCGGTGCAGCCCGAGGCCAGAAGCAGCAGTACGACGGCCAGGGCGAGCGGCCCGCGGCGCGAGAGCTTCATCAGGGCAGCGGTCCGTCCGGTGCGAAAACAGGTCTCCGCGACAGTGACGCACCAGGGCCCCACCGCGCCGCTCCGGCCACACCGTCGGGTGAACACGACGGTGGGGCGGAGAAACTCCGCCCCACCACTGGTACACGCCGGCGAAAACCGGCGTCAGCGCCCTTCGTCGTGCTGCGCGGCGTCCTCCTCGGCCTCCTTCGCCTGAACCTCCGGATCCAGGACGGACTGACCGCTGCCGTCCACGGACGTCAGCCGGCCCGTCTCGGACACCTCGGTCGCGGCGGGCGGCTCGACCAACCAGTCAGGATTGGCCTGCTTGTCCCACCACTTCCAGGCGGCGTAAGCACCCCCCGCCACGAGGCCCGCGACCGCCAACGCCTTGGCGAGCCGTCCTGCACGGGCCCGCCGCTCGTGCTTGCGGATCAGCTTCTGGACCTCCTTGGGAGAGACCTGGCCACGCAGTGCGGCCAGTGCGGCCGCACTGCGGGCTGTGGCCTCCCCGGCGACCGGACCGGCCGCGGCAACGGCCTGCTCGATCTTCGGGCGGGAATAGTCGGCGGCCTGCCGAGCTGCCTTACGCGTGCGTACGGCGGCCTGGTCGACCTTCGGCGGAACATGCGTACGGGCCTGCTCCAGGCGCGGCGCGAGATGAGCGCCGTACTGGACACGCGCCTGCTCGGCCGCCTGCGAGACCTTAGGCGCGAGCCGTACGCGTGCCTCGGTCGCGTAGTGCGAGGCCTTGTCCTTGGCCGTGTCGGCGTAGGGCGCCACCACTTCCGCGGCGTGCAGCACGCTGTCCTTCGCCGAGCCGGTCGCGGCGCGCACGCTGTCGATGCGGGTCACGGGATCCTCCTCCTCGGTGGCGTATGGTATTTCGACTTTCCACCCTTTTACGGATCATGCCTGCCGGAGTGCAGCCCGGCACCTGAGGGCGGGCATCCGGATCAATAACGGATGAATACGTAACAACAGGAGCTTGCCGACGACAATGCCACGGATCGCCGCCGTGCGCCCCTGCCCGACCGATCCTCGGCCGGATCCGTGCGAGGATCGGTCGGGCACAAGCAGACAACGGAAGGCAGATCGTGGCCGAGCAGCTGTACGCCACCCTGAAGACCAACCACGGCGACATCGAAGTCCGGCTTCTGCCGAACCACGCCCCGAAGACGGTCAGGAACTTCGTCGAACTCGCCCAGGGCGAGCGCGAGTGGACGCACCCCGGCACCGGGGAGAAGTCCACCAAGAGGCTCTATGACGGCACGATCTTCCACCGCGTCATCAGCGGCTTCATGATCCAGGGCGGCGACCCGCTGGGCACCGGCATCGGCGGCCCGGGCTACGAGTTCGAGGACGAGTTCCACCCGGACCTCGGCTTCAACAAGCCCTACCTGCTCGCTATGGCCAACGCCGGCCCCGGCACCAACGGCTCGCAGTTCTTCATCACCGTCTCCCCGACGGCCTGGCTGAACCGCAAGCACACCATCTTCGGCGAGGTCACGGACCCCGCCAGCCAGAAGGTCGTCGACGCCATCGCCGGCGTCAAGACCACCCGCCCCAACGACCGCCCGGTCAACGACGTCGTCATCGAGCAGGTCGTCGTGGAGACGCGCCAGGGCTGAGCCCCGGCAACCCCCACCAAGGGAACCAAACGCCCCGCTCAACCGTAAGGAGGAGCGGGGCGGTGCATGTGGGCACGACGACCCAGGGCGATTTCGGGCAACTTCGGGCGACTTAGGGGATGGCATGAATCAGGAGGCGGGCAGTACGCCAGAGGCCCAGAACCTGCCTGGCTGCTACCGGCACCCGGACCGTGAGACCGGCATCCGCTGCACCCGCTGCGAACGCCCGATCTGCCCCGAGTGCATGGTCAGCGCCTCCGTCGGCTTCCAATGCCCCGAGTGCGTCCGCGACGGGGGCGGCACCGGACCGGCTCCGGCCGCGGCACGACCCCGCACCCTCGCCGGCGGGACGGTCACGGCCGATCCCCGGCTGCTCACGAAGATCCTCATCGGGATCAACGTCGCGGTGTTCATCGCCCTCCAGGTCAACACGTCCCTGGCGGCGGACCTCAGCCTCATCGGTGCCTGGCCGCCGGCGCCCTTCCAACCCACCGAAGGTGTCGCGGACGGGCAGTACTACCGCCTGGTGACCTCGATTTTCGCGCACCAGGAGATCTGGCACATCGGCTTCAACATGCTCAGCCTGTGGTGGCTCGGCGGACCGCTCGAAGCGGCCCTCGGCCGCGCCCGCTATCTCGCGGTCTACCTCGCCTCCGGTCTCGCGGGCAGCGCCCTGGCCTATCTGCTGGCAAGTCCGGCCACCCAGACCCTCGGCGCCTCCGGTGCCATCTTCGGCCTCTTCGGCGCGACCGCGGTCCTGATGCGCAAGCTCAACTACGACCTCCGGCCGATCATCGCGCTCCTGGTGATCAACCTGATCTTCACCTTCAGCTGGAGCGGCATCTCCTGGCAGGCACACATCGGTGGCCTGGCCGCCGGCCTGATCACCGGCTACGGCATGGTCCACGCCCCGCGCAAGCGGCGGGCACTCGTGCAGTACGGGACCTGCGCGCTGGTCCTGCTGGTCGTCGTGGGCATGACCCTGATCAGAACGGCCCAGCTGACCTGACGGGTCGGTGCGACCCCTCTGAGCGGCCCGTTTTCCACAGCGAGTACCGGATCTTGTGCATACAGTGCGGGAACAGCTGTGCCCCCTGTCGCTGACCCGCGTTTGTGCAGGTCAGGAAGGGGGCGAACAGGCTTGCGGGGGATGGTGCGATGGTCGTACCGGCGTCAACGTCCGATGGGTTATCCACAGATCGTCGTCTTTTCCCCAGGTCCTGTGGATATTGCTCCAGGCTGTGGATAACTCAGCGGATAGCCCTGGGGAGAGCTACTTCCACTGGGTGGAGACGCCGAATCCGGCGGCGATGAAACCGAAGCCCACCACGATGTTCCAGTTGTCCAGAGCGTCGATGGGGAGCGAGCCGTCCGTCACATAGAAGACGACGATCCAGGCCAGCCCGATGAGGAACATGGCCAGCATCACAGGGGCGACCCAGGTGCGGCTGTTCAGTTTGATGGCGGTCGCCTGCTTCGCCGGGGGCGGCGTGTAGTCGGCCTTCTTGCGGATACGTGACTTCGGCACGAGGGTCTCTCCTGTCGATGCGCTGCGTGGCCGCGCAGGTAACTGGTCGGGCTCCGGGCAGCGTACAAGGGGACTCTTAGCGCTCCCCTGGGCGTCCGTTAGCGTAGTGCTTCCGCGGCGCCGAAGGAGATAAGGGTACGTTGAGCAATTCTGCCGACTCCCCCCAGTCCGGATCCAGTCCTGTCCGCAGGCGAGGTTTCCGGCCGGTGCGGGTGCTCACCGTGGCCGTCTTCGCTCTCGCGGGACTCATCTTCTTCACGAGTTTCAATACGGCCAAGGGCACCGACATCCGCACGGACGCCTCCATGCTGAAGCTCTCGGACCTCATCCAGGAGCGGAGCCGCAACAACGGCGAGCTCGACGAGTCGAACGGCTCGCTGCGCCGGGACGTCGAGTCGCTCGCCGAGCGCGACGACGGCAGCACCAAGGCCGAGGACGACAAGCTCGCCGCCCTGGAGGAGCGGGCAGGCACCCAGAAGCTCAAGGGGAAGGCGGTCACGGTCACGCTCGACGACGCCCCGCCGAACGCGACCGCCAAGCTTCCCGGCTACCCCGAGCCGCAGCCCGACTACCTGGTCATCCACCAGCAGGATCTGCAGGCCGTGGTCAACGCCCTGTGGAAGGGCGGCGCCCAGGGGATCAAGGTCATGGACCAGCGGCTGATCTCCACCAGCGCCGTGCGCTGTGTCGGCAACACCCTGATCCTCCAGGGCCGCGTCTATTCGCCGCCGTACAAGATCCAGGCGGTAGGTGATCCCGGGAAGCTGAAGCAGGCGCTCGCGGACTCCAAGGCGATCCAGAACTACATGGTCTACGTCAATGTCTACGGGCTCGGCTGGAATGTGGCCGACGACGGCACGGTGACTCTTCCCGGCTACTCGGGCACAGTGGATCTGCAGTACGCCAAGCCCGTGGAGTGAGCACGGTGTGAGCCCCTGGAGCCGCCGGTGCGTGTCGTCGTCAGGACCGTCAGCGAGCTGTGCATCACCGTCGGCGCCCTGATCGTGTTGTTCGTCGTCTATGTGCTGTTCTGGACCGGTGTGAAGGCCGACACCGTCATGGACGACCAGATCGACCAGTTGCAGAACCAGTGGGCGCAGGGGAGCGTGCGGCAGCCGAAGGTGACGGCCGGCCCGTCCGGCTCCCCTGCGGATCCGGCGCCGTACCGGAGCGGGAAGCCTTTTGCGATCATGTACATCCCCCGGCTTGGTTTCACGTGGAACAAGCCCGTGCTCGAAGGCACCGAGGTCGCCACCCTGAAGAAGGGTCTCGGGCACTACGTGAACACCGTGCAGCTCGGACAGCAGGGCAACTTCTCGGTCGCCGGGCACCGGCGCACCTATGGGGATCCGTTCAAGGACTTTTCGCGGCTGCGGCGAGGTGACGCGGTGGTCCTGACGGACGGGACGACCTGGTTCACGTATCGGATCGACAAAGGGCCTTACAAAACAGTGCCCACCGACATTGAGGTGATCGATCCTGTGCCACGTAAATCCGGGTACACGCGGCCTGGCCGCTATCTCACGCTGACCACGTGCGATCCGGAGTGGGGACACAGCCACCGGCTGATCGTCTGGGCACACCTGGACTCCACACAGCCTGTGGAGGACGGCAAGCCGGTTGCCCTGCGCCGTTAGTCTGGTGCGGTACGGCGTGTGTGTGGATGCCGTGGTGCGACGGAAGGGACGGCATGTACGGCTGGATCTGGCGGCATCTGCCGGGGAACGCATGGGTGAAGGCGCTGCTCTCACTCGTGCTGGTCGTTGCTGTGGTCTACGTCCTGTTCCAGTACGTGTTCCCGTGGGCCGAACCGCTGCTGCCCTTCAACGATGTGACGGTGGACAACCAGTGAGCGCGCGCATTCTCGTCGTCGACAACTACGACAGCTTCGTCTTCAACCTCGTTCAGTACCTGTATCAGCTGGGTGCGGAGTGCGAGGTGCTGCGCAACGACGAGGTGTCGACGGCGCACGCCCAGGACGGCTTCGACGGCGTCCTGCTGTCGCCCGGACCCGGTACGCCGGAGGAGGCCGGGGTCTGCATCGAGATGGTGCGTCACTGTGCCGCGAGCGGGGTGCCGGTCTTCGGTGTCTGTCTCGGGATGCAGTCGATGCAGGTGGCGTACGGCGGTGTCGTGGACCGCGCGCCCGAGTTGCTGCACGGCAAGACGTCGTTGGTCGAGCACGAGGGCCGTGGGGTCTTCGCCGGGCTGCCCACGCCCTTCACGGCGACGCGCTACCACTCGCTGGCCGCGGAGCCGGCGACCGTCCCGGCCGAGCTGGAGGTCACCGCGCGGACGCACGACGGGATCGTCATGGGGCTCAGGCACCGTGAACTCCCGGTCGAGGGCGTGCAGTTCCACCCGGAGTCGGTGCTGACGGAACACGGCCATCTGATGCTGGCCAACTGGCTGGTGGAGTGTGGGGACCAGGGCGCGGTGGCGAGGTCGGTGGGGCTCGCCCCGGTGGTGGGCAGGGCCACGGCGTGACGGCCCTGCGCCCCGAGCGCGAGGACTTGTACGGCGACGCGTCGTACGAGTCCTACGGCGGCGATGCCTATCGCGGGGAGTCCTTCGCCGGTGGTTCGTCTGGTTCGCCTGGTTCGTCTGCCCAGGAGCCCTACGGTCAGGAGTCCTACGCCCAGGAGTCGTTCGGGGAGGCGTCCTCGGGCGCGTCCTCGGGTGGGGCGTCGGCGTCGGTGCCCTATGTCCCCCCGGCCGACGATGAAACGGTGGCGTTGCGGATACCCGATCCGCCGCCGCCCTCCATATCCGCCTCTGCGGCCTCTTCCGTCACATCCGCCACTGGATCCCCACAGGGCGGCCGTGCGGCCCGCAGAAAGGCCGCCAAGCGCCGTCACGGGCGTCATGGCGGTACGGCGGCCCCCGATGCGCAGCCGGAGCAGGGCGCGCCGGACTCGCCGAACTCGCCGGAGGGCAAGCCGCTCTCCCGTGTCGAGGCCCGTAAGCAGGCGAAGGCCCGTAAACCCGGCGCGGCCGTGGTCGCGAGCCGGGCGATCGGCGAGGTGTTCATCACCACCGGTGTGCTGATGCTGCTGTTCGTCAGCTACCAGCTGTGGTGGACCAACGTCCGGGCGCACGCGCAGGCGGACAAGGAGGCGAGCAGCCTCCAGAACGACTGGGCCAGCGGGAAGGGTGCCCCGGGTACCTTCGAGCCGGGTCAGGGCTTCGCCCTGCTGCACATTCCCAAGCTGGACGTGGTGGTGCCGATAGCCGAGGGCGTCAGCAACAAGAAGGTCCTCGACAAGGGCATGGTCGGGCACTACAGCGAGGGCGCGCTCAAGACGGCGATGCCCGACGCGAAGACCGGCAACTTCGCCCTGGCCGGGCACCGCAACACACACGGCGAGCCCTTCCGTTACATCAACAGGCTCAGCCCGGGTGACGCGATCGTCGTCGAGACGCAGGACGACTACTTCGTCTACAAGATGACGTCGACGCTTCCGGTGACGTCTCCGAGCAACACGAGCGTGATCGACCCCGTCCCCAAGGGATCCGGTTTCACCACGGCCGGCCGCTACATCACCCTCACCACCTGCACGCCGGAGTTCACCAGCAAGTACCGGTTGATCGTCTGGGGCAAGATGGTCGAGGAACGGCCGCGCAGCAAGGGCAAGCCGGATGCGCTCGTCCAGTAAGGGCAGATGACTAGTGGCAGCGACCACCGAGCAAGAGCAGAACACCGGCAATCCCGCGCCGCGCCGCCGCGGCACCGGCCGGATCGCCATGGCGGTCAGCGTCTTCGGTGAACTCCTCATCACGGCGGGCCTGGTGCTCGGCCTGTTCGTCGCCTACTCGCTGTGGTGGACGAACGTCATCGCCGACCGTTCGGCGCACAAGGAAGCCGACAAGGTGCGCGACAGCTGGATGCAGGGCCGTGACACCGGTCCGGGCGCGCTGGACACGAAGAACGGCATCGGCTTCCTGCACGTCCCCGCGATGAAGAACGGTGAGGTCCTGGTCGAGAAGGGCACCTCGACGAAGATCCTCAACGACGGCGTCGCCGGCTACTACGTCGACCCCGTCAAGGCCACGCTCCCCACCAGCGGCAAGACCGGCAATTTCTCCCTCGCCGCCCACCGCGACGGGCACGGCGCGAAGTTCCACAACATCGACAAGGTCAAGAAGGGCGACCCGATCGTCTTCGAGACCAAGGACGAGTGGTACGTCTACAAGGTCTACGCCGTCCTTCCCGAGACCTCGAAGTACAACGTCACGGTCCTCGGCCGGATCCCCAAGGAGTCCGGCAAGAAGAAGGCCGGCCACTACATCACCCTGACGACGTGCACGCCGGTGTACACCTCGCGGTACCGGTATGTGGTGTGGGGCGAGTTGGTCCGCACGGAGAAGGTGGACAACGAGCGGACACTGCCGAAGGAACTGCGGTGACTGGGGTCCTTTGAGGACCTCAGTCGCCTAGCATGGCGGAGGCCCGAAGCCGCAACTATCTCTTGCGGCTTCGGGCCTCTTTGCGCCGGGCCGTGCCTACTCCAGGACTTCCAGCGGTTCCCCGGCGCTCCACTGCTCCAGCAGCCCCCGGTGTACGACGGTGATCTCGGTCTCGGCGGCGATGCTCAGGGCCTCAGGGGTGAAGGGGCAGGTCGCCACGTAGAGGGCCACATCCGCGTTGTGGAGAACCTTCGCCGCCCCGACGAACTTCTGGACCGCCGGGCTGGTGATGTTGAGGTAGGGCGCGAACCGCTTGCACTGCACGACGAGCCGTCGTCCGGTGGCAGTGAGCCCGATGATGTCGACACCCCGGTCCCCGCGACCGCCCTCTACGACGACGTTGGTGCAGCCCGTCCCGGCGCAGCAGTTTGGCGATGTGGTGCTCGAACCTGCGGCCGTTCATGGCGTCCATGGCGGCCATGACTCCGACGGTGGGCCGGTCGTCCCGTACGCCTTCGAGTCGTTGAAGGCGGGTGTGGTGCTGGTGGAGGCGTCGCTCGATGCGCTGGACTCCTGCGCGCAGGGCGATCAGCTCCTTGCGGTGCTCGCCCGATGTTTCGATCAGGGCGTTGAACATCGGTACGACGGTCTTGCCGAGGATGTGGGTGATGCGTTGGTCGATGCGGTCGTCGAGAGAGACGGTCTCCCTGTGGACAGGGTTATCCACAGGCTGGGTGCGGGCCAGGTACTCCATGTCCAGGAGGTACACACGCACCTGACGTGCGACTTCGCTGTCGCGGAGGAGCATGGCGACGTTGAGGACGGCTCGGCGGGAGAAGAGGGCGAGGGAGCGGGAACGCGACTGAATCCCACTGAGTGACTTGAAGTCACTCAGTCGCGAACCTGCCAAACGTGGTAGCCGTTGTTCTCCAGCTCTGTTCGGTGGTCCTGGACGAGGGCTCGGAGGGCCTCCACAGTGACTTCGAAGTACGCCGCCACCATCGCCGTGGTCACATGCATCCCGTCCGGCAGCAGCGACAGTGCCTTGACCCTGTCGAGTACGTCCGTGCGTTCCAGGACGCTGTTGCGCAGGCTCTGGGATTCCAGCAGCGCCGATTCGTTGATCATGTTCTGCCCTTCCGGTTGAGGCATGGCTCCATGGCCAGGGCAGAGCTTCGGCACCCCACTCGAATGGATCAACGAGTCGGCATATAGGAAGACACGATCGGTATGCGAACACGCCGACGGACGGGCGCGGGTCGCCATGAGGAAGCCCCGTCGCCCTGTGATGGGCGGCGGGGCTTGTCTCTGTGCGGGGTTCTCCGTGCGGCTAGCCGGTTCCGCCTCCGAAGAAGCCTCCGCCGTTGTTGCCGCCGTTGTTGTTGCCGTTGCCGACGCTCACCGTGGTGAGGTTGATCTGGGTGCCGCCCGCGTTGTCGACCTCGCTGCCCCCCTGGGGGTCCTGCTGGGTCACGAGGGCGGTGTCGCTCTGGTCGCTGCCGTTGGTGAACTGGATGTTCGTGAAGCCGGCGTTGTTGAGGATCTGCCGGGCCTGGGCGACCGTGCGGCCCCTGACGTCCGGGACCGCGGTCTTGTTCGCTGCCTTGCCGATCTGGATGTCGACCGACGAGTTCTTGTCGACCTGGGTGCCGGCCTGCGGCGAGGTCGAGATGACCTTGTCGATCTGGTTGGTGTCGTTGGTCTCCACCTGGGTGCAGTTGCCGACGAGGTTGTTGGCCTGCATCTGTGCCTTGGCGTCGTCACAGGACCGGCCGGTGACGTCCGGGACCGTGGATTTCTCCTCGGCCTTGGCGATGGTGAGGGTGATGGTGGAACCCTTCTCCACCTCTTCGCCGAGCCTCGGGTCCTGGTTCAGGACGATGCCCTCCTTCTCGGTGGACACCTCCTTCTTGGTCTTGACGACGAACTGGTACTTGTCGTCCTGCAGCGTCTGCGTGGCCTGGTCGACGTCCTGGCCGAGGACGCTGGGGACGGCCACCTTGGGTGCCCCGGTGGACACCACGATGCTGACCGTGGAGTTCTTGTCGACCTTGGTGCCGCTCGTCGGGTTCTGCTCGCAGATGTTGCCCTTGGCCGTGTTCTCGCACGGCTTCTCCGTGACCTGGCCGAGCTTCAGGTCGACGTTGCTCAGCTGTTTCGTCGCGTCGGGCTGCGACTGGTTGACGAGGTTCGGCACGGTCACCTGGTCGTTGCCCGCACCTCCGCCGCTGAAGATCCACTTGCCGATCAGGATGGCGCCGACGAGCACCAGGACGCCCGCCACCACCAGCAGGATGGTCGAGGTGTTCGACTTCTTCTGGCGGCGCCGGTCGGGGCGGTCGTCGTAGCCGAAGCCACCGTCGTCCCCGTTCATCGGCGGCAGCATGGTGGTGGCGCCGGCGTCGGAGCGCAGGGCGGTGGTCGGCTGGTCGTCCGGGTAGCCGCCGTAGCCCACCGAGCTCATCGCCGCGGTGGCCGCGACCGGCTGGCCGTCGAGGCAGGCCTCGATGTCGGCGCGCATCTCGTCGGCCGACTGGTAGCGGTAGTTCGGGTCCTTGACCAGGGCCTTGAGGACGATGGCGTCCATCTCGGGCGTGATCTCGGGGTCGAACACCGACGGGGGCTGCGCTTCTTCCCGTACGTGCTGGTAGGCGACGGCCACCGGGGAGTCGCCCACGAAGGGCGGCCGGACCGTGAGGAGCTCGTAGAGGAGGCAGCCGGTGGAGTAGAGGTCCGACCTGGCGTCGACCTGCTCGCCCTTGGCCTGCTCGGGCGAGAGGTACTGGGCGGTGCCGATGACCGCGGAGGTCTGCGTCATGGTCATGCCGGAGTCGCCCATGGCGCGGGCGATGCCGAAGTCCATCACCTTGACCTGGCCGTTGCGCGTGAGCATCACGTTGGCCGGCTTGATGTCGCGGTGGACGATGCCGCTGCGGTGGGAGTACTCCAGCGCCTGGAGGATCCCGATGGTCATCTCCAGGGAGCGCTCCGGCAGCAGCTTGCGGCCGGAGTGCAGCAGCTCGCGGAGGGTGGAGCCGTCGACGTACTCCATGACGATGTACGGGATCGAGACCCCGTCGATGTAGTCCTCGCCCGTGTCGTAGACCGCCACGATCGCGGGATGGTTGAGCGAGGCGGCCGACTGGGCCTCCCGGCGGAACCGGGCCTGGAAGGAAGGATCACGCGCGAGGTCCGCGCGCAGCGTCTTCACCGCCACCGTGCGGCCGAGGCGCGTGTCCATGGCGAGGTAGACCTCCGCCATGCCACCACGGCCGAGCACCTGGCCCAGCTCGTACCGGCCGCCGAGGCGACGCGGCTCTTCCATAGCTTCCTACCAGCCCTCTCCGTCGGTCCCGACCGGCACGTGTGTGCCGTCGGAGGCTGCACTCCGGGCCTACCGTACCCGGCTAGCTTTGTGTGACCTGGCCAAGTGCGTCACCCGATACAGGACCGGTATCGCAACGTGCATCGATGCGGAGGCGACGTGATCGGGGTCACTGCTTGGACTTGATGACCGCCTCCATGACGCTCTTGGCGATGGGCGCCGCGAGACCGCTGCCGGAGATGTTCTCGCGGACCGCGTTGTCGTCCTGGACGACCACGGCGACCGCGACCGGGGCGCTGTCGCCGACCTTGGCGTACGAGATGAACCAGGCGTACGGGTTCTTGCTGTTGTTCTCGCCGTGCTGGGCGGTACCGGTCTTGCCGCCGACGGTGACGCCCTGGATCTGGGCCGTCGTGCCGGTGCCCTTCTGGACGACCGTCTCCATCATCGACTGGAGGATCTGCGCGTTCTCCGCGGAGAGCGGTTCGCTCATCTTCTGCGGCTTGGTCTTCTCCAGGGTGTCGAGGTTCGGGGCCTGGAGGGAGTCGACCATGTACGGCTTCATCAGGGTGCCGTTGTTGGCGACGGCCGAGGCGACCATGGCCATCTGCAGCGGGGTCGCGGCGGTGTTGAACTGGCCGATGGAGGAGAGCGCGACCTCGGAGGGCGCCATGTCGTCGGAGAAGACCGGCGCGCTGGAGCGGACCGGCGTGAACTGCTCCTCGGTGAAGCCGAACTTCTTGGCCTCTTCGAGCATCTTGTCGTTGCCGAGGTCGGAGCCGACCTTGCCGAAGACGGTGTTGCAGGAGTACTGGAGGGCGGTCCGCAGGGTGGCGTTCTTGCAGGGGATGCTGCCCTCGTTCTTCAGCTGGGTCGTGGTGCCGGGCATGGTCCACGGCAGCGGTGAGTCGGTCTTCTCGTCGGCCGACTTGTACAGGCCGTTCTCCAGCGCGGCAGCCGCGGTGACGACCTTGAAGGTGGAGCCGGGCGGGTAGACCTCGCGCAGCGCCCGGTTGAGCGACGGGTCGTCGGGGTTGTTCTTCTTGTCGATCTTCTTCCAGGCCTCGGCGTCGGCGTCGCTGCCGCCGGCGATCGTCGAGGGGTCGTACGACGGGTAGGAGGCCAGCGCCAGGATCTTGCCGGTGGAGGGCTCGATGGCGGCGACCGCGCCCTTGCCGCCCTGCTTCTTCAGACCGTCGTAGGCGGCCTTCTGCGCGGCGGCGCTCAGGGTGGTGACGACGTTGCCGCCCTCCTTCGGCTTGCCGGTGAGCATGTCGAGGGTGTTGCGGAAGAAGAGCCGGTCGTCGTTGCCGGTGAGGATGCCGTCCTCGAGGGACTCCAGCTGGGTGGCGCCGTAGGCCTGCGAGACGAAGCCCGTGACCGGCGCCCACATCGCGCCGTCCTTGTAGGTGCGCTTGTACTTGAAGTCGCCCGAGGTCGTCTCCGCGTGCCCGGTGATGGACTTGCCGTCGACGATGATGTCGCCGCGGGGCGTGGCGTACCGCGCGATGAGCACGCGGCGGTTGTCCGGGTCCTCCCGGAGGCTGTCGGCCTTGACGTACTGGAGCCAGTTGTCGCGGATGAGCAGGGCCAGGACCAGGAGGCCGCAGAAGATCGCGATCCGGCGCAGGGGCTTGTTCATGACGGGCGGACCACCTGGGTCATCTCGGCGTCGGGGCTGGGGGCGGGGGCGGGCGCGGGGCGGCGTGCGGTGTCGCTGATTCTGATCAGGATGCCGATCAGGGCCCAGTTGGCGATGACGGAGGAACCGCCGTACGCGAGGAAGGGCATCGTCATACCGGTGAGCGGGATCAGGCCCATCACGCCGCCGGCCACCACGAAGACCTGGAGCGCGAAGGCGCCGGACAGGCCGATGGCGAGGAGCTTGCCGAAGGGGTCGCGGGCGGCGAGGGCGGTGCGGACGCCGCGCTCCACGATCAGGCCGTAGATCAGCAGGATCGCCATGAGGCCGGCCAGGCCCAGTTCCTCGCCGAAGGTGGCGAGGATGAAGTCGGAGTTGGCGGCGAAGCGGATCAGCTCGGAGTGGCCCTGTCCCCAGCCGGTGCCGAGGGTGCCGCCGGAGCCGAAGGCCCACAGGGCCTGCATGGCCTGCTCGGAGTGGACCATGCCGTCGCCGTTGGGGGTGCGGCTCAGCGTGTACTCGCGCATCGGGTTGAGCCAGGCCTGGACACGGGTCTGGACGTGCGGTTCGAAGCTGGCCACGCCGACGGCCCCGGCGGCGGACATCAGCAGACCGAAGACGATCCAGCTGGTCCGCTCGGTGGCGACGTACAGCATGATGATGAACATTCCGAAGAACAGCAGCGACGTACCGAGGTCGGTCTCGAACACCAGGATGAGGATCGAGATCATCCAGACGACGATGATCGGGCCGAGGTCGCGGCCGCGCGGCAGGTACAGGCCCATGAAGCGGCGGCTGGCGAGGGCGAGCGCGTCGCGCTTGACCATGAGGTAGCCGGCGAAGAACACCGCGAGGACGATCTTGGCGAACTCGCCGGGCTGGATGGTGAAGCTGCCGACCTGGATCCAGATCTTGGCGCCGTAGGTGATGTTGGCGCCGAGGCCCGGGACCAGCGGGAGGAGCAGCAGGACCAGCGCGCCGACCATGGAGATGTAGGTGTAGCGCTGCAGGGTGCGGTGGTCCTTGAGGAAGATCAGGACGACGGCGAACAGGGCGATGCCCATCGCGGTGTAGATCAGCTGGTTGGTGGCCTTGCCGCCGGCGACATGGATCTGCTGGAGCAGCTTCGACTGGTCCAGCCGCCAGATCGCGACGAGTCCGAGGCCGTTGAGCAGGGTGGCCAGGGGCAGCATCAGCGGGTCCGCGTACGGGGCGAACTTGCGGACGACGAGATGGGCGACGCCGGCCAGCAGACCGAGGCCCAGGCCGTAGCTGAGCAGCCCGGTGGGGACCTGGTCGTTGATGGCCAGGCCCACGTTGGCGTAGGCGAAGACCGGGATCAGGACGGCGAACACCAGCAGCGCCAGCTCGGTGTTGCGGCGGCTCGGCGCGCCGATCGCGCCGATCGTGGACGTGTGGTGCGTCGACGTGTTCGAAGTACTGCTGCTCATCGTGTGCCAGGGCCTCTCACGGCTTGCCTACTGCGTACCGCAGTTCCCGACGACCTGCTTCTCCTCGTCCGAGAGGGTGGGGCCGGGGGTGGGAGTGGGCGTCGGGGATGCGGAAGCGTTCGGGGACGGGGAGGTCGTGCTCGTCGGGGTCGGTGTGGCCTTGGACGCCAGGGAGGACTGAGTGGTTCCCGTGGTGCCGCCGGCCTGGCCCTCGCCCGTCTTGGAGTTCTTCTTGCTCTCCGTGGCCTGCGCCGCGGCCTGCTTCTTGCACGCGGAGGCCTGGACGCCCAGTTCGTCGATCTTCTTCTGGGCCGTCTTCAGGTCGCCCTCGGCGATGGTGCCCTCGACCGACTTCTGCTGGTACGGCGGCAGGTACTTGAGTTCGATCTCGGGGTGGTCCGTGGACACCTTCGAGAGCGAGACCCAGGCCAGGTCCTGGCTGATGCCGCGGTACAGCGCCACGTGCTCGCCGTTGACGCCGACGTAGTACTGGGTCTGGGTCCAGCGCCAGCCGCCGTACAGGCCGCCGCCGATGACGGCGAGCGCGAGAACCGAGTAGAACGATCTCTTCAGCCACCTGCGGCCCTTGCGGGGCTTGACGAAGTCGTCGTCGGAGTAGTCGCCGAAGCTGCCCGCGGGGATGTAGCCGGTGGTGTCGGAGGAGCCGGGCGGCCCGAACTCGCCGCCCCCGCCCTGCCCTTGGCCCTGGCGGCCGAGCCCGGAGGCGCGGCCCGCGGGGGTCTGCATGATGCCGTTGTCGTGCAGCTGGTGCTGGTTCTCGGCGACCGCGCCGACCACGACCGGCGTGTCGGAGAGCTGTCCGGCGAGGGTGTCCCCGGTGTCCAGGTCGAGGACGTCGGCGACGATGACCGTGATGTTGTCGGGTCCGCCGCCGCGCAGCGCGAGCTGGATGAGCTCCTGCACGGTCTCCTGGGGGCCCTGGTAGCTGGCGAGGGTGTCCTCGAGCGTCTGGTGCGAGACGACGCCGGAGAGGCCGTCGGAGCAGATCAGATAGCGGTCGCCGGCGCGGACCTCGCGGATGGACAAGTCGGGCTCGACGTGTTCGCCGCTGCCCAACGCCCGCATCAGCAGGGAGCGTTGGGGGTGGGTGGTGGCTTCTTCCTCGGTGATGCGGCCCTCGTCGACCAGGCGCTGCACCCAGGTGTGGTCCTGGGTGATCTGGGTGAGGACGCCGTCGCGCAGCAGGTACGCGCGCGAGTCGCCGACGTGCACGAGGCCCAGGCGCTGGCCCGTCCACAGCAGGGCGGTCAGCGTGGTCCCCATGCCTTCGAGCTGGGGGTCCTCCTCGACCATGGAGCGCAGCTGGTCGTTGGCGCGCTGGACGGCCACGCCGAGTGAGGTGAGGACGTCGGAGCCGGGGACGTCGTCGTCGAGGGCGACGATGGTGGAGATGGCCTCGGAGGAGGCGACCTCACCGGCGGCGGCGCCGCCCATGCCGTCGGCGATCGCGAGCAGGCGCGGGCCGGCGTATCCGGAGTCCTCGTTGCCCTCCCGGATCATGCCTTTGTGCGATCCGGCGGCGAAGCGCAGTGACAGACTCATGCGCACCTCGCCCGTCGGCTCCGGGTACATCCGCACGGTGCCCACCCTCCGGTCGGGAGCGCGCCGGGGCCCGGGGTGGGGGCCCACGCCGCGTGCTCGCTCCGCTCGCGCCTATTCATGATGTAGCACTACTTCCGCAGCTCGATGACGGTCTTGCCGATGCGGATCGGCGCGCCCAGCGGAATCGGTGTCGGGGTCGTCAGCCGCGTTCGGTCGAGATACGTGCCGTTGGTGGAGCCCAGGTCCTCGACGATCCACTGGCCGTCGCGGTCCGGATAGATCCTGGCATGGCGGCTGGAGGCGTAGTCGTCGTCCAGCACGATGGTGCTGTCGTGCGCCCGGCCCAGCGTGATCGTCTGGCCCTGGAGCGCGACGGTGGTGCCGGTGAGGGTGCCCTCGGACACGACGAGTTTGGTGGGGGCGTTACGGCGCTGGCGGCCCCCGGTGGCCGGCTGCTGGCGCTGCTGCGGGGGCGCCTGCCGCTGGGCCTGCTGGGCCCGGCCTGCTTCCCGGCGCGAGCCGCGCTGGGTGACGCGCGTACCGAACAGGTCGCTGCGGATGACCTGCACGGCCACGATCACGAACAGCCACAGTACGGCCAGGAAACCCAGCCGCATGACCGTCAGGGTCAGCTCTGACATTGCCCCCGCTTCACCCTTCGGCTTGCCGGTAAATGATGGTGGTACTGCCCACGACGATCCGCGAGCCGTCGCGGAGCGTAGCGCGGGTGGTGTGCTGCCCGTCCACCACGATGCCGTTGGTGGACCCGAGATCCTGGATCGTCGAGGGCGTTCCGGTCCGGATCTCACAGTGCCGGCGTGAGACGCCGGGGTCGTCGATCCGCACGTCGGCTTCGGTGCTGCGGCCCAGCACCAGCGTGGCGCGGGAGATCTGATGGCGGGTGCCGTTGATCTCGATCCAGTGGCGGGTGCGGGAGCCCGGCGCGGGCGCGCCGACCGGGCCGCCGCCCGGGCGCGGGGCCTGGGCGGGCTGCGGATAGCCGTAACCGCCACGGCCGGGCGGCGGGGCGGCCGGCATGGGCGGGGCGCCCGCCGGAGCGGCCGGCGGGTAGCCGTAGCCGCCGGCGCCCGCACCGGGCGCCGGTGCGCCGGGCCGGCCGGCCGGGGGCGCGGTTCCGGGGGCCTGCTGGTTGGTGGAGGAGGCGAGCGTACGGCTGCGCACCCGGTACAGACCGGTGTCGAGATCGTCCGCCTTCTCCAGGTTGACCTTGATCGGGCCCATGAAGGTGTAGCGCTGCTGCTTGGCGTAGTCCTGCACCATGCCGGCCAGCTCGTCGCCGAGCTGGCCCGAGTAGGGGCTGAGCCGCTCGAAGTCGGGCGTGCTCAGCTCCACGATGAAGTCATTGGGTACGACCGTGCGGTCGCGGTTCCAGATGGTCGCGTTGTTGTCGCACTCCCGCTGGAGCGCTCCCGCGATCTCCACGGGCTGGACCTCGGACTTGAACACCTTGGCGAAGGTGCCGTTGACCAGACCTTCGAGACGCTGCTCGAACTTCTTCATGACTCCCATGAGGCACCTCCTCCGTCCTTGCCGTCCTGGGTACTGCGCCGGCTGCTTACCTGGTACTGCTTACTGATCGTATCCACGCGCCGGTGAATCGGCTGGTTCCCCCCGTCGGCACGGTCGACGGGTGTCGACGCCTCCGAAGTTCCCTGTGGAGCTCCACTTCGAACTCCGCAGTCGAAGTCCTCTGTGCACTCCTTGGTCAAGGATCGTAGAGGTGGCCGCAGACCAGTGTCCCGCACCTGACTGTGGACCCTTGCCTGCTCCTGGGGAGACGGGGGCTACCGGTACGAGGTTGATACGTGAACCGGCACAGGTTGATACGTGAACCGGCACGGGTCGAAACGTGGCCGACCGCACCCCGGATCGGCGGACCGCTTCCGAAGCCGCTGGTGGGCGGCTGCCCGCGGATATGGGATGTGAATCCACCCCCTTCAGCGTGCTAATGTTCTGCGTGTCGGAAGGCGCCGCACCGCAAGGCGAGGAGCCCGAGGACACACCCAATGCGCGGGTGGCGGAATAGGCAGACGCGCTGGATTCAGGTTCCAGTGCCCGAAAGGGCGTGGGGGTTCAACTCCCCCCTCGCGCACCACTGGAAGCCCCTCAGGTCCTGGACCTGAGGGGCTTTCTGGTTGCCCCTTCTTGGGGGGCGGGTGGTGGCGCGGCTCACGCTGTGAGGTCTCTCTCACTCCCTCGTGCCGGCCGGTTCCACGGCCCCGCGACGCATCGCCCAGGCTGCAGAGGTCACCGAGAACGCCACGGCGAGGACCGCGCAGGCGCCGGTGACCGCGCCCAGTTCCGGCCACGGCATCCGCATCGGCGCGTGCACCGACAGCAGTTCCAGCGCGCCCCGCATCCCGGCCAGGTTGAGCCCGGCGACCAGGATTCCGAGTACCCCGCCCACTGCCACGACCGTCAACGCCTCGGCGCCGACCAGCCGCAGCACCTGCCGGCGGGTGGCCCCGGCGAGGCGGAGCACGGCGAGGTCACGCACCCGGTCCGAGGTCGCCATGACCATCGTGTTGGCGAGGCAGATCCCGCTGTAGAGCAGGGCGATGCCGAGGACCAGCAGGAAGCCGTACCAGGTGGTCCGGTCGGTCCCGGGGCGACTCGCCCGCAGCCACTCGTCCCGGGTGAGGACGTGTCCGCCCGCCTCGCGCAGTTCACCGGCCACGACAGCGGGGTCGGCGCCGGAGGCGAGGGTGACGTCCACGCGGTCGACAGGAGCACCCGCGGCGTTGGCCGGGGTGAGGTAGACGCCGTTGTCGCCGGTGCCGGTCGTCATCACCGCGGCGATCCGCAGCGACTTCCTGGTGCCGTCGCCGAGCCACACGTCCACGGATTGCCCCACGGTGTGCCGCTGCCACTCCTCGTTGACGATGATCGACCCGTCGTCGAGGTCGCTCACCTTCCCGGCGGCCAGGGGGAGACGGGTGGTCGCGGCGAGCGGTGCGGCCTCGGCGGCGCGGGCCTCGGACCTGATGAGGGCCACGCCGTCCTCCAGGACGAAGACGGCGCTCGACGAGGTCGCGGAGGCTGTGGTGCCGGGGATCGTGCGGAGCTTGTGGAGTGTCTGCGCGTCGAATCCCGTGGTCCCGTCGGGGGCGGGGACGACCACGAAGTCGGCCGTGATCCGCTCGCGCGTCTCGGTGGCCCTGGCCTCACTCAGGGTGGCGGTCGCGCCGAGCAGCGAGCCCGTGAGGGCGACGGTGACCAGGACGGGCGCCGCGACGGCTGCCGTACGGCGGACTGCCGCGACGGCGTTCTCCCGCACCAGCATCCCTGCCGCGCCCGGCAGTTGGGCCGGCAGCCAGGCCAGCAGCCGGATCAGCGGGCCCACCAGGAGCGGCGCGAGCAGCGCGACCGCGGTGATCAGCAGCATCGGACGGCTGACGTAGGTCTTGCGGTGCAGCAACTCACCCGGATCGGTGACCAGGGCCACGGCCGACAACACCGCGGCGGTCACCAACAGACCGCCCCCGAACAGCAGACGGCCCCAGGTCATCGCTCTGGCGTCCACGGAGGCCTCGCGCAGTGCCTGGGCGGCGCCGGTGCGACCCGCCCGCCAGGACGCGGCGATCACACCGAGCAGTGCGACGAGCAGACCCGTCCAGAAGGCCATGTGGTACGGCCACGTGGAATCGCCGATGGCGAACCAGCTCGGGGCCAGGCCGACGTCGACCACCCGGTCGGCGAGGCGCGGAGCGCCGTACGAGCCGAGCACACAGCCGGTGGCCGAGGCGAGGACACCGACCAGCAGTGCCTCCGCGCACACCGTCCGGCGGATCTGTCCGGGCGTGGCTCCCGCGGTGCGCAGCAGTCCGAACTCCCGGCGCCGCTGTGCGACCGCGAAGGCGAAGGTGGACGCCACGACGAACACCGACACGAACGCGGTGACTCCGCCGGCGGTCCCGAACAGGGCGTTCATCGCGGTGAGCGCCCTGTGGTCGCGGTCCGGGTCGGGGTCGGCGAGGCGACGGGCGCTGCCGGTGAGGACGTGGACGGATTCGCCCTTCACCGCTGCTCGTACGTCTCGCGCATCCGCCTCCACCAAGAGTTGCGTGCTTTTGGGGGACAACTCGGCGGCCCGGGCGGCGGTGTGGAAGACGGCGGTCTCGAAGCCTCGGGAGTGGACGGTGCCTACGACTCGTACGGTGCCGTGGTCGGTGCGCAGCCGGTCGCCGGGGTGCGTCCAGTCACCGGTGACGACCACTTCGTCCGCGGTGCGGGGTGCGCGGCCTTCTGCGATCTCGTACGGGGCGAACGCGGCGGTGGACCAGGGGTGGCCCACGAGATGGCGGGGCCGCCCTCGGCGCGTACCGGGAAGGAGCGGTCCGGGATGACCGTGCCGAGCCTCTCCAACTTTGCGACGGTTGCCTCGGGAACCGCGCGGGGGTGGGCGAGTTGGCGTGTTTCACGTGAAACATGGGCGCCGATCGAGGTCGGCACGGTCAGGGTGTTCCGGCCCTGGACGACGACTGGTGCGGTGGCGAATCGCTCGGGTCGTCGCTCCGGTGCGTCCAGCGAGGAGGCGAGGGCCAGACCCATCACCGCGAGCAGGGCGACGCCGAGGGAGAGGGCGACGAACGTGCCCAGGAACGTCGACCAGCGGGTGCGGAGGGTGTGGAGGGCGATGGTCAGCACGGCCGGCCCTCGGAGTGGATGCCGGTGACGGGTGCGGGACGGAGTGTGGGGGTGGTGGTCGGCCGGGCCGGTGGTGTGGTCTTCAGCGTGGCCAGGTGGGTGGCGATGGCGTTCGTGCCGGCTCCGACGAGCTCGCCGTTGACCCGGCCGTCGACGAGGAAGACCACGCGGTCGGCACAGGACGCGGCCACCGGGTCGTGGGTGACCATGACGACCGTCTGGCCCTCACGGTCGACCATGGTTCGCAGCAGGGCCAGTACCTCGCTCCCGGTCCGCGAGTCCAGGGCGCCGGTCGGTTCGTCGCCGAAGAGGACCTCGGGGCGGGTGACCAGGGCACGGGCCAGGGCGACGCGCTGCTGCTGGCCGCCGGACAGCTCTGTCGGACGATGCCGGGCGCGTTCGGCGAGGCCGACCTGCTGGAGCACCTCGCGGATCCGGGCCCTCGGAACACGCCGGCCGGCCAGCCTGAGCGGCAGGGCGACGTTCTGCTCGGCGGTGAGTGCGGGCAGCAGGTTGAACGACTGGAAGACGAACCCGATGCGCTCCCGCCGCAGGAGGGTCAGCTTGGTCTCGCTGAGCGTCGTGAGCTCGGTGCCGCGCAGGGTGACCGAGCCCGAGGTGGGCCGGTCCAGGCCCGCGGCGCACTGCAGCAGGGTCGACTTGCCGGAGCCGGAGGGGCCCATGACGGCGGTGAAGGTGCTGTGGGGGAAGGCGAGGGTGACGTCGTGGAGTGCGGTGACGGTCAGGGTGGGGTCGTCTCGTGAGGCGCGTCTGCTGGTCCTGTGGTGCGTCCTGCCGTATGTCCTGTCGTACGTCTTGCTGACGGATCGCAGGCTGATGGCGTCGGTGGTCATGGGCCCCCACTCGTCAGGGTGTTCTCGGTGGCTCCACGAAACCGCGCGGAGGGGTTCGGGCGCAGTGCGGCGGGACCGAGATCTGGGGTAGGGCGGGCCATACCCTCACTCCTCCGTCCTGGCCCATGGCCCCGTCCCGCGCCGCGCTTCTACGGTGATCCGCATGCATCCTCGGAATGTGTGGCAGGCCATGTCCCGGCCGGGCTTCCTGCTGTCGGCGTGGCCCTGGCGCTCGGTCGGTTACCTGCTGAGCGGTGCGGTGGCCGGTGCGGTCGCGCTGGTGGGGATCGGGACGCTGGCGGTGGTCGGCGGGGCGCTCACCGTCGTGCTCGTGGGACTGCCGCTGCTCGTCATGTCGGCGCTGTCCGGTGTCGTGGTCGCCGGGGTGGAACGGCGGCGGCTGCGCATGGTCGACGCAGGCCCGGTACCCGATCCGCACCGGGCGCCCGCCGCCACCGGGTTGTGGGCCTGGCTGACGACACGGCTGAGGGAACCGTCGACCTGGCGTGAACTCGGGTACACCCTGCTGTTCGCGGGGCTGCTCTGGCCCGTCGACGCCCTCGCGGTCACCGTCGCCCTGTTCTTTCCGGTCTCCATGGCCGCCGCCCCGCTGCTGATGGCCACGGTCGGGGACGGCCGGGAGGCGAAGGTCCTCAAGCAGTGGACGGTCACCACCTGGCCGACGGCCTTCGCGGTCGCCGTACTCGGGCTGCTGCTCCTGGCGGCAGGCCTGTACGCGCTGGGGGTTGTGGCGGGTGCGCGGGCCGGGCTGACGCGTGCGCTGCTCGCCTCGCGCGACGGCGAACTGGACGCCAGGGTGGTCGAACTGAGCCGTTCGCGCGTGCGGTTGGTGGACGCCTTCGAGGCGGAACGCAGACGCATCGAACGCGATCTGCACGACGGCGCCCAACAGCGCCTGGTCGCCCTGACGATGACCCTCGGCCTGGCCCGCCTCGACGCCCCGCCCGGACCGCTCGCCGACCAGCTCGCAAAGGCCCACGACGAGGCGGGCAAGGCCCTGGCCGAACTGCGTGAACTCATCCAGGGCATTCACCCCAAGGTCCTCGCGGACTACGGCCTGACCGCCGCCGTCGCCGACGCCGCGGACCGTTCCGTCGTCCCGGTCGACGTCGATCTGCCGGTGCCGGGGCGGCTGGACCAGGCCGTGGAGGCGGCCGCCTATTTCGTGGTCTGCGAGGCCCTGGCCAACGTCGCCAAGCACAGCGGGGCGGGCCGGGCCGAGGTGCGCGGTCGCCACTCCCGCGGTCGGCTGCTGCTGGAGGTGCGGGACGACGGCCGCGGCGGCGCGGACCCCTCGGCGGGCAGCGGGCTGACCGGACTCGCCGACCGGGTGTCGGTCCTGGATGGCACACTCTCCCTGTCCAGTCCGCCGGGCGGTCCGACCCTGTTGCGTGTGGAGTTCCCTTGCGAGGTGACCGAGTCGGCCCAGGCGCGCGGGACGGACGGGGTGACGGCGCAACGCGATCGCTACGGGTAGTGCTCGCCGAGGACAGCGTGCTGCTGCGCGAGGGGCTCGTCGGCCTGCTCGGCCGGTGCGGCCACCAGGTCGTCGCGGCGGTCGGCGACGCCGAGGCACTGTTGGTCGCGGTCGAGGAGCACAGTCCCGACATCGTCGTGACGGACGTCCGTATGCCGCCTGGCTTCCAGGACGAGGGGTTGCACGCGGCCGTCCGCCTGCGGGAACGGCGCCCCGGCCTTCCGGTGCTGGTCCTCAGCCAGTACGTGCAGCGGGCGTACGCCTCCGAACTCCTCGACTCCGGAGACGGCACCGGTGTCGGCTATCTGCTCAAGGACCGGGTCGGCCAGGTCGAGCAGTTCGTCGACGCCCTGTGCGAGGTCGCGGACGGCGCCACGGTCGTGGATCCCGAGGTCGTACGGCAGTTGCTGCGCCGTCGCCGTGACCCGCTGGAGCGGCTCACCCCGCGCGAGCGCGAGGTCCTCGCGCTGATCGCCGAGGGAAAGTCCAACGGGGCCATCGCCCGGGAACTGGTGGTGTCCGAGGCCGCGGTCGGCAAGCACATCGGCGGCATCCTGACGAAGCTGGACCTGCCGCCGGCGGAGGAGACACATCGGCGGGTGCTGGCGGTGCTGGCGTACTTGCGGGCGTGAGACTTTCCTCCCCGGGTTTTCGGGGTCCCCGGGTTTTCCACAGCCGTGGAGTTGTCCACAGGGTCTGACGCGTTTCGGCTGGTGGTTGTACGGTCGGCACGAGTTGATGTTCTTGCGAGTCACGGGGGAGGCGGTCGGTGTGGTCGGTGCCGGAGTGGAGGCGAAGGCCGGGGCGCATGCCGGCGAGGGGGCCGAGGCGCGGGAGGTGCCGGCCCCGGTGACGGCCGATGCGGGCGAGGGCCCGGCCCGGCGGCGGCCCCGGGTACGCGGCTTCGCCCAGTGGCCCGCCGAGGGCTCGCCCAAGAAGGAGGGCAAGGCCCTGCGGGAGACCGTCCCGCGCAGTGCCCATGCGGCGCTCGACCTCGACATCTCCCGCCCCGGTGCGGTCGAGGCCGTCGAGGAGTCGAGCCGGGGCCGCATCCCCGAGCTGACCCCGCTGCGGGTGGGCCGGATGGCGGCCACGCCGTTCGCCTTCCTGCGCGGCTCGGCGGGCCTCATGGCGTACGACCTGGCCGGCACCCCGATGACCAGGATCCGCGCCCAGATCTGCGGCGACGCGCACGCGGCGAACTTCGGCCTGTACGGCGACGCCCGCGGCGACCTGGTCATCGACCTGAACGACTTCGACGAGACGGTGTACGGCCCCTGGGAATGGGACCTCAAGCGCCTCGCCGCCTCCCTGGTCCTCGCGGGCCGGGAGATCGGCGCCGACGAGGACACCTGCCGCGCGGCGGCGCACGGGGCGGTGGGCGCGTACCGGCGCACCATGCGGCTGCTCGCCAAGCTCCCGGTGCTGGACGCGTGGAACGCGATCGCGGACGAGGAGCTCGTCTCCCACACCGACGCCCATGAGCTGGTCGGCACGCTGGAGCGGGTGTCGGAGAAGGCGCGGGCCAACACCAGCGGCCGCTTCGCGGCGAGGTCGACGGAGCTCACCGAGGACGGCGGCCGGCGCTTCGTGGACGCCCCGCCGGTGCTGCGCCGGGTGCCCGACGAGGAGGCCGTGGCGGTGGCCGCGTCCCTGGAGCACTACCTGACCACGATCTCCGAGGACCGTCTCCCGCTGCTGGCCCGCCACGCGGTGCACGACGTGGCGTTCCGCGTCGTCGGCACGGGCAGCGTGGGCACCCGCTCCTACGTCGTCCTGCTGCTGGACCACCGCGGCGAACCGCTGGTCCTCCAGGTCAAGGAAGCACGAGCCTCGGCCCTCCTGCCGCACCTGGTCACCGCGGGCTTCGACGCCCCGCCGGTCGAGCACGAGGGCCGCCGGGTGGTCCAGGGCCAGAAGCGGATGCAGGTCGTGAGCGACATCCTGCTGGGCTGGACGACCGTGGAGGGCCGTCCCTTCCAGGTCCGCCAGTTCCGCAACCGCAAGGGCAGCGTCGACCCGGCCGCCCTCTCCGCCGACCAGATAGACGACTACGGCCGTATGACCGGCGCCCTCCTGGCCCGCGCCCACTCGCACAGCGTCGACCCCCGCCTCATCTCCGGCTACTGCGGCAAGAACGACGAACTCGACGAGGCGATCGCCACGTTCGCGGTGACGTACGCGGACCGGACGGAGGCGGACCACGCGGAACTGGTGGCCGGGGTCCGGTCGGGGAGGGTGGCGGCGGAAACGGGGGTGTGACGCCGCGGCCGGAACAGTACGTCCGCGGCCGGAGTGCGCATGCGGGCTGCCCCGGATTCCCGGATGGCGTCCGGCTCCCGTCGGCACAGTTACGCTGTTCGGATGACGTCCCCCGAAGCTGACCCCCAGGGCGCAGCCGCCGCAGGTACGGAGCGGTTGGAGCGGGCCGTGCGGGCCGCGGAGCAGGCGCTCATCGAGTACGAGATCGCGGTGGAGACCTTCCGCATCGAGGTGGAGAACTTCTCCCGCCTGCACCACCAGAAGCTCGGCCCCATGTACACCCGCCTCGACGAGCTGGACGCGCAGATCGCGGAGATCCGGGCCGCCCGCAGCGGCGACCCCGAGGATCTGCGCATGGCGGAGGAGGCCCGCGCCCGCGTGCTGCCCATGCCCGGCGTCGAGGAGCTGTTCCACGGCTGGATGGACGGGGAGGGCCTGTTCCCGGAGGCCGCCGCGATGCTCACCGACCAGCAGGTGCGGCCCCCGCAGCGGGTGCGGCCCAGCGACGAGGCCCGCAAGCTCTATCGCGAGCTCGTCCGCAAGGCCCACCCGGACCTCGCCCAGGAAGACACCGAGCGGGCGCGTCGCGAGGAGTTCATCACCCGGGTCAACGGGGCCTACTCCCGCGGCGACGAGCCTCTCCTGCGGGAACTGGCCGAGGAGTGGGCCGCCGGCCCCAAGCCGCCGGAGCAGGGTCCCACGCCCAGCGAGGAGCTCTACGCCCGCCTCGAATGGCTCTCCCGGCGCAAGGAACTGCTCTCGGTGGTCGCGCGGGAGCTGGAGGAGAGTGCGATCGGCTCGATGCTCCGGATGGCACCGGACGACCCGGACCGCCTCCTGGAGGAGATCGCCGAGAAGCTCCTGGCCGACGTCTCCACGCGCGAGGCGGAGCTGGCGGAGCTGCTCACTCAGGAGTGACCGGCCGCGTCCCCGGGGCGTCAGGTAGCGTCGGACCCATGAATTTCGGTGCTGGTGTGCCCACGGTCCAGGTCACGGACCTCAAGGACGGCGATTTCCTGCTGGACGTCCGTGAGGACGACGAGTGGCAGGCGGGTCACGCCGAAGGGGCGCTGCACATCCCCATCAGTGAGTTCGTGGCCCGCTACGGCGAGCTGACCGAGGCCGCCCCGCAGGACGGCCGGGTCCACGTGATCTGCCGTTCCGGAGGCCGTTCGGCCCAGGTCACGATGTATCTGGCCCAGCAGGGCATCGACGCGGTGAACGTCGACGGCGGGATGCAGCTGTGGGCCGAGGTCGGCCGTCCCGTGGTGACCGACGACGGCCGACCGGGTTTCGTGCTCTAGCCTTCGGCAGCCGAGGGGACGGCCGGACTTCGGGGCGGGTGCCGGACGGCGGAGCCCGGTTTGGTGGGTGCGGGGCGGCCATGCCTGGTGGTGGCTGCCTGGTCCTCGTCACCGGCATGCCCATCGCCCCGCTCTGCTGCTGTCGCTTGCGCCGTTGCGGTCCGCGTCAGCCCAGGGGATGCGCTGCCAGCAGATCCCCCAGCGCCTCCTCGTGCGCCGCCGCCGGACCGAGCGACAGCTCCAGGTGCTTGGCCCAGGCGTGGTACCGGTGCAGGGGATAGTCGGTATCGGCGCCGAAACCGCCGTGCAGATGCTGTGCCGTCTGCACCACCCGCCGTACCCCCTCCGATGCCCAGATCTTCGCCACGGCGACATCCCCCGCGACCGGCAGCACCCCCCGCGCTCCCGAGGTGAGCCGCCACGCGGCCTGCCACAGCGTGACCTCCATCGCGCGCAGGTCGATGTAACGGTCGGCGGCCTGCACGGCGACGGCCTGGAAGGTGGCCACCGGGAACCCGAACTGCTCCCGCTTGCTGGTGTATTCACTGCTCATCCGCAGCACCCGCTCACCCAGCCCGAGCGCCAGCGCACAGGTCCCCGTGGTCAGCAGATCCCGCAGCCACTCCCATGCGCCTTCGACATCGATCACGTCCCGTGCGCCGATCCGCACCGACTCCAGCCGCAGTTCGCCCAGCCGCTCCCCGCTGGTGGAGAACTGCTCGCCGAGCGCGACCCCGTCATGGACCCGGGGCACCAGTGCGAGGACGGCCCGGCCCGCGGCCGTATGTGCCGGTACGACGACGAAGTCCGCGTCGTACGCCCACGGCACCGCCGTCTGCACCCCGTCCAGGATCCAGTCGGCGCCCTCCCCTGCCCCCTCTTCCTGCCGCGCGGTGACGGCGAGTTCGGCGGGGTCGTGTCCGGTGCGGCCGCTGGCGGCGACGGTCAGCACGACTTCCCCGCGCCCGGCCCGCTCCAGCAGTTCCCTCTTCAACTCCGGTCCGCCGTATTCCTGTACGGCCGCCATGGCCGCGCTGCTCTCCAGCAGCGGCACCCGCGCCAGCACCTTCGCCGACTCGCGCAGCACCAGACACAGTGCGACAGCGTCCAGGCCCGCCCCGCCGTACTCCTCGGCCGACATCAGGCTCAGCAGGTCCGCGTCGGCGAGCCTGGCCCACAGCGCACGGTCGAACTCGTCGGCCACAGCACCCGTGGTCAGCGCCGGAGACGGCACCGCGTCCGGTGCGACATCGGCGAACACCCCCAGCGCCGCCTCGGCCGCCGCCTGCTGCTCCTCGCTGAAGGTGAAGTCCACGGTCCCTGTCCTTCCGACGGGTCGGCAGATCGGGTCAGCTGATCTGACGGTCCGTCAAGATAGAACAGGTTCTAGAAGAAGGGAACGGGCTCCCGCCTGCCTACCTGTCGAAGTCCAGCTCCACCTTCTCCGTCACCGGATGCGACTGGCACGCCAGCACATAGCCCGCCTGCGTCTCCTCCGGCTCCAGCGCGAAGTTGCGGTCCATGCGCACCTCACCGGAGACCAGGAAGGCCCGGCAGGTCCCGCACACCCCGCCCTTGCAGGCGTAAGGCGCGTCGGACCGGTTGCGCAGCACCGTCTCAAGGAGCGACTCGCCGTCCTGGACGGGCCAGCTGCCACCACGTCCGTCGAGCCGGGCGGTCACCGTGCTGTGCGCGGGTGCGGGAACCGTCCGCGCCGGGGCAGCCCCCGCGTCCACATGGAAAATCTCCTCGTGGATCCGGGTACGCGCGACCCCGAGCTCCCGCAACGCCTTCTCCGCACCCTGCACCAGTCCGAACGGTCCGCACAGGAACCACCCCGCCACTCGGTCCACCGGCAGCAGCGCCGGCAGCAGTCCGGTCAGCCGCTGCCGGTCGAGCCGCCCGGACGGCAGCCCCGCCTGCTGCTCCTCCCGGGAGAGCACCGTGACCAGCTGGAACCGCTCGGGGTAGCGGTCCTTCAGGTCGGCGACCTCCTCCAGGAACATCGTCGACGCGGACGTACGGTCGCTGCGGATCAGACAGAACCGGGCCTCGGGCTCACGCGCCAGCAGGGTCGACACGATCGACAGCACCGGGGTGATGCCACTGCCACCGACGATCGCCGCGTACAGTCCGGGCGCCGGGCCGAGGGTGAAGCGGCCCGCCGGGGTCATCACCTCCAGCACATCGCCGACGTTGATCTCCTTGAGCGCGTATGTCGTGAACGCGCCGCCCTCCACCAGCCGCACACCGACCCGCAGTTCGCGCGGACCCTCTCCGCCGGGTGCCGGGGAGCAGATGGAGTAGGTCCGGCGTATCTCCTTGCCGTCAGCCGTGCGGCGCAGGGCCAGATGCTGGCCCGCGGAGTGCCGGAACTCCTCGCGCAGCTCGGGTGGCACGGTGAGGGTCAGGGCCACGGAGTCGTCGGTGAGAGGGTCGACCGCGGCCACCGGGAGCGGGTGGAAGCGGGCCATCACAACTCCTTGAAGTGGTCGAACGGTTCACGGCAGTCCAGGCATCGCCGCAGCGCCTTGCACGCGGTCGAGGAGAACCGACTGAGCAGCTCGGTGTCGGCGGAGCCGCAGTGCGGGCAGCGGACGGCTTCGGCCTCCGCGTCGAGTGTTCGCGTGGGCCCCAGTCCCACCGTGACCGGTCCGGGCGCTGCGGCGCGGGGTGGGGCTATGCCGAACTCCCGCAGCTTGCGGCGCCCTTCGGCCGTGATGTCGTCGGTCGACCAGGCGGGTGCGAGCACGGTGCGGACGGTGACCTCGCGCACGCCGTGTTCGCGCAGCACCCGCTCTATGTCCAGGGACATCGCCTCGATCGCCGGGCAGCCGGTGTACGTCGGAGTCAGTTCGACCTCGACCGAGTCCGCGCCCCGGACGTGCACCGCGCGCAGCACGCCCAGCTCGTGCAGGGTGAGCACGGGCAGTTCGGGGTCGGGCACCGAACCGGCGAGCGCGAACAGCTCGGTCTCCAGCGGGGTGAGCGTCACCATGATGCCCCCGGGTGACTGCGGTGCAGATGCTGCATCTCGGCGAGCATCCGCCCGAAGGACTCGGTGTGCAGGCCCTGCCGCCCCGCCCCTGCGGCCCACGCACCCGAGCGCGGCCCTTCGGGGACGCTCAGGGTGGCCCGGCGCAGGATCTCCCCCACGGATTCGAGCCAGGCGGCCTCCATGCGCTCCGCGTCGACCTCCACCCCCGCCACCGGCTGGAACATCTCACCGGTGAATCGCCACAGCGCCTCGCACGCCCGCAGCATCCGCGTGCGGCTCTCCTCGGTGCCGTCGCCGAGCCGCAGGGTCCACTGCTCGGCGTGGTCGCGGTGGTAGGCGACCTCCTTCACGGCCTTCGCGGCGAGTGGGGCGAAGGGGCCGTCGCCCGCTGCCAGTTCGGCGTAGAGGAGGTGCTGGTAGGTGGAGAAGTAGAGCTGGCGGACGATGGTGAAGGCGAAGTCGCCGTTCGGCTGCTCCACCAGCTGGAGGTTGCGGAAGGCGCGCTCCTCGCGCAGATACGCCAGTTCGTCCTCGTCGCCGGCCAGGGACAGCAGCACCCGGGCCTGGCCGAGCAGGTCGAGCGCGATGTTGGCGAGGGCGACCTCCTCCTCCAGGACGGGGGCGTGGCCCGCCCACTCGCCGAGGCGGTGCGAGAGCACCAGCGCGTCGTCACCGAGCGCCAGGGCCGCCGCCGTGGGAATCGGGGAGAGCGTGGGGGTCGGGGACGGCGCGGGGGCGGCCGTCGTCTCAGGTGTAGTCACAGGTGCTTCACCCCCTCCGGGATCTCGTAGAACGTCGGGTGCCGGTACGGCTTGTCGGCGGCCGGCTCGAAGAACGGGTCCTTCTCGTCGGGCGAGGAGGCCGTGATCGCGGACGAGGGCACCACCCAGAGGGAGACGCCCTCACCGCGCCGGGTGTACAGGTCGCGGGCGTTGCGCAGGGCGAGCTCCGCGTCCGGGGCGTGGAGGCTGCCGGCGTGGGTGTGGGAGAGTCCGCGGCGCGAGCGCACGAAGACCTCCCACAGGGGCCAGTCGGTGTTCGTCATGCGCGCGTCGCTCCTGTCTCGCCGGTGTGCTTCGCCGCGTGGGCCGCGGCCGCCTCCCGCACCCAGGCGCCTTCGTCGTGCGCCCGTCGGCGCTGGGTGATCCGCTGTTCGTTGCACGGCCCGTTGCCTTTGAGGACCTCCCGGAATTCCGTCCAGTCGATCGGGCCGAAGTCGTGGTGCCCGCGCTCCTCGTTCCACCGCAGCTCCGGGTCGGGGAGCGTGAGGCCGAGGGACTCGGCCTGGGGGACGC
This sequence comes from Streptomyces sp. NPDC102270, assembly GCF_044766405.1. Lineage (NCBI taxonomy): Bacteria > Bacillati > Actinomycetota > Actinomycetes > Kitasatosporales > Streptomycetaceae > Streptomyces > Streptomyces sp. NPDC102270. The sequence goes on along the minus strand of NZ_JBIWLX010000005.1, from coordinate 220,867 downwards.
AGATGTCGACGAATCGCTGGCGCAGCTCGTCGTTGGAATGGCGCTTGATCTTCCAGGCCATCGACTGCGCGGAGTGCGCGGACTCGTCGTCGGGCGGACCGAACATCATCAGGGACGGCCACCACCAGCGGTCCACGGCGTCCTGCGCCATCGCGTGCTGCTCGGGCGTGCCGTTGCTCAGAGCCAGCAGCAGCTCGTACCCCTGGCGCTGGTGGAAGGACTCCTCCTTGCAGATGCGGACCATCGCACGCGCGTACGGGCCGTAGGAGCAGCGGCACAGCGGGACCTGGTTGGTGATCGCGGCGCCGTCCACCAGCCAGCCGATCGCGCCGACGTCCGCCCACGTCAAGGTCGGGTAGTTGAAGATCGAGGAGTACTTCTGGCGGCCGGAATGGAGCTTGTCGAGGAGCTCGTCGCGGCCGGTGCCGAGGGTCTCCGCCGCGCTGTAGAGGTAGAGGCCGTGCCCCGCCTCGTCCTGGACCTTGGCCATCAGGATGGCCTTGCGGCGCAGGGAGGGCGCGCGCGTGATCCAGTTCGCCTCCGGCTGCATGCCGATGATCTCCGAGTGGGCGTGCTGCGCGATCTGGCGGACCAGGGTCGCGCGGTAGGCGTCGGGCATCCAGTCGCGCGGCTCGATGCGCTCGTCGGCGGCCACGGTGGCGTCGAAGACGCTCTGGTACTCCGCGGTGTCGTCGCCGACGGCGCCCTGAGCGCCGTACGTCCGTGTGCTCGCCGTCTGATGCGCGGCTGCTGTCGCCATGAGGCCCCCTCGACCTGGGCTCCGCCGGAACCTGCTCCCGACCGATCGTTCGGTTCGTGCGATTCCATGGTGTGCCGGGCGCCGTAAGGTGTCAACCGCTGTGGAAAACCCACCCCGGCGGCCTGTGGAAAACCGGTAGAAAGCCGGTTCGGGAGTGAGAACGGCCATAGCGGGGTCGGCCGACAGGGGCTGTGCGTGGCGGTCGGGCCTGAGTACCGTGCCGTGCGAGCCACCGCGGCGAGGCGGGTGCGGGCGCCTGGCCACCGGGCGCCGCCGTCTCCTGCGGCCGGGCGGCGGTGCACGGACCGGAATCGGGAACGGGGCGGAATGGACGCGTACGACGGAGGCTCGAACGCCCGGCGACGACCGGGCGCCGCGAGCGAGCCGGGCGATGCCGCTGAGCCCCGGGGAGTCGAGGGACCTGAGAGGGCAGAGGGGTCAGAGGAGCCAGACGGTCCCTACGGGCCGGGAGCGCTCGGTGAGCCGGAAGTGCAGGGCGGGTCCGACGCGACCCCCGAGTCCTCCGACACCCACCCCTCCGCCCCCGCAGCGATACCCCCGGCCGCCCCGGCCTCAGGGCCTGCCCCCCTCCGGAACCCGGACTCCGACCCCGAGCCCCGTACCGGCGTGACCGCCCTCTCCCTGCGCTATCAGATCGGTGTAGTCCTGGCGCTCGCCGTCGTCGCTGTCGCCGTCTGTGTCCACATCGGGATGGTGTTTCTGCACGTCGCGCCGGTGAACACGGTGACCAAGCAGCACGGCAGGGCGGTGGACGACTGGGTCTACCCGGAGTTCGAACAGAACTGGAAGCTCTTCGCTCCGAACCCCCTTCAGCAGAACATCGCGGTGCAGGTCCGGGCCCGGATACGGACCGCCGACGGTGGCAGTCGTACGACCGGCTGGTACGACCTGTCCGCCCAGGACGGCCGGGCCATCGACGGCAATCTGCTGCCCAGCCACACCCAGCAGAACGAGCTGCGCCGTTCCTGGGACCTCTTCGTCTCCACGCACGACGCCGACAACCGTCCGGTCGGCCTGCGCGGCACCCTGTCCCAGACGTATCTCCGCCGCCTCGTGGTGCTGCGTCTGGAGCGCGACCACGTGGCCGCGCGGGGCGACATCCTTGTGAGTGTCCAGGCCCGCTCCAGGACGTCGAGCGTGCCCCCGCCGAAGTGGAGCGAGGAGAAGGTCTCGGTGCAGCCGGTCTACCGCGAGCTGCCTTGGTGGGCCGTGACGTCGGAGGACACCGAGGGGAGCGCCCGGTGAACCGATTCGCCCTGGCGGTGTCCACCGGCATCGCCCGCGTCACCGAGGCCGCCCTCGGCCCCTACCAGACGGCCATGATCCGTATCGGTTTCAGCGCGACATGGCTGCTGTTCCTGCTGCGCGAGTTCCCGCACCGCCAGGAGCTGTACGGCCCGGACGGACCGTGGAGCTGGAACCTCGCCGACCAGCTGATCTCGCTCAACGGCGCGTTCACGGCCCTGATGTGGTCGGACGGCCAGTTCTGGTTCGAGACGGTCTATGTGCTCGCCGTCCTGTCGAGCCTTCTGCTGCTGCTCGGCTGGCGCACCCGTGCGACGTCCGTGCTCTTCATGGTCGGCGTGCTCTCGCTCCAGAACCGCAGCATCTTCATGGGTGACGGCGGCGACAACGTCCTGCATCTGATGTGCATCTACCTCGTCTTCACGCGCTGCGGTCAGGTCTGGTCGCTGGACGAGCGGCGGGCCCGGCGCACGCGGGAGGCACGCGCGCGTGGAGAGCACGTCGTGGACCGTGTCGGCCCGGCCCTGTGGGGCGTCCTCGGGCTCGTGCTGGTGTCGGCGGCCTTCCTGGACAGGCTGAACGGCGACTGGGTCGTCCCGGCGCTCCTGTGGGTCCTGTGGCTGGCGCAGGCCCTGTGGTGGGCGGTCGGTCGGTTCGCCCGGTCCGGGCAGTCGCGGATCATGCTCGACGTCGTCGGCAACATCGTCCACAACGGCGCTCTGCTCGTGATCATGGCCGAGGCGTGTCTGATCTACGCGACGGCGGGCTGGTACAAGATCCAGGGCTCCCGCTGGCAGGACGGCACGGCCGTCTACTACCCCCTCCACCTGGAGTCCTTCTCGCCCTGGCCCGCCCTCGCCGACCTGCTGTCGGCCAACGGCGTCATGGTGATGCTGGTGACGTACGGCACGGTCGCCGTACAGGTCGCCTTCCCGTTCACGCTGTTCAACCGGCGGGTCAAGAACGTCCTCCTGGCGGCGATGATCACCGAGCACGCGGTGATCGCAGTCGTCCTCGGCCTGCCGTTCTTCTCGCTGGCGATGATCGCGGCCGACTCGGTGTTCCTGCCGACGTCGTTCCTTCGCCGACTCGGCGACTGGGCGGCACACGCGCGTACGCGGCTGTGGGCGCGCTTGGCTGGCGGTCCGAAGGAGCAACGCGGCCCGAAGGAGCAACGCGGTCCGAGGGGGCGCCGGCCCCCTCGGCAGCCAGGCCCACCGATGGAGCCGGGGATGGGCTCCGCGAAGCCCCCGAGGCCCGCTGACGGCGCCGGCGACAACCCCGGCGGCAGCCCCGGTGACCCCGAGAACCCCGGTCACCGGCACGTAGGCTTCCCCGCATGACCGGTCCCGATCCCGTGAGCCTGTGGCACCGGCTCGCAGATACCTCCGTGCTGCTCGACGGCTTCCACGCCCTCAAGCACGCCGTGCGCTTCGGGGCCGAGGTCCCGGTGGCGGTCGCCGTCGACCGGGGCGCGGCGCTCGCTCTGGCCGAAGAGCTGGCGCCGGACGTACGAGGCGCTCTGGGCGCGCTGCTGACGCAGATCCCGGAGTCGGCGTACGCGTCCCTCGTGCCGCGCCCGCATCCCACGGCGGTGGCGGCTCTGGCCGTACGACCGTCCCGAGCCGCGAACCTCCGGAAGCTGGCGCACATCCCGCGTACGGCCCCCGTCGTGGTCCTGGACCATCCGCGCAACCTCGGCAACGCCGGGGCCGTGATCCGGCTGGCCGCGGGCTTCGGGGCGACCGGTGTGGTCACCACGGGCACGCTCGACCCCTGGCATCCGACGGTGGTCCGCGGTGGGGCGGGCCTGCATTTCGCGACCGCGGTGGAGCGGCTGACGGTGGCCGAGCTGCCGCCGGGCCCGGTGTTCGCCCTGGATCCGGAGGGCGACGACATCCGGGGTGTGAAGCTCCCGGACGACGCCGTCCTCGCCTTCGGTTCGGAGCGCAGTGGGCTGTCGCCGGAACTACGCGCGCGTGCCGACCATTTGCTCGCCCTTCCCATGCGCCCCCAGGTCTCCAGCTACAACCTGGCGACGAGTGTGGCGATGGCCCTCTACCACTGGAGTCTCGGCGGGTCCTAGGCCTCCCGGCGCACCTCGACGACCCGGAACCGGTTGGCGACGAACGCCCCGTCGCACAGCGCGGAGTTGGCGGCCGGGTTGCCTCCCGATCCGTGGAAGTCGGAGAACGCGGCCGTCTGGTTGACGTACACCCCGCCCACGAGGTTCAGCGACAACTGCGCGGCCTCCTCCAGGCAGACCTCCTGGACGGCCTGTTCGACCTCCTCGTCGGTGGTGTACGCGCCGACGGTCATCGCGCCCTTCTCGCGGATCGTGCGCCGCAGCAGTTCCACCGCGTCGGCCGCCGAGTCGACCGCGACGGCGAACGACACAGGGCCGAAGCACTCGCTCATGTAGGCGGCCTCGTCGTCCGGCTTGGCCCCGTCCAGCTTGACGACGACGGGTGTGCGCACGACCGCGCCCGGGAACTCCGAGTTGGTGATCTCCCGCGAGGGCAGGGCGACTTCGCCCAGCCCGGCCGCGGCCTCCAGGCGGGCCTTCACGTCCGGGTTGACGATCGCGCCCAGCAGCGCGTTCGCGCGCGCGTCGTCGCCGAGGAGGCCGTCGACCGAGCGGGCGAGGTCCGAGACCACCTCGTCGAAGGTCTTGGGACCCTCGTCGGTGCGGATGCCGTCCCGGGGGATCAACAGGTTCTGCGGGGTCGTGCACATCTGGCCGCTGTACAGGGACAGGGAGAAGGCCAGGTTGGAGAGCATCCCCTTGTAGTCGCCGGCCGACTCCACGAGCACCGAGTTGACGCCGGCCTTCTCCGTGTAGACCTGCGCCTGGCGGGCGTTGGCCTCCAGCCAGTCGCCGAACTCCGTCGAGCCGGTGTAGTCGATGATGCGGATCTCGGGGCGCGTGGCCAGGGTCTTCGCGATGGCCTCGCCGGGGCGCTCGGCGGCGAGCGCCACCAGGTTCGGGTCGAAGCCGGCCTCGCTCAGGACGTCCCGCGCCACCTGGACCGTGAGCGCCAGGGGCAGCACCGCGCGCGGGTGCGGCTTCACCAGGACCGCGTTGCCGGTGGCCAGGGAGGCGAACAGGCCCGGATAGCCGTTCCACGTCGGGAAGGTGTTGCAGCCGATGACCAGGCCGATCCCGCGCGGGACCGGTGTGAACCGCTTGGTGAGCGCGAGCGGGTCGCGCTTGCCCTGCGGCTTGGTCCACTCGGCGGTGTCGGGGGTGCGGACCTGCTCCACGTACGCGTACGCCACCGCCTCCAGGCCGCGGTCCTGCGCGTGCGGGCCGCCCGCCTGGAACGCCATCATGAAGGCCTGGCCGCTGGTGTGCATGACCGCGTGCGCGAACTCGTGGGTCCGGTCGCTGATCCGCTTGAGGATCTCCAGACAGACCACCGCGCGGATCTCCGCGCCCGCGTCCCGCCACGCCTTCTGGCCCGCCTTCATGGCGGGCAGCAGCACGTCGATGTCCGCGTGTGGGTAGGTCACGCCCAGTTCGATGCCGTACGGGGAGACCTCGCCGCCCACCCAGTCGTCGGTGCCGGGCTGGCCGAGGTCGAGGCGGGTGCCGAGGAGGGCGTCGAAGGCGGCCTTGCCCGCCGCCATGTCCAGGCTGCCGTTCTCGCCGTAGGCCTTGGGGTGCTCGGGGTGCGGCGACCAGTACGCGCGGGTGCGGATCGCTTCCAGCGCCTGGTCGAGGGTGGGCCGGTGCGCGGCGATCAGATCGTGCGCGGTGAGTTCGGCGGCCATACGGGACCAACTCCTCGTCTCAAGAACTCTTCGTCGAGCTCATGACCTGGGCAGAAACCTGGGCAGGAACGGACAGTCAGAGTTAGAGTAACCGAACGATCGGTCGGGACAAGGGGGTCCGCCGCATCTGTGGAAAACCCCGTGCGGGAGGATCGCGCACATGACAGGACTCGACCTCAGCAGCCCCGTGGCCGTCGTCGGCACCGGCACCATGGGCCAGGGCATCGCCCAGGTCGCGCTGGTCGCCGGGCACACCGTGCGGCTGTACGACGCCGCCTCCGGCCGTGCCCGGGAGGCGGCCGACGCGATCGGTGCCCGCCTTGACCGGCTCGTCGAGAAGGACCGGCTCACCGCCGCCCACCGGGACGCGGCGCGCACCCGTCTGGTGGCCGCCGAGCATCTCACCGACCTCGCGGACTGCACCCTGGTCGTCGAGGCCGTCCTGGAGCGACTGGACGTCAAGCAGGAGTTGTTCCGGGAGCTGGAGGACATCGTCGGCGAGGACTGTCTGCTCGCCACCAACACCTCCTCCCTGTCGGTGACGGCCATCGCCGGTGCCCTGCGCCACCCGGGCCGCTTCGTGGGCCTGCACTTCTTCAATCCCGCGCCGCTGCTGCCGCTGGTCGAGGTCGTCTCCGGGTTCGCCACCGAGGTCTCGTCGGCCACGCGCGCGTACGAGATGGCACGCGCGTGGGGCAAGACCCCGGTCGCGTGCGCCGACACCCCCGGCTTCATCGTCAACCGCATCGCGCGGCCCTTCTACGCCGAGGCGTTCGCGGTCTACGAGGCCCAGGGCGCCGAGCCCGCCACCATCGACGCGGTCCTGCGCGAGTGCGGCGGCTTCAAGATGGGCGCGTTCGAACTGACCGACCTGATCGGGCAGGACGTCAACGAGTCCGTGACGCACTCGGTGTGGCACGCCTTCTTCCAGGACGTGCGCTTCACGCCCTCGCTGGCCCAGCAGCGCCTGGTCGAGTCGGGCCGGCTCGGCCGCAAGAGCGGGCGGGGCTGGTACGAGTACACGGACGGCGTCGAGCGCGACGAGCCGCACACCGCGGAGCGGGCCCAGGCGCCCGCGTACGTCGTCGCCGAGGGCGATCTGGGCCCCGCGTCCGAACTGCTCGCGCTGATCCGCGAGGCGGGCATCCAGGTCCGCGACGACGAGGAGGACCACGGCACCCGTCTGGTCCTGCCGAGCGGCGGCCAGCTCGCGCTCGCCGACGGGCAGACCTCGGTGGAGTTCCGGGACGTCGTCTACTTCGACCTCGCCCTCGACTACCGCAGGGCCACGCGGATCGCGCTGTCCGCCTCCCAGGACACCTCGCAGCAGACGCTCGCCGAGGCCGTTGGGCTCTTCCAGGCGCTCGGCAAGGACGTCAGCGTCATCGGTGACGTGCCCGGCATGATCGTCGCCCGTACGGTCGCCCGGATCATCGACCTGGCGCACGACGCCGTCGCCAAGGGCGTCGCCACCCGGGAGGACATCGACACCGCCATGCGGCTCGGGGTGAACTATCCGCTGGGCCCCTTCGAGTGGAGCCGCAGGCTCGGCCGCAACTGGGCCTACGCCCTCCTCGACGACCTGCACCTGCGCGACCCGTCCGGACGGTACGCGCCCTCGCTCGCGCTGTACCGGCACGCGTACGCCTCCGACAAGCGGGAGGGCAGTACCTCATGACGACCGCCAAGCGCGACACGTACACCCCGGAGACGCTGCTGTCCGTCGCCGTCCAGGTCTTCATCGAGCGCGGCTACGACGGCACCTCCATGGAGCACCTCTCCAAGGCGGCCGGCATCTCCAAGTCGTCGATCTACCACCACGTCTCCGGCAAGGAGGAACTCCTGCGCCGGGCCGTCAGCCGGGCGCTGGACGGTCTCTTCGGGATCCTCGACGAGGAGCACGCGCGCGTGGGCCGTGCCTCCGGCCGCCTGGAGTACGTCGTGCGGCGCATGGTGGAGGTGCTGATCGCCGAACTCCCTTACGTCACCCTGCTGCTGCGGGTGCGCGGCAACACCGGCACCGAGCGGTGGGCCCTGGAGCGCCGCCGCGACTTCGACCACCGCGTCGCCGAGCTCCTCAAGGCGGCGGCCGCGGACGGCGATGTACGCGGTGACGTGGAGGTACGCCTCGCGACCCGTCTGGTCTTCGGGATGATCAACTCCATCGTGGAGTGGTACCGCCCGGACGGCCGGGGCATGAACGAACGCGAAGTGGCGGACGCGGTCGCCCAGTTGATCTTCGGCGGGCTGCGGAAGGCTTCCTGAACTCAGCCCTGCGGTTCCAGGTCCTCCTCCTCGAAGACCAGGAGGGTGCGGGTGCTGAGGACCTCGGGGATGGCCTGGAGGCGGGTGAGGACCAGTTCGCGCAGGGATCTGTTGTCCGGGGTGTGGACGAGCAGCAGGACGTCGAAGTCGCCGCCGACCAGCGCGATGTGCGAGGCCCCGGGCAGCTGTCTGAGCTGTTCGCGGACCGTGCGCCAGGAGTTCTGGACGATCTTCAGGGTGATGTACGCCGACGTGCCCTGGCCCGCGCGCTCGTGGTTGACCCGGGCTCCGAAGCCGCGGATGACGCCGTCCTCGACGAGCCGGTTGATCCGCGCGTAGGCGTTGGCGCGCGAGACATGCACCCGTTCGGCGACCGACCGTATCGACGCGCGGCCGTCCGCCTGGAGCATCTGGATGATGTCCTGATCGATGGCGTCGAGCGGACGCGGGGGTGGAAGGGGGACGCCGCTCTCCGGGCCGTCGGCCATTTGTTCAGGTGCCATGTCCCCCCGCCTCCCTACCATGGACGTACTGCGTCCATCTCAGGCTGTGGAGAACCGTTTGTCCACAGCCTGAGGGGGCCTGTAGCCAAAATGTGCCGGCGACCGAACAATCGGTAGGTGAGGCGCCTCACACCCGTGGTGCGCCACCAGCCGCTCCCACGAGGAGGTGCCGTCATGACGGTCATGGAGCAGCGTGGCGCGTATCGGCCATCGCCGCCGCCCGCCTGGCAGCCCCGCACGGATCCCGCGCCCCTGCTGCCCGACGCGCAGCCCCATCGCGTCCTCGGCACCGACGCGGCCGCGCAGGCCGACCCGGCCCTGCTGCGCCGGCTGTACGCCGAGCTGGTGCGCGGCCGCCGCTACAACACCCAGGCCACCGCCCTCACCAAGCAGGGCCGCCTCGCCGTCTACCCCTCCAGCACCGGCCAGGAGGCCTGCGAGATCGCCGCCGCGCTGGCCCTCCAGGACCGCGACTGGCTCTTCCCCAGCTACCGCGACACCCTCGCCGCCGTCGCCCGCGGCGTGGACCCCGTCCAGGCGCTGACCCTCCTGCGCGGCGACTGGCACACCGGCTACGACCCGCGCGAGCACCGGGTGGCCCCCCTGTGCACCCCGCTCGCCACCCAGCTCCCGCACGCCGTCGGTCTCGCTCATGCCGCCCGTCTCAAGGGCGACGACGTGGTCGCGCTCGCCATGGTCGGCGACGGCGGCACCAGCGAGGGCGACTTCCACGAGGCACTGAACTTCGCCGCCGTCTGGCAGGCCCCGGTCGTCTTCCTGGTCCAGAACAACGGCTTCGCGATCTCCGTTCCGCTCGCCAAGCAGACCGCGGCCCCCTCGCTGGCCCACAAGGCCGTCGGCTACGGCATGCCCGGGCGGCTGGTCGACGGCAACGACGCGGCCGCCGTGCACGAGGTCCTCACCGCCGCCGTACGCCATGCGCGCGCGGGCGGCGGCCCCACCCTGGTCGAGGCGATCACCTACCGCGTGGACGCCCACACCAACGCCGACGACGCGACCCGCTACCGCGGCGACGCCGAGGTCGAGACCTGGCGCGGACACGACCCGATCGCCCTCCTGGAACACGAGCTGACCGAGCGCGGCCTGATCGACGAGGCCGGCATCGAGGCCGTACGCGAGGACGCGGAGGAGTTCGCCGCGGGACTGCGCGAGCGCATGAACCAGGACCCGGTCCTCGACCCGATGGACCTGTTCGCCCATGTGTACGCCGAGCCCACCCCGCAACTGCGCGAGCAGCAAGCCCAGTTGCGTGCGGAACTGGAAGCCGAGCACGACGCTCACGGGGAGACGCACCGATGACCACCGTCGCCCTCAAGCCGGCCACCATGGCGCAGGCGCTCACCCGGGCGCTGCGCGACGCGATGGCGGCCGACCCCACCGTGCACGTCATGGGCGAGGACGTCGGCACCCTCGGCGGTGTCTTCCGGGTCACCGACGGACTGGCCAAGGAGTTCGGCGAGGACCGCTGTACGGACACCCCGCTCGCCGAGGCCGGCATCCTCGGCACCGCCGTCGGCATGGCGATGTACGGGCTGCGTCCGGTCGTGGAGATGCAGTTCGACGCCTTCGCCTACCCGGCGTTCGAACAGCTGATCAGCCATGTGGCGAAAATGCGCAACCGCACCCGCGGGGCGATGCCGCTCCCGATCACCATCCGGGTCCCCTACGGCGGCGGCATTGGCGGGGTCGAGCACCACAGCGACGCCTCCGAGGCCTACTACATGGCGACGCCGGGACTCCACGTCGTCACGCCCGCGACCGTCGCCGACGCCTACGGACTGCTGCGCGCGGCCATCGCCTCCGACGATCCCGTCGTCGTCCTGGAGCCCAAGCGGCTGTACTGGTCGAAGGACTCCTGGAACCCGGACGACCCCCAGGCCGTTGAACCGATAGGCCGTGCGGTGGTGCGGCGCCCCGGCCGGAGCGCCACACTCATCACGTACGGGCCGTCCGTACCCGTGTGCCTCGAAGCTGCCGAGGCCGCGCGGGAGGAGGGGTGGGACCTCGAAGTCGTCGACCTGCGCTCACTGGTGCCGTTCGACGACGACACGGTCTCGGCCTCGGTACGGCGGACCGGACGAGCGGTCGTCGTGCACGAGTCGGGCGGGTTCGGCGGACCGGGCGGGGAGATCGCGGCCAGGATCACGGAGCGCTGCTTCCACCATCTGGAGGCGCCGGTGCTGCGCGTGGCCGGGTTCGACATCCCTTATCCGCCGCCGATGCTGGAGCGTCACCACCTGCCCGGCGTGGACCGGATCCTGGACGCCGTGGGGCGTCTGCAGTGGGAGGCGGAGAGCTGATGGCGCAGGTGCTGGAGTTCAGGCTGCCGGATCTCGGCGAGGGCCTGACCGAGGCGGAGATCGTCCGCTGGCTGGTGGAGGTCGGCGACGTCGTCGCGGTCGACCAGCCGGTCGTCGAGGTCGAGACGGCCAAGGCGATGGTCGACGTCCCCTGCCCCTACGCCGGGGTCGTCACGGCCCGCTTTGGCGAGGAGGGCAGTGAGCTCCCCGTGGGGTCACCTCTCATCACGGTCGCGGTGGGGGCACCGGCGTCCGACCCCGATGTACGGACCGAGGGCTCGGGGAACGTCCTTGTCGGGTACGGCACCTCGGAGGCACCAGCGCGCAGGCGCAGGGTGCGGCGGGAGCAGCAGGTCCCCGTGCCGGTGAACGGCAGCCCGGCACCCCCCGAGGTGGTCGAGGGCCCCGTCCCCGTGATCTCCCCGCTGGTCCGCCGCCTCGCCCGGGAGAACGGCCTGGACCTCAGGGAGCTCACCGGTTCCGGCCCCGACGGACTGATCCTGCGGGCCGACGTCGAGTACGCCCTGCGTGCCGTCGCCTCACAGGGACGCCCGGCAGCGGCAGCGACCGTCATCCCGGAAACCCCGCAAGCCCCGCACACCCCGGTGACTGCCCCGGCCACCACCCCCGCAGGGACCCGTGTCCCCCTCAAGGGCGTCCGGGGCGCGGTCGCCGACAAGCTGTCCCGCAGCCGGAGCGAGATCCCCGACGCCACCTGCTGGGTGGACGCCGACGCGACGGAACTCATGCGCGCGCGTGCCGCGATGAACGCCACCGGCGGCCCGAAGATCTCCCTGCTCGCGCTGCTCGCCCGGATCTGCACCGCCGCCCTCGCCCGCTTCCCGGAGCTCAACTCCACCGTCGACATGGCGGCCAGGGAGATCGTGCGACTGGACGCCGTGCACCTGGGGTTCGCCGCGCAGACCGAGCGGGGACTGGTCGTGCCGGTCGTCAAGGACGCGCAGGCGCGGGACGCGGAGTCGCTGTCCGCGGAGTTCGCCCGGCTGACCGAGGCGGCCCGCACCGGCACCCTCACCCCCGCGGAACTCACGGGCGGCACCTTCACGTTGAACAACTACGGCGTGTTCGGTGTCGACGGCTCCACGCCGATCATCAACCATCCCGAGGCGGCCATGCTCGGCGTCGGCCGCATCGTCCCCAAGCCATGGGTGCACGAGGGCGAGCTGGCGGTGCGTCAGGTCGTCCAGCTCTCGCTCACCTTCGACCACCGGGTGTGCGACGGCGGCACCGCGGGCGGCTTCCTGCGGTATGTGGCGGACTGCGTGGAACAGCCGGCGGTCCTGCTGCGCACCCTGTGACCGAGGCACCCGCACAACACGCACCCTGTGACCGAGGCACCCGCACACCACGCTCGCGGTGCCGGCACCCGCCCGCCGCGAGCGCGGTGCCGGCCCGCCACCCCCGATCGCGGTGCCGCCGCACGTTCCCTGTGATCGCGACGGCACGCATACTCGGGGGGTGACCTCCAACGAGCCCCCGCGCGCCTCGGACGCCGGTCCCGTGTACGACGTGGTCGTGCTCGCCGGGGGTGCCGCCCGGCGGCTCGGCGGTGCGGACAAGCCCGGTGTGCGGGTGGGCGGACGCGCCCTGCTCGACCGCGTCCTCGCGGCCTGTGCCGACGCGAGCACCACCGTCGTCGTCGCCGACCCCCGCCCCACCGCCCGGCCGGTGACCTGGGCCCGCGAGGACCCGCCCGGCGGCGGTCCGCTGGCCGCCCTGGACGCCGGTCTGCGGCACACCGCGGCGCGGTACGTCCTGGTGCTCTCCGCCGACCTGCCCTTCCTTCAGGAGGGCACGGCACGAACGCTGCTGACCGTCCTGCGCACGGGCGGCACCGACGGCGTACTGCTCACCGACGCCGACGGCCGCGACCAGCCGCTGGTGGCCGCGTACCGCACCTCGTCACTGCGCCACGAGCTCGCCGCACTCGCGAAGAAGCACGGCGCTCTCACCGGCCTTCCGCTGCGCCGGCTGACTACCGTGCTCGACCTCACCCGCGTCCCCGACCCCGTCGCGTCCTTCGACTGCGACACCTGGGACGACATCGCCACCGCCAGGGCACGCATCAGGGAGCATGGACACGTGTTGGATGAATGGATTTCCGCAGTCAAGGACGAGCTGGGCATCGACCTCGACGTCGACACCGGCGTGCTGCTCGACCTCGCCCGTGACGCCGCGCACGGCGTGGCCAGGCCCGCGGCACCGCTGACCACCTTCCTCGTCGGCTACGCCGCCGCACGGGCGGACGGTGGCCCCGAGGCGGTCGCCGATGCCTCCCGCAAGGCCGCGGCCCTGGCCCTGCGCTGGGCGGAGGAGGCCGACAGGGAGACGGCCGCCGCACCCGACGGGGCCCCGGACACTCGCCCGGACGCCGGATGACCGCCCGTTCCGTGCGCGCCGGTGACCCCGCGGGCCTCGCCGAGGACGCCGACGACCTCGACGTCGAGGAGGCGCTGGCCCTGGTGAGAGAAGACAACGGCACCGCGCACCCGGGGGGCCGCCGCACTCCCGCACCGCCGCCCCAGGGCTCAGGCCCGGCGGCCGAACCCGACGCCCGCCACAGGGCTACCCCCTGGCCCGAGGCTCGCGCCACCGCCGCCCGGGCCGCTCGCGCGGTCACCCGCCGTGCCCCCGTCTCCGTACGGCTCGAAGACGCCCTCGGACTCACCCTGGCCGCCCCCCTCGACGCCCTCACCGACCTCCCCTCCTTCGACACCTCGGCCATGGACGGCTGGGCGGTCGCGGGCCCCGGCCCCTGGGCCGTACGGGAGGAGGGCGTACTGGCCGGGCACGCCGAGCCCGCTCCCCTCACCGACGGCGAGGCGGCCCGGATCGCCACCGGCGCGCGCGTCCCCCCGGACACCACCGCCGTCCTGCGCAGCGAGCACGGGCGGACCGACGAGAAGGGCCGGCTGCACGCCACCCGGGAGGTCGTGCACGGCCAGGACATCCGCCCGCGCGGCCAGGAATGCCGCAGCGGCGACCAGCTCCTGCCGCCCGGCACCCTCGCCACCCCGGCTGTCCTCGGCCTTGCCGCGGCCGCCGGGTACGACACCCTCACCGCCGTCCCCCGCCCCCGCGTCGACGTCCTGGTCCTGGGCGACGAGTTGCTCACCGAAGGCACCCCGCGCGACGGTCTGATCCGCGACGCCCTCGGCCCGATGCTCCCGCCCTGGCTGCGCGCGCTCGGCGCCGAGGTCACCGCCGTACGTAGGCTCGGTGACTCCGCCCAGGCCCTGCACAAGGCGATCACCGGCTCCAAGGCGGACGTGATCGTCACGACCGGCGGCACCGCGGCCGGACCCGTCGACCACGTCCACCCCATCCTTCGCCGTATCGGCGCCGAACTCCTGGTCGACGGTGTCCAGGTGCGCCCCGGCCACCCCATGCTGCTGGCCCGCACCAAGGAGAACCAGCACCTCGTCGGTCTGCCGGGCAACCCCCTGGCCGCCGTCTCCGGCCTGCTCACGCTCGCCGACCCGCTGCTGCGCACCCTGGCCGCCCGCCCGGCCCCGGAGCCGTACACCCTGCCCCTGAGGGACGAGGCCCACGGTCACCCCTACGACACCCGGCTCGTCCCGGTCGTCCTGCACGGTGACTGCGCTATCCCGCTGCACTACAACGGTCCGGCCATGCTGCGGGGCATCGCGGCCGCCGATGCCCTCGCCGTCGTACCGCCCGGGGGTACCCGGCCGGGGCAGGAGGCCGAACTGCTCGATCTGCCCTGGGCGTCCGCCGGAATCGGGGTGTGTTTCACGTGAAACTTCCGGGCCATGACGCGATCGCCCGCCAGGCGGACGAGCATCTCGTGACCCACAAGGTGAAGTTGCCGCGCAAGGTGGTGGAGCACCCGTTCCGTCAGGTCGCCAAGCGGGTTCTGATGGCCCTGCTGGTCCTCGCGGCGACCGCCCTGATCGTCTACGCCGACCGTGATGGCTACAACGACAACTCGGACCGGTCGGTCGACTTCCTCGACGCCTGGTACTACGCGACCGTCACCCTCTCCACCACCGGATACGGCGACATCACCCCGGTCAGCGATGCCGCCCGGCTCACCAACATCTTCGTCATCACGCCCCTGCGTGTGCTGTTTCTGATCATCCTGGTCGGCACCACGCTCGAGGTCCTCACCGAGCGCACCCGCGACGAGTGGCGACTCAACCGCTGGAGGTCCACCTTGCGCGACCACACCGTCGTCGTCGGCTTCGGAACCAAGGGCCGCTCCGCGATCCAGACCGTGTGCGCGACGGGCCTGAAGAAGGAGCAGGTCGTGGTGGTCGACCCCAGCGGCAAGGCGATCGAGGCCGCGACGGCCGAGGGCTATGCGGGGGTCATCGGTGACGCGACGCGCAGCGAGGTGCTGAAGCGGGCCGAGGTGCACAGGGCTCGGAAGATCATCATCGCCACTCAGCGCGACGACACGGCCGTCCTGGTGACCTTGACCGCCCGGCAGCTCAACAAGGGCGCCAAGATCGTGGCCGCGGTGCGCGAGGAGGAGAACGCGCCGCTGCTCAAGCAGTCCGGCGCGGACGCGGTCATCACCAGCGCCAGCGCGGCCGGCCGGCTTCTCGGACTGTCGGTGCTGAGCCCCGCGGCCGGCATGGTGATGGAGGACCTCATCCAGCAGGGCAGCGGACTCGACATCATCGAGCGACCGGTCATAAAGGCCGAGGTGGGCAGGAAGCCACGGGAGGCGGACGACCTGGTGGTCAGTGTGCTGCGCGGGCACCGGGTGCTCGGGTACGACGATCCGGCCGTCGGGACGCTGGAGCTGACGGACCGGCTGATCACGATCGTGCGGGCGACGCCGGGCACCCAGGTGGCACCCGACGTCCGCCCGTTTCCGCAGGACTGAGTACGCTCCGGAACGCGGATCTGGTCATTTGCGGTTGTACAGCCGCATGGTGATCGGTCCGAAGAC
>NZ_JBIWLX010000005.1:114723-204940 GCF_044766405.1 Streptomyces sp. NPDC102270 | reverse complement strand
ACGTCCGCCCGTTTCCGCAGGACTGAGTACGCTCCGGAACGCGGATCTGGTCATTTGCGGTTGTACAGCCGCATGGTGATCGGTCCGAAGACCGCGACGAACAGGGCCGCCCACCCGGGCGATCAGGTGGTTTCGTGGGTGGGCCGGTCGCCGGTCGTCTGTTTGCGCGAGGGCCGAGGACAGATGGGCATCCGACGTCCGCCCGTTTCCGCAGGACTGAGTACGCTCCGGAACGCGGATCTGGTCATTTGCGGTTGTACAGCCGCATGGTGATCGGTCCGAAGACCGCGACGTACAGGGCCGCCCACCCGGGCGATCAGGTGGTTTCGTGGGTGGGCCGGTCGCCGGTCGTCCGTTTGCGCGAGGGCCGAGGACAGATGGGCATCCGACGTCCGCCCGTTTCCGCAGGACTGAGTACGCTCCGGAACGCGGATCTGGTCATTTGCGGTTGTACAGCCGCATGGTGATCGGTCCGAAGACCGCGACGAACAGGGCCGCCCACCCCAGCGACCAGGCGATCTCGTCGGCGGGCCAGTCGCCCGCCATCAGTTCGCGTACGGCCGAGGACAGATGGGTGATCGGGCTGTTGTTGACGAAGGCCTGGAGCCAGCCCGGCATCGTGCGAGGGTCGACGAAGACGTTGGACAGGAAGGTCAGCGGGAAGATCACTATCATGCTGACGCCCATCACCGACTTCTCGGTGCGCAGCAGCAGCCCGAACATCGTCCAGATCCACGAGAACGCGAACGAGAAGACGACCAACAGCGCGATCCCGGCGACCACACCGCCGATCCCGCCGTCCGGGCGGTAGCCCAGGATCACGCCGACGGTGAGCATCACGACGGACGCGATCGTGTACCGCAGGGCGTCGCCGAGCAGATAGCCGACCATCACCGACGGCCGCCAGATCGGCAGCGAGCGGAAGCGGTCGAAGACGCCCTTCTCGATGTCGGTGTTGACCGAGACACCGGTGTACATCGTGATCATCACGACCGACATCACCAGGATGCCCGGCAGCAGGAACTGGATGTACTCCTCCGGGGACCCGGCCAGGGCGCCCCCGAACAGGTACGTGTACATCAGCACCATCATGATCGGGAACGCGGTGACGTCGAAGAGCTGCTCCGGCACGTGCTTGATCTTGAGGATCGCCCGCCAGCCGAAGGTCAGCGAGGCCGACAGCGCGCTCGGGCGCGGCGGCCGCTCCCCGGTGACCAGCAGCGCGGCCAGCGACTCGGCGCTGACGGGGGCGAGGTCCTGGACCTCGGTCTGGGTGACGGTGCTCATCCCGTGATCTCCTCGGTGTCCTGGGCGTCCTGGGCGTCCTGCGTGTCGTGTCCGGTGAGGGCGAGGAACACCTCGTCCAGGCTGGGCTGGCCGAGCGAGAAGTTGTCGACCGTGATGCCGGTGCGGGCCAGTTCGGCGAGGGCGCGGGAGGCCTGTTCGGCGGCCGTGTCACCGGCTGCCGTGGCGAGCCGTGCGGTCAGCGCGACCGAGTCCGGTTCCAGCTGCACCTCGGCGTCCAGGGCCCGCCGTAGGATCTCCGCCGCCTCCGGCCGCTGCCCGCCGTCCCGCAGGCGCAGATGTACGGTCCCGGCGCCCACGGAGGCCTTCAGCTCACCCTTGGTGCCCTCGGCGATCACCCGGCCGTGGTCGATGACGGCGATCCGGGAGGCCAGCTGGTCGGCCTCGTCCAGATACTGCGTGGTCAGCAGCACGGTGGTGCCCTGGGCGACGACCGCGCGCACGATGTCCCAGACCTGGTTACGGCTGCGCGGATCGAGGCCGGTGGTGGGTTCGTCGAGGAAGAGCAGCTCGGGGGTGTTGAGGATGGACGCGGCGATGTCGATACGGCGCCGCATACCGCCGGAGTAGTGCTTGACCTGCTTTCCGGCCGCCTCCGAGAGACCGAAGGCCTCCAGGAGCTGCCCGGCGCGCTCGCGTGCCGCCTTCTTGTGGTGGCCCAGGAGACGGCCCAGCAGGACCAGGTTCTCGGTGCCGGTGAGATCCTCGTCGACGGAGGCGTACTGGCCGGTGAGGCTGACGCGGCCGCGGACCTCGTCGGCCTCGCGGACGATGTCGTGGCCGAAGACGTGGGCCTCGCCGCCGTCGGGCCGCAGGAGAGTGGCGAGCATTTTCACGGTGGTGGTCTTGCCGGCGCCGTTGGGGCCGAGGACGCCGTAGACCGTGCCGGCCGGCACCGCGAGGTCGACTCCGTCGACGGCCCTGGTCTCGCCGAACGTTTTCACCAGGCCTGCGGTCTCGATGGCCAGGTCCGACGTGTGCTGGCTCATGGTGGGTGTCCTTCCGCGTACTCGGGCTACGCATGGGGAGACCTTTACCGTCGCGCGAACTCATCGGTGGTGCACGGACTTTTTCCGGGCGGGGAGTAGCGTCGAGCGCATGCATGCGATCACGATTCCCGAACCCGGTGGACCCGAGGCGCTGGTCTGGAGCGAGGTGCCGGACCCCGTGGCCGGCGAGGGCGAGGTGCTGGTCGAGGTGGTGGCCGGGGCCGTCAACCGCGCCGACATCCTGCAACGCCAGGGCTTCTACAACCCCCCGCCCGGCGCCTCCCCCTATCCCGGCCTGGAGTGCTCCGGGCGGATCGCCGAGATCGGCCCCGGTGTCTCCGGCTGGGCCGTCGGCGACGAGGTGTGCGCGCTGCTCGCGGGCGGCGGATATGCCGAGAAGGTCGCCGTACCGGCCGGGCAGCTGCTGCCCGTGCCCAAGGGCATCGACCTGAAGCGGGCGGCCGCGCTGCCCGAGGTGGTCTGCACGGTCTGGTCGAACGTCTTCATGGTCGCCCACCTGCGCCCCGGCGAGACCCTGCTGGTGCACGGCGGCTCCAGCGGCATCGGCACCATGGCGATCCAGCTCGCGAAGGCCGTGGGCGCCCAGGTCGCGGTGACCGCGGGCACGCAGGAGAAGCTGGACCGCTGCGCCGAGCTCGGCGCGGACGTCCTGATCAACTACCGCGAGCAGGACTTCGTCGAGGAGGTCGGGAAGGCCACCGACGGGGCGGGTGCCGACGTCATCCTCGACAACATGGGCGCGAAGTACCTCGACCGCAACGTCAACGCCCTCGCCGTCAACGGACGGCTCGCGATCATCGGCATGCAGGGCGGTGTCAAGGGCGAACTGAACATCGCCACGCTGCTGAACAAGCGCGCCGCGATCAGCGCGACCTCACTGCGGGCGCGGCCGCCGGCCGAGAAGACGGCGATCGTGGCGGCCGTACGCGAGCATGTGTGGCCGCTGCTGGACGCCGGCCACATCCGTCCCGTCGTCGACCGCGAGATCCCGATGAGCGACGCGGCCGCCGCGCACCGGGTCGTCGAGGAGAGCGGTCACATCGGCAAGGTCCTGCTGGTCGCCTCCTAGGAGTTCCGGTACGGCCCTACGAGCGCCGTATCCGCAGTGCGAACAGGCCGAGCCCGAGCCCCAGTCCGACCAGCACCAGCCCGGTGCCGAGCGGCAGGATGAACACCTTGGTCCCGGCCACGGGCCGCACCGCGGGACGGGACGGCCGTGCCGCGGCGGTCTGCGGGGGCGGCTTCGACACGGCGGTGAGGCCGTCGTCCCCGGCATCGGTCGCCGTGGACTGCGTACCGTCCGCCTCCGCCTCCGCCTCCGCCTCCGGCTCCTCCCGCCGCCCCGGCCGCTCCCGGCCCTCACCCGCACGGCTTCCCGCACGGGAGGGGGTGGCGGCCGAGGGGGAGGGGGCGAGGGAGGCCGAGGGCGAGACGCGCTCCGGGCCGTGCCCGCGCGGGGCACCGGAGGAGACGGAGTGCCGCGATTCACGAGCCGGCTTCGGGCTCGACGGGCGGCCGGAGGGGGCGGCCGACGTGTCGTGCGGCGGGGTCCCGGTGGCGTACGGCCGTACGGGCTTCCGCAGGGTCTCGTGGGCCGGCACCGAGCCCGGTGACCGCGTGGCGGCGGCGGACGTGCTCGCCGTCGGGACGGGGCGCGTCGGCTCGGCGCCGTACGCCCGGTCGGCCTGCGGCAGGACCGTCGCGCTCGCGCCCACCACGATCGCCAGTACTGTCGCGCGCAGCCAGAGAGTCACGGGACAAGACTGGCATTTCGCCAGAGGACCGGCATTCCGGGTGACTCCATGGGGGCGATTCCCTCCGGGAGCGGTGGATCAGCACACAGTGGGGGCACCCCAGTGGTGAGGTGTAAAGGTGCGAGAGAATGGCGGCATGGAGATGCCGAGGAACGAAGGTTCGCCGGAAAGTCCCCAGATCCTGGTCGTGGGCCAGGACGGGATGGCACTGGGCGGCGGGGGTGACGACGACTCCCGGGAGGTCCCGGTGACGGAGATGGTCGAGCAGCCCGCGAAGGTCATGCGGATCGGCAGCATGATCAAGCAGCTGCTCGAAGAAGTGCGCGCGGCTCCTCTCGACGAGGCCAGCCGGGCTCGGCTCAAGGAGATCCACGCCAGCTCCGTGAAGGAGCTGGAGGACGGTCTGGCCCCCGAGCTCGTGGAGGAGCTGGAGCGGCTCTCCCTGCCCTTCAATGAGGACGTGACCCCGAGCGACGCGGAACTGCGCATCGCGCAGGCCCAGTTGGTGGGCTGGCTCGAGGGACTCTTCCACGGGATCCAGACCACCCTGTTCGCCCAGCAGATGGCCGCGCGGGCCCAGCTGGAGTCCATGCGCCGCGCCCTCCCGCCGGGCGTCGGCGGCCAGGAGGACGGCGGTGACCCGCGCGCGGGCGGCCGCTCGGGCGGACCGTACCTGTAACCCCCGACCAGGAAGGGCCCGGCAGTCGACGCTGCCGGGCCCTTCATCTCGCCGCTGGAAAGCCGCCGCTGGAAAGCCGCCGCTGGAGAGGCGTGGGTGAAGCGTCGTGATGGGCAGCCGCCGGAGGGAAACCGCTGGTCGGAAACGCTCGTTCGGGTTCTTCTTCGTGAGTTTGGCCACGGAGTCCGTTCCGCCGTCCCGGCGGACGCGGTGCCCGTTCCGTGACCGTACGCGAAAGAAAGGTCGTGCGGGCGTTACAGCTGCCCTACGGCCGGTACACAGAATGTGCACGCCGAGACGTAGTACAGGGGGGACGGCCGGTCCGTCTCGGGCCGGTCCCCGGGCTCATCCCGGACCGGCGGCTTGCGTGAAGGCTGTAGCGTGGCCGACGGAGACCGTAACAACACCGCGCGCACCGCGGGCAGAAACGACGGCGAGGACCGATGGCACAGCAGCAGCGCGCTCAGGGCCCGTCCGACCCCGAGGCGACTGGCGGCGGAATGTCAGATGCGCCGGAGCTGTGGGGTAACGGCGGACTGGTGGGGGACGGCCGGTATCGGCTGACCCGCAGACTCGGCCGGGGCGGTATGGCCGAGGTGTTCGCGGCCGAGGACGTACGGCTCGGCCGCACCGTGGCGGTCAAGCTGCTGCGCGCCGACCTTGCCGAGGACCCGATCTCCAAGGCCCGCTTCACGCGTGAGGCCCAGTCCGTGGCCGGCCTCAACCACCACGCGATCGTCGCCGTGTACGACTCCGGCGAGGACTTCGTGGGCGGCCAGTCGGTGCCGTACATCGTCATGGAGATCGTCGAGGGACGGACGATCCGGGATCTGCTGCTCAACGCCGAGGCGCCGGGCCCAGAGCAGGCCCTGATCATCGTCTCCGGGGTCCTGGAGGCGCTCGCCTACTCGCACCAGCACGGCATCGTGCACCGCGACATCAAGCCCGCCAACGTGATCATCACGCACAACGGCGCGGTCAAGGTGATGGACTTCGGCATCGCGCGCGCCCTGCACGGCGCGTCCACGACGATGACGCAGACCGGCATGGTCATGGGCACCCCGCAGTACCTCTCCCCGGAGCAGGCCCTCGGCAAGGCCGTCGACCACCGCTCCGACCTGTACGCGACGGGCTGTCTGCTGTACGAACTCCTCGCCCTGCGGCCGCCGTTCACCGGCGAGACCCCGCTGTCCGTCGTCTACCAGCACGTCCAGGACATCCCGACGCCCCCGTCGCAGGTCTCCGAAGCCGTCCCGCCGGAGCTGGACGGCCTGGTCATGCGCTCGCTCGCCAAGGAGCCGGACGACCGCTTCCAGACCGCCGAGGAGATGCGCGGGCTCGTCCAGTACGGGCTGCAGATGCTGTACGACCAGGGCGGCCACACCGGCACCTGGAACACCGGCCCGGTGACGGCGCACGACGGCCGCGGCACGCCCGCCGCGGGCTTCGCGAGCACCAGCGTGCTGCCGCACCCCGGCGCCGCCTCCGGCACCACCCAGATCCCGCAGCAGATCCTGCCCTCCGGTTACGGCGGCGGGGACGAAGGCGGCTTCGAGGGACACGGCAACCGGGGCAGCGGCCGCGGCAAGCTGTGGATCCTCGCCGTCCTGGCGGTGATCGCCGTCGCGGCGGGCGTCGCCCTGGCGCTGAAGGGCGGCGGCGGTGGCGGGAGCAGTGGCGGCACCGGCAGCTCCGTGTCGCCGACCACCTCGCGGACCACCGACGAGCAGACGGCCAGCGAGACGCCGAGCGACCAAGCGACGAGCCAGGAGACCGACACGTCCACGAACGACAACGGCAGCTCGGGCGGCTCCGGCTACACGCCGTCCTACACGCCGTCGTACACGCCCTCCTACACGCCGTCGCCCTCGGCGACGCAGCCGTCCGAGACGGCGACGCAGCCGTCCGACACGCCGGAGCCCACCGACACGCCGGAGCCCACCGACACGGGACAGCCGACCGGTGGCGGTGGTCTCGTCGGGGGCGCGGGCGGTGGCGACGGCGGAGGCGACTCCTAGACCGACCGCTGGTAGACCGACCGCTGGCCGACCGCGACGCCTCACGCGCGCGTGGCCCCGGAAAGGGGCGCCACGCGCGCGTGTTGTTTGCGGCCCCCGTGTCAGCCCGCGAACGCGTCGCACACCGCGTCGTACTCCCGCGTCCACCACACCACCAGCGCGGAGGACGCCGGGAACTGGGGGTCCGCGCGGGTGTCGCCGCGTTCGTAGTGCCAGCGCAGCATCCAGAAGTCGTTGAGACGCTCCCACCACACGCGGTGCACGGCCGCCGCGAGTTCCGAGGGCGTGGCTCCCGCCGTACGCCGGTACGCGCGCGCGTAGGCCCGCGTCTTCGGCAGGTCGAGCGTCCCCGCGGGCCGTACGAAGAAGATCGCGGCGGCGCGTACGGCCTCCTCGGCGCGGGGCTTCACGCCGAGTCGGTCCCAGTCGACGATCGCGGCGGGGGCGTCGCCCCGGTAGAGCAGGTTGAAGGGGTGGAAGTCCCCGTGCACCCACCCCACCGGCCCGCTGTGCGGAGGCCGCCGTCCCACGTGCTGTTCGAGCAGCGCCCGCCGCTCCAGGAGCCGGTGCCGGGCCAGCTCGTCGAAGGAGTCGGCGGGCCGGTGCCGGCGCACGCGCGCGAGGAGGTCGTCGATGAGGGCGAACGTGGCGGCGGGGTCGGCACCGGTGTCGACGGGGTTCGCATCGACGAGGTTCGCCTCGCGGGGCGCGGTCCCCGAGGCCTCCCGGGTCCCGGCGGCCTCTGCGGTCTCGGCGTCCTGGCCGGGCGGCGGCAGGTGCGGCCCGGCGGGCGGGGCGCCCCCGTCGGTTCGTGCGCCCCCGTCTGCCCGCGCACCCTTTTCCGCCCGCTCGCGACCCTGCCGCGGCATGACCCGCTCCAGACTCGCGTGCACCACACCCAGCAGCGCCCCGAGCCGGCCGCACTGCTCGGCGGTGAGCTGGGCGCCGTGCCGGTGGCGGCCTTCGATCCAAGGGTGGAGGGCGTAGGCATGGCCGCCGACGACCGCGACCGTGCGGCCGTCGTGCGCGGGGAAGGGCGGGGCGACCGGGACGCCGAGGGCGGCCAGGCGCTCGGTGGCGCGGTGCTGGCGGGCGATCGCCTCGGGGGCGGCCGTCTCGGGATCGAAGTGGTGCTTGAGGAAGTAGCGGCCGCGGGTCGTGCGGAGCCGGTAGCCGCGGTTGAGCAGGCCCTGGTCGACGGGATCGCAGGCGAGAGCGGATCCGGCGGCGTACTGCCGAAGAAGGGCGCCCAGCGGGGGCGCGTGAGGCATGAGGGGTGGTACAGGAGAGCGCGGCACGCGCCAGATGCTAGGGCAGAAGTCGGCCCTGTGAGCTGGGCGTTGTCACAGGCAGTCACAGAGCGCCACAGTAAGTCGCGGTCGGTCTCCTTCGGTCGCCGGGGCGTCCTGTCCGTCGGATACGCGGGCCTCGAACGCCCGAAGGGCGCCGGCCGGAATGCGATCTCAAGGCCGGCGAGGAGAACGCCGAAGAGAACGCCGAGGAGAAATACCCCGATTTCTTCTTCCCGGGCCCTCGGCAAGTCGGCCACGGAAACCCTTCCGGTGACCTGGGTCGACGGGATAACGTGCCGTTGCTCCGGCCTCCTGCAAGGCTGTGACCAGCGCCCCTTCGATCCTTTTCCGATTTACTTGGAAATCCAAGCAAAATCCCAGGTCAAAGGGGGTTTCACAGAAATGTGGAGCACTGGGTAACGTGATTCTTGCAGGGCGCTCGCCGGGGCACCTGTCACGCCTGTTCCGGCCGAGTGACACCCACCCCGTGCACGGGGGCGGAACAGGTGAGCCGCACTGGTACACCCGGCAACCCCGGGGGCCGGACCGACGGAGGAGCACACGTGACCGTGGAGAGCACTGCCGCGCGCAAGCCGCGACGCAGCGCCGGGACGAGGAAGTCCCCGAGCACCAAGCCCGAACTGGTTCAGCTGTTGACGCCCGAGGGCAAGCGCGTCAAGAACGCCGAGTACGACAAGTACGTCGCCGACATCACCCCCGAAGAGCTCCGCGGCCTGTACCGCGACATGGTGCTCACCCGTCGCTTCGACGCCGAGGCCACCTCCCTGCAGCGCCAGGGCGAACTGGGCCTGTGGGCCTCGCTGCTCGGCCAGGAGGCCGCCCAGATCGGATCGGGACGGGCGCTGCGCGACGACGACTACGTCTTCCCGACCTACCGCGAGCACGGCGTGGCCTGGTGCCGCGGGGTCGACCCCACCAACCTGCTCGGCATGTTCCGCGGGGTGAACAACGGCGGCTGGGACCCGAACAGCAACAACTTCCACCTCTACACGATCGTCATCGGCTCCCAGACGCTGCACGCCACGGGCTACGCGATGGGCGTCGCCAAGGACGGCGCCGACTCCGCGGTCATCGCGTACTTCGGCGACGGTGCCTCCAGCCAGGGCGACGTGGCCGAATCGTTCACCTTCTCCGCGGTCTACAACGCCCCGGTCGTGTTCTTCTGCCAGAACAACCAGTGGGCCATCTCCGAGCCGACCGAGAAGCAGACCCGCGTACCGCTGTACCAGCGCGCGCAGGGCTTCGGCTTCCCGGGAGTGCGGGTCGACGGCAACGACGTGCTCGCGTCGCTGGCCGTCACCAAGTGGGCGCTGGAGCGGGCCCGCGCGGGTGAGGGGCCGACGCTCGTCGAGGCGTACACCTACCGGATGGGCGCCCACACCACCTCCGACGACCCGAGCAAGTACCGGGCCGACGAGGAGCGCGAGGCGTGGGAGGCCAAGGACCCGATCCTGCGCCTTCGCCGGTACCTGGAGGCCGCAAACCACGCGGACGAGGGATTCTTCGCGGAACTGGAGACCGAGTCCGAGGCGTTGGGCAGGCGAGTGCGTGAGGCGGTCCGTGCCATGCCGGACCCGGACCGTTTCGCCATCTTCGACCACGCGTACGCGGACGGGCATGCGCTGGTCGATGAGGAGCGGGCCGGTTTCGCCGCCTACCAGGCGTCGTTCGCGGATGGGGAAGGGGCCTGATCATGGCGGAGACGGTGACATTCAAGAACATGGCTCTGGCCAAGGCGATCAACGAGTCGCTGCGGCGGGCCCTGGAGACCGACCCCAAGGTCCTGGTGATGGGCGAGGACGTCGGCAAACTCGGCGGCGTCTTCCGGGTCACCGACGGCCTCCAGAAGGACTTCGGCGAGGACCGGGTCGTCGACACCCCGCTCGCGGAGTCCGGCATCGTCGGCACCGCGATCGGCCTGGCCCTGCGCGGCTACCGGCCGGTGGTGGAGATCCAGTTCGACGGGTTCGTGTTCCCGGCCTACGACCAGATCGTCACCCAGCTGGCGAAGATGCACGCCCGGTCGCTCGGCAAGGTCAAGATGCCGGTCGTCGTCCGTATCCCCTACGGCGGCGGCATCGGCGCGGTGGAACACCACTCGGAGTCCCCGGAGGCGCTGTTCGCGCACGTGGCGGGGCTGAAGGTGGTCTCGCCGTCGAACGCGTCGGACGCGTACTGGATG
Organism: Streptomyces sp. NPDC102270; assembly: GCF_044766405.1. Lineage (NCBI taxonomy): Bacteria > Bacillati > Actinomycetota > Actinomycetes > Kitasatosporales > Streptomycetaceae > Streptomyces > Streptomyces sp. NPDC102270. Next base: position 194,679 of record NZ_JBIWLX010000005.1, on the reverse strand, counting down.
ATGCAGCAGGCCATCCAGAGCGACGACCCGGTGATCTTCTTCGAGCCCAAGCGGCGCTACTGGGACAAGGGCGAGGTCAACACCGAGGCCATCCCCGGCCCGCTGCACAAGGCGCAGGTGGTCCGTGAGGGCACCGATGTCACCCTGGTCGCCTACGGCCCGATGGTGAAGCTGTGCCAGGAGGTCGCGGACGCGGCCGCCGAGGAGGGCAAGTCGCTGGAGGTGCTGGACCTGCGCTCCGTCTCGCCCCTGGACTTCGACACGATCCAGGCCTCGGTGGAGAAGACGCGGCGGCTGGTGGTGGTGCACGAGGCGCCGGTGTTCTTCGGCTCCGGCGCGGAGATCGCCGCCCGGATCACCGAGCGGTGCTTCTACCACCTGGAGGCGCCGGTGCTGCGGGTGGGCGGCTACCACGCCCCCTATCCGCCGGCGCGTCTGGAGGACGAGTACCTGCCGGGCCTGGACCGGGTGCTGGATGCCGTCGACCGCTCGCTGGCGTACTGAGGAGAGGGCCGTGACGACGATGACGGATGCGTCCGTACGTGAGTTCAAGATGCCCGACGTGGGCGAGGGCCTGACCGAGGCGGAGATCCTCAAGTGGTACGTCCAGCCCGGCGACACGGTCACCGACGGGCAGGTGGTGTGTGAGGTGGAGACGGCCAAGGCGGCCGTCGAGCTGCCCATCCCCTACGACGGGGTGGTGCGCGACCTGCGCTTCCCCGAGGGCACCACGGTCGACGTGGGCACCGCGATCATCGCCATCGACGTGAGCGGCGGGGCCGCCCCCGCGGCCCCGGAGACGGCGGAGACGCCGGCCGAGGCTTCTGAGGCCGCCGCGGCTCCCGCTCCCGCCCCCGCTCCCGAGAAGAAGCCGGAGGGCACGGGCCGTCAGCCGGTCCTGGTCGGTTACGGCGTGGCCGTCTCCTCGACCAAGCGCCGCCCCCGCAAGGGCCCCGAACTGCCTGTCCAGCAGGCTTCGGTGGCGATCCAGACCGAGCTGAACGGCCATGGCCCGGCCGTCGTGGACCCGGCCCCGGCAGCCCCGGCGCCCACCGCGTCGGCCGTCACCGCGTCGGCCGCAGCCGTGCAGTCGCGTCCGCTGGCCAAGCCGCCGGTGCGCAAGCTGGCCAAGGACTTGGGCGTCGACCTCAGCACGGTGATCCCGTCCGGCCCGGACGGAATCATCACCCGCGAGGACGTCCACGCGGCCGTCGCCCCGGCCGAGGCGCCCGCGCCGGCCACGCAGGCCCCGGCGACACAGTTCCCGGCGGTCCCGGCGGCGCCCGCCGCCTCGTACGACGCGGCCCGCGAGACCCGTATCCCCGTCAAGGGCGTCCGCAAGGCCACCGCCCAGGCGATGGTCGGCTCCGCGTTCACCGCCCCGCACGTCACGGAGTTCGTGACGGTGGACGTCACCCGCACCCTGAAGCTGGTCGAGGAGCTCAAGCAGGACAAGGACTTCGCGGGCCTGCGCGTGAACCCGCTCCTGCTGATCGCCAAGGCCCTCCTGGTGGCGATCAAGCGGAACCCGGACGTCAACGCGTCCTGGGACGAGGCGAACCAGGAGATCGTCCTCAAGCACTACGTCAACCTGGGCATCGCCGCGGCCACCCCCCGTGGCCTGATCGTCCCGAACATCAAGGACGCCCACACCAAGGCGCTGCCCCAACTCGCCCAGGAACTCGGCGAACTGGTGGCCACTGCCAAGGAGGGCCGTACCAGCCCCACCGCCATGCAGGGCGGCACGGTGACCATCACCAACGTCGGCGTCTTCGGCGTCGACACCGGCACCCCGATCCTGCCGCCCGGCGAGTCCGCGATCCTCGCCGTCGGCGCGATCAAGCTCCAGCCCTGGGTCCACAAGGGCAAGGTCAAGCCCCGCCAGGTCACCACCCTGGCCCTCAGCTTCGACCACCGCCTGATCGACGGGGAGCTGGGTTCCAAGGTCCTCGCCGACGTGGCCGCGATCCTGGAACAGCCGAAGAAACTCATCACCTGGGCGTGACCCGCGCGCGGCGGGTACGTTGTCCAACACTGAAGGGACGGCCGCAAGTTTGGTTTGCGGCCGCCCCTTCAGTCATTCACGGGTCGGTCAGGACCGGTTGAGCACGTACACCGGAGCCCCGTCCTCCGACGCGCCCTGAGAGCGGATGCAGGCGTGCTTGCGCAGCAGCCGCAGGCATTCGTTGACGCGGTGCACGGACAGTCCGGTCCGGGCCGCGATCGATTCGAGCGGCCGCCGCAGCTCCCCCTCCTCCACGAGGACCGGCGCGATGACCACGGCCACGGTCCAGACGTCCTCCGTCACGGACAACCGACGGCGCCAGTCCGCCAGAACGGACTCCGTCGTCGGTGGAGCGGACACGTCTTGGGTGGGTGCCGGGCGTTCGAGGACCAGGGAGTCGAGCCGGTCCGCGATGCGTTCCATGGCCAGAGCCATGGTCTGCTGGGCGGTGAGGGCGGCACGCTGCGTCTCCAGGATCTCCTCCTGCAACGCGAGCAACCTGTGCTGGGAGACCGCGAGCTGTTCGTCCGCCTGGAGGTTGCGTTCCTCAAGCCGGACGATGGCCTCGGCGACCTGCTCAGGCATGGCGTATGCGATGGGTGCGCCCGGTTCAAAGGGCTGCACCTCGGCCTCTTGGAGAGTGTAGGAACCCTCTCGCTGGACGGTCTCGATCACCTCGGCGGCCCACTGCTTGAAAGGAGCACAGGAGGGCTTGGTGCAGGCGTTGACGAGCAGGATCAGACCTTGGAGCGAGATGACATTCAGGTCTCGCCGCCACTCTCTACCTGCGGGAACGCTGAGACCGTAACCTCCAGTTAGGGTCTCAAGAATGTCTCGGTGGTCTTCCGGGACGTGGTCGGAGAGTGCCTTCTGCGTATTGGTGTGCCCCAGCTGCTTGCACACGTCCACCGCCGGAAACCAGTGGTTCCCGTCCGGCATGGTCAGTCGTCGAATCCGGTGCCCGGTCGCCGCGTAGACGAAGTCACCGATGTCGATCGCCTCATGCCTCTTGCCCGCCTCGGGCCGCTTGCTCGGTTCGTTCATGTGAACCACCTCCGCAGCGGAACCTAGGGCTGAGAAGATCGGATATGCCAACTGACGTAACGGTATTCACCAATGCGAGGTAAATACCCTGGTTTCGCTTGCGTCCGACCCCTGGAATCCTGGCATGGCGAAGGGGCCTGCCATTGACGCGATGGCAGGCCCCTTGTGGAATGTCGATGTCAGCCGACCGTCGCGAAGCCGTAGTTGAGGAGCTTCTTCGCGTCCGTCTCGCGCTGGGTGATCGAGGTGGAGGCGAGGACCGTGCCGATAATGGTCTTGCCGTTGCGGGTGGCGGCGAAGACGAGGCAGTACTTGGCCTCGGGCCCCGAGCCGGTCTTCACGCCGATGGTGCCGCTGTAGCTGCTGAGCAGACCGTTCGTGTTGGTCCAGGTCGCCATCGTGCGGGTGGAGCCCGTCTTGGTGATGGTCTTCGCCGTGTACTTCTTCGTCTTCACGACCGTGCGGAAGGTGGAGTTCTTCATCGCGCTGCTGGCGATCTTCGTCAGGTCGCGCGGCGTCGAGTAGTTGTTGCCGTTGCCGATGCCGTCGAACGAGTCGAAGTGCGTGTTCCGCAGACCAAGTGCCGTGGCGGCACTGTTCATCTTGCCGACGAACGACTTCACGCGCGCGGCTCGCGTCGAGCCGGTGCCGTACGTGTCGGCGAGCGCGTACGCGGCGTCGCAGCCCGACGGCAGCATCAGGCCGTACAGCAGCTGACGGACGGTGACCTTGTCGCCGACGATGAGGTGCGCCTGAGAGGCGTTGTTCGCGACGACGTAGTCGCTGTACGCCTTCTGGATCGTGACCTTCTTGTCCAGGTTCAGGTTCGACTGCGCGAGCACGACCTTCGCGGTCATGATCTTGGTGGTGGAGCCCGTGGAACGCTTGGTGTCCGCCGCCTTGGTGAACAGCGTCTTCGCGTTCGCGTTGTTCATGACGTAGCCGCCCTTGGCCACGATCGAGGGCGCCGTGGCGGCCTGTGCCGGCGCGGCGACCAGGGCGCCGGTCGCGAGCATGGCGCCCGCGGTGACGGTGACCGCGGTGGCTCTGCGGAAGCGGCTGCCCTTGGTACCTGTGATGGCGGTAATCAACTGAAAATACCCCGATTGCGTTGAATGCCCCTGAGGTGCGGCCGAGTTGAGGGGGGGAAAGAGGGCCGCACGCATGAGACACGTATGTAGCACGAATGGTTGTGGGGTGAAGTGGCCAGGGTTGACTTCTGTGACCTCGTTGGTACACGCGGGTCCGCATACTGGACGGATACTCCACGCGTACGTGTTGTATCTATGCTGTCGGCATGACCACTCAGGGGACGTTGACCGCGAAACAGCCCCCCGCCGCCGATCGCGTCTACGCGCACGTCAAGCAGAGTGTCCTGGACCGCCGTTACGAGGGCGGGACGCTGCTCACCGAGGGCGAGCTCGGGGAGGCCGTCGGAGTCTCTCGTACGCCCGTGCGGGAGGCGCTGCTGCGCCTCGAGGTCGAGGGGCTGATCAAGCTTTACCCGAAAAAGGGAGCGCTGGTCCTGCCCGTCTCCGCGCAGGAGATCGCCGACGTCGTCGAGACCCGGCAGCTGGTCGAGGGGCACGCCGCCCGCAAGGCCGTACCCGCGTCCCCGCAGCTCATCGCCCGCCTGGAGGAACTGCTGGCGCGGCAGAAGGAGCAGGCCGCCGCCGGCGATTTGGCCGGCGCCGCCGTCACCGACCGCTGTTTCCACGCCGAGATCGTGCGCAGCGGCGGCAACGAGATCCTCAGCCGGCTCTACGACCAGCTCCGCGACCGCCAGCTCAGGATGGGCGTCGCCGTCATGCACGCCCACCCGGACCGCATCACCAAGACGCTCACCGAGCACGAGCAGATCCTCGACGCACTGCGCTCCGGCGACGCGGAGGCGGTCGTACATCTGATCCACGGGCATGTCGAGTGGTTCTCCCACCTCGCCCGGGGTGAGGTCCGATGAGCCACACCAGGCTCCCCGGCGACCCACCGGGCGGCCGGCGCGCGATGGCCGTGTGGGGCATCGGCGTCTCCGTCTACTTCGTCGCGGTCATCTTCCGTACGTCCCTCGGGGTGGCCGGCCTCGACGCGGCCGAACGTTTCCATGTCAACGCCTCGGCCCTGTCGACCTTCTCGATCCTCCAGCTCCTGGTCTACGCCGGGATGCAGATACCGGTCGGTCTGCTCGTGGACCGGCTCGGCACCAAGAAGGTGCTGACGCTCGGCGTGGTGCTCTTCACGGCCGGGCAGCTCGGCTTCGCGTTCTCACCGTCGTACGGCACCGCCCTCGCCTCGCGCGCCCTGCTCGGCTGCGGCGACGCGATGACCTTCATCAGCGTGCTGCGGCTGGGCACCCGCTGGTTCCCGGCCCGGCGCGGACCGCTGGTCGCGCAGCTCGCCGGGCTCGCCGGTATGGCGGGCAACCTGGTCTCCACACTGGTCCTCGCCCGGCTGCTGCACGGCGTCGGCTGGACGGCCGCCTTCGCGGGCAGCTCGCTGGCCGGTGTGGTGGTGCTGGTCCTGCTGCTGCTCTTCCTCAAGGACCACCCCGAGGGACAGGAGCCCGGGCCCTTCCCGCACCAGGGAGCGGCCTACGTGCGACGCCAGATCGCCGCGTCCTGGCGGGAACCCGGCACCCGGCTCGGCCTGTGGGTGCACTTCACGACGCAGTTCCCGGCGATGGTGTTCCTGCTGCTGTGGGGCCTGCCGTTCCTCGTCGAGGCGCAGGGCCTGTCCCGCGCGACGGCGGGCGAACTGCTCACCCTGGTCGTGCTGTCCAACATGGTCGTCGGTCTGGTCTACGGCCAGGTCGTCGCCCGGCACCACGGGGCGCGGCTGCCGCTCGCGCTCGGGACCGTGGGGGCGACGGCGCTGCTGTGGGCGACCACGCTGGCCTACCCCGGCGAGCGCGCGCCGATGTGGCTGCTGATCGTGCTGTGCGTGGTGCTCGGCTCGTGCGGACCGGCGTCGATGCTCGGCTTCGACTTCGCGCGGCCGGCGAACCCGCCGGAGCGGCAGGGCACCGCGTCCGGCATCACCAACATGGGCGGGTTCGTCGCCTCGATGACCACCCTGTTCGCCGTCGGTGTGCTCCTGGACGCGACCGGCGACAACTACACCGTGGCCTTCTCCTCCGTCTTCGTGCTCCAGGCGCTCGGCGTCAGCCAGATCCTGCGGCTGCGCGGACGGGCGGCCCGGCGGGAGCGGGAGCGGCTGGTGGCCAGCCGCGTGGAGACGGTCCACGTGCCCGCCTGAACCGACGTCGGCGCGCGGTCGGCACCCCCTCCGGGACGGGCCCCGTCACGCGCTACCGCGTCACCGTGAAGTTCCGCAGGATCGCCGACGTCAGCTCCGGGTCGCCCTCCGCCTTCACCCGGTCCGCCACCGCGTCCACGCTCACCCGGCCGCAGGCCAGGCGGACGTACGTCTCCCAGTCGAGGCTGAGAGCGGCGGCCGGCCCGAGAGCGGGGACGGTCTCCAGGGTGCCGCGACCCTGGATGTCGACGCGGATGGTGCGCAGGAACTCGACGGGACCGTGGACGTCGAAGACGACCGCCGAACTGCGGGGCGCCTCGGCCTTGACGGCCACGACGTCGGGGAGCGCGCCGAGCAGGACGTCACGGGCGATGTGCGCGCCGGGGGAGTCCAGGTTGCCGGGCCGGCCCAGGGCGGTGCGCAGGTCCTGCTCGTGCACCCACACGTCGAAGGCGTGCTGGCGCATGGAGTCCGCGAGGGTCAGTTCGGTTCCGAGCGGGCCGCGCACCTTAGTGCCGGGGTCGCGGGACTCGTTCCGCAGCTGACGGTTGCGGCGGATGATGACGTACTCCAGCTCGGAGGTCATCTCCGGCGCCGTGTGGTGACGGCGGACGTCGACCTGCATCTCCATGTACCGCTGATGTTCGTTGGTGACGTGGAAGAGGTCGCGCGGGAGGGAGTGGATGGGGCGCGGGTCGCCCAGCATCTCGCAGTCCAGGCCGATGACATGAGACACCACGTCCCTCACCGACCAGCCGGGGCAGGGGGTGCGGCGATTCCACTCTCCCTCCACGAGGGGGTTCACCAGCTCGGATATCGCGTCGATGGAGTCGGTCCAGGCGTCGGCGTAGGGCTGGAGGGTGGGATGCAGACTCACGGAACGGGACCCCTCGGCGGTCGGAGCACGGGCTGGTGATGGCGTCGTTGCCAGTGGAGGTGGTGGCTGTCGGCGGGTGTCTTGAGACGCTAAGTTACGCTGCTGTGAGGCACCCCGGCAGTGCTTTCGTGTGACGATCGTAGGCCCGTAATGGACGGCTCGAATGCCAGGACGGTGGTAGTGTGCGCGCCTCTTTGATCCAGATCGCCGTGGATGAGGGCGAATCGGTCGAATCACGTCGGCGTCGCGTGGCGGCACTGGTGCGGGATCAGGCCGGAGCCGACCTCGTCGTGCTGCCGGAACTGTGGACCACCGGGGCGTTCGCCTTCGAGGAGTTCGAGAGCGAGGCCGAGCCCCTGGAAGGGCCCACCCACGAGGTCATGGCGAAGGCGGCGAGCGAGACGGGCGTGTGGCTGCACGCGGGCTCGATCCCCGAGCGGACCCCGGACGGCACCCTCTACAACACCTCCCTCCTCTTCTCCCCCTCCGGCGACCTGGCCGCCTCCTACCGCAAGATCCACCGCTTCGGCTTCGACAAGGGCGAGGCCGTGCTGATGGGCCGGGGCGAGGACCTGGTGACGGTCCGTCTGCCGCAGACGACGCTGGGCGTGGCCACCTGTTACGACCTCCGTTTCCCCGAACTCTTCCGCGGTCTCGTCGACGCGGGCGCCGAGACCCTGGTGATCCCGGCGGGCTGGCCGGAGCGCCGCCGGGGGCACTGGACGCTGCTGGCCCGGGCGCGGGCGGTCGAGAACCAGGCGTTCGTGCTCGCTTGTGGAACGGCCGGGACGCACGCGCGAGTTCCTCAGGCCGGTCACTCGATCGTGGTGGATCCCTGGGGCGAGGTCCTCGCGGAGGCGGGCGCCGGCGAGGAGGTCCTCACGGTGGAGTTCGACCCCGGGAAGGTGGCTGTGACCAGGGAGCAGTTCCCGGCCCTGAAGGACCGGGTGCTCTGACCCCGGGTCGCCGCGTCAGTCGTCTTCCCTCAGTCGTCCGCCCTCAGTCGTCCTGTCTCAGTCGTCCTCCCGGTCCTTCTCGGCGAGGTGGATCACGCACACCGCCACCGCGATGAGCAGCGCCGGATCCGCGTCGTCCCGGACGATGTCGACGCCGTAGGTCTCGCGGACGTGCAGCCATCGGCGCGAGACCACCGCGAGCAGCTCACCGTCGTATTCGACGGCGAACTCCCGGTCGAGGATCTTGCCGCTGACGTCGAGTTCGGTACGGCCGTCGGCGAGGGCCACCCGGTAGTGGTTGCGCAGCAGCGACAGGCGTTTCCGCCTGATGGTCGCCAGCGGCTCACCGTCCCGCTCGATCACCATCGTGTCGCGCAGGGCGAACATCTTCTGGTGGATGTCGATCAGGACCCGCCCCTGGGTGTCCTTCAACTCGAAGGTGTCCCGGACCCGCATGGCCTTGCCGTCGACGAGGAACACCTTGTTGCCCTGGTCGTCCTCGATCCAGTAGTCGTCACCGAAGCCGAGGAGCCGGTCGCGTACGAGGAATCTCATGCCGTCATCGCTTCCCCGGCACCCGCTCCGAAACGCCGCCGATAGGCCGACGGGCTGAGTCCCGTCTCGCGCCGCACGCGTGCGCGGAGGTTGGCGGCCGTGCCCAGACCGCTCCGCGCGGCCACCACGTCCAGTCGCTCCTCCCCGCGCTCGATGAGCCGGCACGCCAGCGCCACCCGTTCCCCCGTCAGCCAGGCCAGCGGAGTCGTCCCGAGTTGGGCCTGGAAGCGGCGGTGCAGGGTGGCGGGAGAGACGGCCGCGCGGGCCGCCAGGTCGGCGACGGTCAGCGGCTCCCCCAGCCGTTCCTGCGCCCACGCGAGCAGCGGGCCCAGCGACTCGTCCCGTACGTCGGGCACGGGCCGCTCCACGAACTGCCGCTGCCCGCCGTCGCGGTGGGCGGCGAAGACGAGCCTGCGGGACACCGCGTTCGCGACCTCGGCGCCGTGGTCGCGCCGCACGACGTACAGCCCGAGATCCAGCGCGGCCGCGCTGCCCGCCGCCGTCAGCACGTCACCCTCGTCCACGAACAGCACGTCCGGCTCCAGGAGCACCCGAGGATGCAGCTCGCGGAAGGCGTCGGCCCACATCCAGTGCGTGGTGGCCCGCCGCCCGTCCAGCAGCCCGGCCTCGGCGAGCGCGAAGCTGCCGGTGCACAGGCTGATCACCCGGGCGCCACGCGCGTGCGTGCGGCGGATCGCCTCCCGTACGGCCGCCCCGCGCGGGACGACGTTGTCCGGCCGCCCGGGCACCACGAGGGTGTCGGCGTCGTCCACCGCGTCCAGCCCGGGCACCCCGGTCAGCGTGAAGAAGCCGTGGTTCATCCGGACCTCGGGGGCCGGCGCGCACAGGGTCACCTCGTACAGCGGCCCCGGCCGCCCCAGTTCGGGCCGCGGCAGCCCGAACAGCTCGGTGGCGACGCCCACTTCGAAGGGGTTGGTGCCCTCGTCGACGATCACGGCGACCCGGTGCGGACGAGGGGCCGACTGAGAGGATCCTTGCGGCATACGCGATTCCTAGCACTCGTACGCCGTCCCGGCCACCCCGCACGATGACGCCATGGCAACCGAACCCGTCTCCCTGTCCGCCGCCCTGGCCTCCTTCACCGATCGGTGGAGCCCCCGCATCGTCACCGCCGTCAACGACTACGACGTCCGCGTCACGCACGTCGAGGGCGAGCACCTCTGGCACGTGCACGACGACACCGACGAGTTCTTCCTGGTTCTCGACGGCGAACTGCACATCTGGCTGCGTGAGCCGGCCGGAGAGCGCACGGTCGTCCTGCCGAGGCTGTCCGTCTTCACCGTCCCGCGGGGCGTCGAGCACAAGCCGTACGCCCCCGTCCCGACCGACATCCTGCTGCTCGAACCGACCGGCACCTCCACGGTCGGCGACCGCCACGACGAGGTCCCGGCCCACGTGGACGTGACGACGGGCCGCGCGCTGAGCTGACTGTCAGTGCCGGGTGGCACCCTTGATCCATGACCGATTCCGCACCCCGGCGCGTCCGTGTCCGCGCCCCCGAGCTGATCGGCGAGGGCGGCTGGCTGAACACGGGCGGGAAGCCGTACACCCTCGCCGACCTGCGGGGTCGCATCGTCATCCTCGACTTCTGGACCTTTTGCTGCATCAACTGCCTGCATGGCCTCGACGAGCTGCGTGAACTGGAGGAGAAGCACTCCGAGACCGTCGTGGTGATCGGTGTGCACTCCCCGAAGTTCGCGCACGAGGCGGAGCATTCGGCGGTGGCGGACGCGGTCGAGCAGTACGGCGTCGGGCATCCCGTCCTCGACGACCCCGAGCTCGCGACCTGGAAGCAGTACGCGGTCCGGGCCTGGCCGACGCTCGTCGTGATCGCCTGCTGGCGGGCTTGCAGAGTCCTGGGCCGATCGGGCCAACGTGATCGTGCGACCTGGGACACCGGCCTCCCGGGCCCGGACCACGCACAGGATGCGTGTCGCCATCCGGGGTCGAGTACGCCGGGGACCAGCTCGCTCAAGACCGTTCGGAGCGCGCGGCTGATCGGGCTCACTCCCGCTCAGTCCACAGGAACGGTATGTGGTCGCGCAGCATGCCGGCGAGGGGCATGTGCACGCGATCGAGCGGCTGGTGACGGAGCTGGAGGCCGAGCACGGCGCGAAGGGCACCCTGCGGCGGGGCGAGAGGCCGTACGTGCCGCCCGAGCCCGAGCCGACCACCCTGCGCTTCCCGAGCAAGGCGCTCCTGCTGCCGTCCGGCCACCTCCTGGTCAGCGACACCACCCGGCACCAGCTGGTGGAGTTCGCCGCGGACGGCGAGAGCGTCGTACGCCGGATCGGATCCGGCGCGCGCGGCTTCACCGACGGTACGGCGGAGACCGCCGGGTTCAGCGAACCGCAGGGGCTCGCCGTGTCCGTTACACGCCGTATCCGTCGGAGTACCCGTCCCGGCGCTCCTCCACGACGGTCGACGTGGTGGGCGGTACCACCACGCGCCGCCGCCGGGCGATGCTGCTGAATGTCGTCACGCCGATCAGTCCCACGATCATCAGGATCACACCGACCAGGTCGAGGTTGACCCCCTGCATGTGCCAGTCGGTGGCGAACGTGAGGATTGCTCCCACGGCGATGAGGATGATGCACCCGCCGAGGCCCATGAGTGTCGCCTCCCTGTCCGGTCCGGTCGTTCCGGTCCGGACTTCCGGGTACCCCCACTTCCCTCGAACTACCCCTCCAGGAACGCCACCAGAGCGTTCGCCAGCAGATGCGGGTCGTCCGCGCCGCACAACTCCCGGACACTGTGCATCGACAGGATCGCCACACCGATGTCGACGGTCTTGATGCCGTGCCGGGCCGCGGTGATCGGGCCGATCGTCGTGCCGCAGGGCATGGAGTTGTTGGAGACGAAGGACTGGAAGGGCACGTCGGCCCGCTCGCAGGCGGCGGCCCACACGGCACGTCCCGAACCGTCCGTGGCGTAGCGGTTGTTGACGTTGACCTTGAGGATCGGGCCGCCGTTGACGCGCGGGTGGTGCGTCGGGTCGTGCCGCTCCGCGTAGTTGGGGTGCACGGCGTGCCCGGTGTCGGAGGACAGACAGACCGTCGCCGCGAAGGCCCGCGCCCGGTCCTCGTAGGACCCGCCGCGCGCGAACACCGAGCGCTCCAGGATCCCGCCGAGCAGCGGCCCGTCCGCGCCGGTGTCCGACTGTGAACCGTTCTCCTCGTGATCGAAGGCGGCGAGGACGGGGAGGTACGGCAGCTCACCGGAGGAGACCGCGGTCAGGGCGGCCACCCCCGCGTGCACGGACAGCAGGTTGTCCATCCGCGGGCCGGCCAGCAGCTCCTTGTCCCGGCCCAGGTAGGCGGGCGCCTCCACGGAGTGCGTCATCAGGTCCCAGCCGGTCACCTGGCCCGCGCCGAGCCCCAGTTCCTCTTCCAGGAAGGCGATCAGGTCGCCGTCGCGCACGTCGTCGCCGAGACCCCAGATGGGCTGCAGATGCCGCTGCTTGTCGAGCTTGAGGCCGTCCGACGACACCGCGCGGTCCAGGTGGATGGCGAGCTGGGGCACTCTCAGCAGCGGCCGGTCCACGTTCACCAGCCGCGTCGAACCGTCCCGCAGCGTCAGCCGGCCGGCCAGGCCCAGGTCACGGTCCAGCCAGGAGTTCATCAGGGGGCCGCCGTAGATCTCCACGGCGACCTGGCGCCAGCCGTGCGCCCCGCTGTCCGGCAGCGGCTTGACCCGCAGGTTCGGGGAGTCGGTGTGCGCGCCGACGACGCGGTACGGCGTGTGGGGCGCCGCGTTCTCGGGGACGTACCAGGCGATGATCGCGCCGCCGCGCAGCACGTACTTGCCGCCGCTCGACCCGTCCCAGGCGTCCGTCTCCGAGACCTGGCGGAAGCCGGCCTTCTCCAGCCGCTCGGCGGCGTTCGCCACCGCGTGGTACGGCGTGGGGCTCGCCGCCAGGAAGGACATCAGGTCGTCGGTGTGGCCGCGGTCGAAGCGGTGGGGTGCGCTCATGGCAGCCACCCTAAGGTGCCGTGCAGCCGTGTCGAGCCGCGGTTCTGTGAAGGAACACGGTGCCTCCGAGACCGACTTGATCGGAAAGCGGCGGGTGGGCGGCGTATGCCGCGCGTGATGCGGCACGGCCATCAGGGTCGTGTCGGCGATGCCCACGGCGCCGCTTGCGTCACACGCGGCCCGAAGATTTTCTCCGGGTACGAAAACGGCGGCGGCCCGCTCCCCGGCAGGGAAGCGGGCCGCCGCCACGGCGGGCCGGAGACCGGTCGGATCAGAACGCGGCCTCGTCCAGCTCCATCAGGTCCAGCTCGACGCCCTCGGCGACCTTGCGGGCCAGGGTCACGCCCGGCAGGACGTTGGCCGCGAAGAACTTCGCCGCGGCGATCTTGCCGGTGTAGAAGGGCTTGTCCTTCGCGGAGGCCGTCTCCAGCTTCTCGGCGGCGATCGCCGCGCCCTTGAGGAGCAGGTAGCCGACGACGACGTCACCGGAGGCCATCAGCAGGCGGGTGGTGTTGAGGCCCACCTTGTAGATGTTCTTGACGTCCTGCTCGGTGGCCGCGAGGTCGGTCAGCATCAGACCGACGATCGCCTCCAGCTCGACGGCGGCCTTGGCCAGGTGCTCACGGGCGCCCGCGAGCTCCTCGCCGCCGGTGCCGAGCGCCAGGAACTTCTTGATGTCCTCGGCGAGGGAGTTCAGGGCCGCGCCCTGGTTGCGGACGATCTTCCGGAAGAAGAAGTCCTGGCCCTGGATCGCGGTGGTGCCCTCGTACAGGGTGTCGATCTTGGCGTCGCGGATGTACTGCTCGATCGGGTACTCCTGCAGGAAGCCGGAGCCGCCGAAGGTCTGCAGCGACTGGGCGAGCTGCTCGTAGCCCTTCTCGGAGCCGTAGCCCTTGACGATCGGCAGGAGCAGGTCGTTCAGCGCGTGCTCGGTCTTGGTGTCCTCGCCCGCGGCCTCCTTGACGGCGATCGCGTCCTGGATCGAGGCGGTGTAGAGGACCAGCGCCCGCATGCCCTCGGCGTACGCCTTCTGCGTGATCAGCGCACGGCGCACGTCGGGGTGGTGGGTGATGGTGACCTTGGGCGCGGTCTTGTCCATGAAGTTCGCCAGGTCGGGACCCTGGACGCGCTCCTTGGCGTACTCCAGCGCGTTCAGGTAGCCCGTCGACAGCGTGGAGATCGCCTTCGTGCCGACCATCATCCGCGCGAACTCGATGATCCGGAACATCTGACGGATGCCGTCGTGCTTGTCACCGATCAGCCAGCCCTTGGCGGGGTGCCGGTCACCGAAGGTCATCTCGCAGGTGTTGGAGGCCTTCAGGCCCATCTTGTGCTCGACGTTCGTCGCGTACACGCCGTTGCGCTCGCCCAGCTCGCCGGTCTCGAAGTCGAACAGGTACTTCGGGACGAGGAAGAGGGACAGCCCCTTGGTGCCCGGACCGGCACCTTCCGGCCGCGCGAGCACATAGTGAAGGATGTTCTCCTCCATGTCGTGCTCACCGGAGGTGATGAACCGCTTGACGCCCTCGATGTGCCAGGAGCCGTCCTCCTGCTGGACCGCCTTGGTGCGCCCGGCGCCGACGTCGGAGCCCGCGTCGGGCTCGGTCAGCACCATGGTCGAGCCCCAGGTCCGCTCCACGGCGATCTGGGCGATCTTCTTCTGGACCTCGTTGCCCTCGTCGAAGAGGATCCCGGCGAACGCCGGGCCGGAGGAGTACATCCACACGGCCGGGTTCGCGCCGAGGATCAGCTCGGCGTACGACCAGATCAGGGACGGCGGAGCCGTCGTGCCGCCGACCTCCTCGGGCAGGCCAAGGCGCCAGTACTCGGAGTCCATGAAGGCCTTGTAGCTCTTCTTGAAGGACGCCGGGACCGGCGCGGTGTTCGTCTCGGGGTCGAAGACCGGCGGGTTGCGGTCGGCGTCCGTGAAGGACTCCGCCAGCTCGTTCTCCGAGAGACGGGTCAGCTCCTCGAGGATGCTCTTCGCGGTCTCTACGTCCATCTCCGCGAAGGGCCCGGTGCCGTACAGCTTGTCGCGCCCGAGTACTTCGAAGAGGTTGAACTCGATGTCGCGCAGATTCGACTTGTAGTGCCCCATGGCGACGGCTCCGTAAAGAGTTCGGCGAGGCACTTGGTTCCTCGCGCTAGTACACATACCAACAAGTAGCTCCGATGATGCTACCCGTCGGTAATAAGTCGCAACCCCGATCAGGCCATCTGTGACGGTTCACACCGCGATGGTCAGCGTGGCGGTGTATCCCTCCTCCACGCTCCCCTTCACCGCCGCGAGCTGCCGGTCGTGGCCGTCCCTGAAGACGCTGTCCGACTCCAGGGAGAGCCGGCCCAGGTTGTCCACGCTGCTCTCGTAGCCCTCGGTGGCGTACACCGTGTCGCAGACGTCCTTCGGGAGCGCGAGCTGCGAGGTGCTCGTGATCGCGGTGGCGCTCGTCGCGTCCCGGAGACTGCCGTAGACCTCGAAGTGGATGTGCGGCCAGCGGCCGGTGTAGCAGCCCGGGAAGACGCTGGTGAACGTCACCCGGCCCTTCTCGTCGGTCTCCTGGACGCCGCGCAGATAGTTCTCGTCGGTGACGCCCTCGGTGTAGAGGGAGTAACCGCCCTCCGGGTCGCAGTGCCAGACGTAGACCGCGGCGCCCTTCCTCGGGGTCCCGCAGCCCGAGGCGGCGTCCACGACGGTGAGCGTGAAGGTCAGGGGGACGCCCTCGGCGGTGCCGCCCGCGGAGTCGCCGAAGCTGCCGGTGATGTCGCTGCGGACGACCCCGCTCTCCTTCAGGACATTCACGCCGTTCGAGCCGTCGCCGGGGTAGGGGCCCGCGGTCTCCTCGGGAACGGTGGCGCAGTCCCCGGCGGAAGAAGAGGTGCCCGCGGCGGTAGAGGAGGTATCCCCGGCGGCGGAAGGCGGGGTGTTTTCGGCCGTGCAGCCCACCAGAGCCGCCAATCCGGCCCCCGCACTCGCTCCCGCCAGCAGCCGGATCATCCGCCGGCGGGCGAGCACGGGGAGGTCGTAGGAGAGCCCTCGGTCGTGCTCGTGGACCTCTTCGTCGTCATGTCTGCGCATGAACCGACGCTACGAGCGGTGGCCCCCCGCAACCCAGAGCCGGCGGCTGTCGGGTCGCTGTCGGTTTTCCGGCCGCCGGTAGCCGCCCACCGCCCCCGCCCCCTCGGTACTCTTACGCCCATGTACGGCTACGACCAGAACGCTGGTGCCCAGCAGCAGTACGGCGTCCCGCCGCAGCAGCCCATGGCCGGCGGTGTGGGCGGGTACGGCCAGCAGCCGCCGCTGTACCCCGAGCCGTCCCCGCCCTCGCTCGCGGACGCGGTGCGTGCCTTCACCACCGGGCAGCTGGCGGCGGAGGACTTCCAGCAGGTCTTCGCCACGTCCAAGGTCTACTGCCCGCGCGGCGACAACCCCGGGTTCCTCGCCCTGCACAACACCCAGCAGCCGGTGATCCCCATGTTCACCACGCTCAAGGAACTGCGGCGGTACGCGGGCAAGGAGTCCAAGTACTTCGTCATCACCGGCGCCGAGGTCCTCGACCTGCTGCCCACGGGCTACGGCTTCGTCCTCGACATGGAGGGGGAGCACCGGATCGTCTTCGACGCGAAGGCCGTGGAACAGATGGTCGAGTTCGCGATGCGCAGGATGTACGGGTAACGCGCTCACGGGGTTCCCACACTCACGGGGTTCCCACGCTCAGGGGTTCCAAGACGCAGTGACAGGCCGTCCAGGACGATGTCCAGGGCGGCCTCGAATTTCGCCTCCCGCAGGGCGGCCGGGTCCGTCGTGGCCGCCTCCTCCGTCTCGGCGTAGCCCTGCGCCAGATGGCTGTGCGGGGCCGTGGCCTGCTGCACCGCGGGGAGAAGGCGGGCGATGAGGCCCGACTCCGAGTCCCCGGAGCGGGTGACCGTGGTGAGCCAGGCCGCCTCCGTGGTGCTCATACCGATCACGTACGACAGCACCGCGTCGATCGCCGTGCCGGGATCCGGGAATCCGGCGGCCGTGAACAGGGCCGCCAGCCGCTCCGAGTAGGACATGAGGTTGGGGCCCAGATAGGCGAGGCCCGCCTGGCCGAGGACCGGGGGCAGCCACGGGTGCCGCAGGGCCGTCGTACGGAAGGAGCGGGCCGCCTCCGTGACGGCCGCCCGCCAGTCGGGGCCGTCCGCCGACGGGACGTGGATCTCCGCGGCGACCTCGTCCACCGCCAGCTCCATCAGCTCGTCCTTCGTGGCCACGTGCCGGTAGAGCGAAGCCGCGCCGGCGTTCAGCCGGGTGGCGAGCTTGCGCATGCTCAGCGCCTCCACGCCCTCCGCGTCCAGCATGACGATCGCCTCGCGCACGATCGCGGCACGGCTGAGCGCCGGCTGGTCGGGCTCGCGCTGGGGCCGGGCCCAGACGGAGGGGATGGGGGTCGGCTTCGTCGGCATCGGTGCTCCTGTTCCTTCGGTGCAGCCTGGTGCGTACGTCGTTCGCGTCAAGCGTACAAGAGCGATGCTTGCGAACGACGTTCCGTTGTGCGTACAGTGTTCGCAACAAGGGAACGGTGTCACGAAGCCGGAGGGGAATCGTCATGAACGCCTTGGAAGTCCGCAATCCACGCCGCTGGTGGATCCTGGTCGTGCTCTGCCTGAGCAGCCTGGTGCTCGTCGTCGACAGCATGGCGTTGACCGTCGCGGTACCAGTCATGACCGAGGAGATCGGAGCGAGCGCCCAGGACACCCAGTGGATCCTGGACTCCTACATCCTGGTCTTCGCCGGCCTGCTGCTCACCTCGGGCAGCCTGGGCGACCGGTTCGGCCGCCGCAAGGTGATGCTGATCGGACTCCTGCTCTTCGGCGCCGCCTCACTGGCCGCGATCTGGTGCACCACCCCCGGCGAGGTGATAGCCGTCCGCGTCGCCATGGGCGTCGGGGGCGCGCTGGTCATGCCGTCCACACTCTCGATCCTCATCACCGTCTTCGACGAGGACGAGCGCGGCCGGGCGATGGCGGCCTGGAGCTCGGTGGCGATGCTCGGCCTGGTCGGCAGCCCCGTGCTCGGCGGTGTCCTGATCGACCACTTCTCCTGGCAGTCGATCTTCCTCCTCAACGTGCCGGTCGTGGCCCTCGCGATCATCGCCGGTCTGACGCTGATGCCGGAGTCGAAGGCACCCTGGCAGAAGGCCGACCCGCTGGGCGCGGTGCTGTCGGCGGCCGGGATGACCGCCCTGGTGTGGTGGATCATCGAGCTGCCGCAGCACGGCGTGTGGACCGCCGCCCTGCCCGTGGCCCTCGTGTCCCTGACCGGCTTCGTCGTCTGGGAGAACGTCACCAAGTCCCCCATGGTCCCGCTCGTCCTCTTCAAGCACCGCAACTTCAGCGGCGGTTCGCTCTCACTGGCCCTGGTCCAGACGGGCAACGGCGGCCTGCTCCTGGTGCTCACCCAGTACCTCCAGTTCGTGCTCGGCTACTCACCGGTCACCGCGGGCCTGGCCTTCGTGCCGCTGGCGGTCACGGCCCTGCTGGGCAACGGCGTGGGAGTCAAGCTCGCCGCGAAGTATGGCAACCGGTGGGTGATCCTCGTGGGCATGCTGGTGATGGCGGCCTGCTTCGCCCTGCTGACCACGGTCTCGGCGGACTCCGGCTTCGCCGTCCCGGCCGTAGCGCTCGGCCTGCTCGGGCTGGGTGCGGGCCTGGCGATGCCGGCTGCGGTGGCGGCGCTGATGGGCACCATCCCCGAGGACAAGGCGGGCGTCGGCTCGGCCCTGAACGACACCGTCCAGCAGGCCGGCACCGCACTGGGCATCGCGATCCTGGGTTCGCTCCTGTCGAGCGGCTTCGCGCACCGGATGCCCGAGGGCACGCCGGAGCAGGCGAGGCACTCGATAGCCGGAGCGGCCGCCCTGAAGGACCCCGGGCTGCTGGCGGCGGCCCGCGAGGCCTTCACCGCCTCCATGTCGACGACCTTCACGATCAGCGCGATCGGCGTCCTGGCGGCGGCGCTGCTGGCGACGCTGGTGATGCGGGACGACCGGCCGGCACCGGAGAAGATCGCCGATCGGGAACCGGAACTCGCCACCTGACCTCTTCAGGGGGTGCGAGGTCTGGGAGAAGCCTGGAGGGAATGCCCTCCGGGCTTCTGTCGTTAGAGGTGGCAGAAAGTTCAACGCTCAACTAAACTCGAACCACAAGGAGGTACCGACATGCCTGCAGTGACTGTCGACAACCCGCTGACCCTGCCGCGCGTGGCCGCGACGGCGGACGCGGTGGCCCGTCCCGTCCTCGGCGTGACGACCGCGCCGAGTGGCTTCGAGGGCGAGGGATTCCCGGTGCGCAGGGCGTTCGCGGGGATCCATTACCGGAACCTTGATCCGTTCATCATGATGGATCAGATGGGTGAGGTGGAGTACGCGCCGGGTGAACCGAAGGGGACCCCCTGGCATCCGCACCGCGGCTTCGAGACCGTCACGTACATCATCGACGGGATCTTCGATCATCAGGACTCGCAGGGCGGTGGCGGCACCATCACCAACGGCGACACCCAGTGGATGACGGCCGGTTCGGGTCTGCTCCACATCGAGGCGCCGCCGGAGTCGCTCGTCATGTCGGGCGGGCTCTTCCACGGCCTCCAGCTGTGGGTGAACCTGCCGGCCAAGGACAAGATGATGGCGCCGCGGTACCAGGACATCCGGGGCGGCAACGTGCAGTTGCTGTCGACGCCGGACGGTGGCGCGCTGCTCCGGGTCATCGCCGGTGAGCTCGACGGTCACCAGGGTCCCGGTGTCACCCACACCCCGATCACGATGATCCACGCGACGCTGGCGCCGGGTGCGGAGCTCACCCTTCCGTGGCGTGAGGACTTCAACGGTCTGGCGTACGTGCTGGCGGGTCGCGGTTCGGTGGGGGCGGAGCGCCGGCCGATCCACCTGGGCCAGACCGCGGTCTTCGGAGCCGGCGGCTCACTGACCGTCCGTGCGGACGAGAAGCAGGACTCCCACACGCCGGACATGGAGGTCGTCCTGCTGGGCGGACAGCCGATCCGTGAGCCGATGGCGCACTACGGCCCGTTCGTCATGAACACCCGTGAGGAACTCCAGCAGGCCTTCGACGACTTCCAGAAGGGACGGCTGGGGACGGTCCCGGCGGTGCATGGGATGTCCGAGGGCGGGCTGTAGGTCCATGACAGATCGTCGGCCGGCTCGCAGGCTGGCCGACGATGTCCGGTCTCCGTCTGTTGTTCAGGCGGACTCGCACAATCTCTCGTTGTCCGGCAGGCCGTCGAGGGTCATACCTCCTGCCCAGGTGATGCTGACGCGCGATGCGGTGGGTACGCCTTGTCCGGCGTGAGGGTACGCCTTGCGGACTTCGACGCGGTCCAAGAAGAGCAATCCCAGGTCCTCGTAGACCGCGACGTGGGCCGGTTGAATCGCCCATTGCTCCATGGCCTTCAGGCATTCTTCGCGTTGGGCGGCCGTGCTGGCCTGGCTGCCGGTGGTGCGGCGCTCAGATTGACGCAGGTACACCCCTACGTGCTGTGCCATGCCTGTCATTACTTGTGGCCTGCCTGCGAGAGTGCTGTCGATCCTGTGGTGAGACCCCGGCGGGTGCTGCGAACACCCGGCCGGGGTTGTTTGTTACCGCGAAACGCTAAGTGATGGCGACAGAGCGTCGCAGCTGGTTGCGAAAAGTAATGTGGGCTGGTGAAGGCGAGTTGAATCAGGTGTGGCACTCGGTGTGCTGTCATCCTCCGTTCGACGGGGTCGCTTACGTCGGATCAAGCTATATACGGAGTCAGGAACGTGCTGCTGGAGCCGTCACGTCGGCGGCTTGGGAAGGCCGGGGTGCATCGGTCGGTTGCCGCTGGCTCACCTGCGTGGCGGTGCTCAGCGTTGTCCGGGGGGCGTGTACATCGGCGTAGCCGCTCACTTGGGAGTTGCTGTCCAACTTCTTTCTCAGCGATGGAACTGGGCGCTCTTGTGTCCGCCGTTGTGTTGCAGCGGATGACTCAGAGCAGGACCGTGTAGATGCATCTCGCCGTCGTCATGGGTGCCGTCACCGCAGATGCTTCCCACGCCGAGTTCTCGGGAAGCTGCTCGCCGTATCGCTGACCGCCGCCTTCGGTGTCTGCACGAGGTGCAGGAGCGCTACTCGGCAGCCCCGCCCGAGGACTCGTACAGCTCGAACCAGATGCTCTTGCCCTGGCCCTGGGGGTCCACCCCCCACATGTCCGCCAGGAGTTCGATCAGCATCAGGCCGCGGCCCGAGGAGGCCAGTTCGCCGGGGCGGCGTTTGTGGGGGAGGTCGTCGCTGGTGTCGGTGACCTCGATGCGCATCCGGCGCTCGCCCGCCTCACCGCGGACCTCCGCGAGCAGCAGCGCGTCGGCGTCGGTGTGGACGAGGACGTTGGTCAGCGTCTCGGACAGCAGCAGGACCGCGGAGTCGACCTGGTCGGCGGAGGGCCAGTCGTGCAGCAGTTCGCGCAGTTGCTGGCGGGCCACCGCGACCCGTTCGGGTTCCGCCTGGGCCACCGAGAGCATCGTGCGGCGGACCGTGGGCCGTACGGCGGCCGGGTCGCCGCCCTCTCCCTGCCGGTGCAGCAGCAGGACCGCTATGTCGTCCTCGCGGCGGTCGGCGAGGGGGCCGGTGGTGTGGTGGGAGGAGGGGCCGTGCACGGCCTGGATCAGGGCGTCGGCGAGTTCCTCCAGATCGCCGTCGTGGGCCTCCAGGATGGTGCGGATGCGCTTCCAGCCGGTGTCGAAGTCGTGGCCGCCGGTCTCGATCAGCCCGTCGGTGCACAGCATCAGCGTCTCGCCGGGCTCCAGGGTGATCCGGGTCGTGGGGTAGTCGGCGTCCGGGTCGATGCCCAGCGGAAGGCCGCCTTGCGTGCGGCGGGCCAGGACCGTGCCGTCGGCCATGCGGATCGCCGGGTCGGGATGGCCGGCCCGCGCCACCTCCAGGACGCCGGTCACCGGATCGGCCTCGACGTACAGGCAGGTCGCGAAGCGCATGTCGGAGGGGTCGTCGACGCCGTACGCCATGCCGTTGAGGAAGCGTGAGGCGCGGGAGAGGACCGCGTCGGGGCGGTGGCCCTCGGCGGCGTAGGCGCGCAGGGCGATGCGGAGCTGGCCCATCAGGCCCGCCGCCCGTACGTCATGGCCCTGGACGTCCCCGATGACCAGGGCGAACCGGCCGCCTCCGGACTTCGTGCGGGAGGTGCCGCCGGGCAGCGGGATCATGTCGTACCAGTCGCCGCCGACCTGGAGGCCGCCGCCGGTGGGGACATAGCGGGCGGCGATGGTCATGCCCGGTATCTCGGGGCCGAGAGTGGGGAGCATCGAGCGCTGGAGGCCGTCTGTCAGTTCGCGTTCGGACTCGGCGAGGCCCGCCCGCGACAGGGCCTGGGCCAGCATGCGGGCCACCGTCGTGAGGACCGAGCGCTCGTCCGGTGTGAACGCGACCGGGTAGGCGAAGCCCGCCATCCACGCGCCCATCGTGCGGCCGGCCACCGTCAGCGGCAGGAACGCCCAGGACTGGCGGTCGAAGCGCTGGGCGAGCGGCCAGGTGACCGGGTAGCGGGAGCGGTAGGCCTCGGGGCTGGAGAGATAGACGGCACGGCCGGTGCGCACGACCTCGGCGGCCGGGTAGTCCGTCTCCAGGGACATGTGGGAGAAGGGGCTTTCGTCGCCGGGCTGCTGTCCGTGGTGGCCGATGATCGTGAGGCGGTCGCCCTCGACGCCGAAGACGGCCAGGCCGTCGGGGCTGAAGCCCGGCATGGACAGGCCCGCGGCCACCCGCAGCACCTCGGCGGTGGAGCGGGCCTCGGCCAGGGCGCGACCGGCGTCCAGCAGGAAGGCCTCGCGGGAGCGCCGCCAGTCACCGGTGACGGCGGTGCGGCCGGCGGGGGTGCCGGGGGTCGGCTCGGTGACCTCCTGGAGGGTGCCGATCAGCTGGAACGACTTCTTTTCCTTGTCGTACGACGGCTTGGAGCGGCTGCGCACGGTACGGGTCACCAGGCCGCGCTCGTCCATGATCCGGATCCGGACCTCGGCGAGTGTGTCCTCGGCGACGGCGAGCCCGACGACGCTGATGATCTCGTTCCAGTCGACCGGGTGCAGTCGGGCCCGGGCCTGGGCCTCCGTGAGGGTGGTCCGCTCGGCGGGCAGCCCGAGGAGCCGAGCCGCCTCCGCGTCGACGGTGACCAGTTCGGTGGCGGTGTCCCAGTGCCACAGGCCGGTCGCGAGGGCGGTGAGAACCTCCCCCACGGCGGGCAAGGGCTCACCAGTGCGCATTGCCCCACTTTAAGAACAAGAGATCGAGGAGTGCCACTGTTGGCCGAGTCGTAATGGTGGGGAGGCGATCTCGGGGTCCCCGGTAGGCTGGGAGCTGTTTCACGTGAAACACGACCCTCGATCCGCGAAGACTGGATGAACGACGATGCATCGGTACAGGTCCCACACCTGCGGCGAGCTCCGCGCCTCTGACGTCGGTACCGACGTCCGGCTGAGTGGCTGGCTGCACAATCGGCGCGACCTGGGCGGCATCCTCTTCATCGATCTGCGCGACCACTACGGCATCACGCAACTGGTCGCCCGTCCGGGCACGCCCGCGTACGAGGCCCTCGACAAGCTGACCAAGGAGTCCACGGTCCGCGTCGACGGCAAGGTCGTCTCCCGTGGCACCGAGAACGTCAACCCGGACCTGCCCACCGGCGAGGTCGAGGTCGAGGTCGGCGAGGTCGAGCTGCTCGGCGCGGCCGCCCCCCTGCCGTTCACGATCAACACCGAGGACGGGGTGAACGAGGAGCGGCGCCTGGAGTACCGCTTCCTCGACCTGCGCCGCGAGCGCATGCACAAGAACATCATGCTGCGGTCGTCGGTGATCGCCTCGATCCGCTCGAAGATGGTCGCCCTCGGTTTCAACGAGATGGCGACGCCGATCCTGTCCGCGACCTCCCCCGAGGGCGCCCGTGACTTCGTCGTCCCCTCCCGCCTGAACCCGGGCAAGTTCTACGCCCTGCCGCAGGCACCGCAGCAGTTCAAGCAGCTGCTGATGATCTCCGGGTTCGACCGCTACTTCCAGATCGCGCCCTGTTTCCGTGACGAGGACGCGCGCGCGGACCGTTCGCCGGGCGAGTTCTACCAGCTCGACGTCGAGATGAGCTTCGTCGAGCAGGAGGACGTCTTCCAGCCGATCGAGAAGCTCATGACCGAGCTGTTCGAGGAGTTCGGCAACGGCCGTCACGTCACGTCTCCCTTCCCGCGGATCCCGTTCCGCGAGTCGATGCTGAAGTACGGCTCCGACAAGCCGGACCTGCGCGCCCAGCTGGAGCTCGTCGACATCACCGACGTCTTCGAGGGCTCGGAGTTCAAGGCGTTCGCCGGCAAGCACGTGCGGGCGCTGGCGGTGCCGGACGTCTCCGCGCAGCCGCGGAAGTTCTTCGACCAGCTCGGCGACTTCGCGGTCTCGCAGGGTGCGCGGGGCCTGGCCTGGGTGCGCGTGACCGAGGACGGGTCCCTCACCGGCCCGATCGCGAAGTTCCTCACCGAGGAGAACGTCGCCGAGCTGACCAAGCGTCTGTCGCTGGCCGCCGGTCACGCCGTGTTCTTCGGCGCGGGCGAGTTCGACGAGGTCTCGAAGATCATGGGCGCGGTGCGGGTCGAGGCCGCCAAGCGTGCCGGGCACTTCGAGGAGGACGTCTTCCGGTTCTGCTGGATCGTCGACTTCCCGATGTACGAGAAGGACGAGGAGACCGGCGCGATCGACTTCTCGCACAACCCGTTCTCCATGCCGCAGGGCGGTCTCGAGGCCCTGGAGACCCAGGACCCGCTGGACATCCTCGGCTGGCAGTACGACATCGTCTGCAACGGCGTCGAGCTGTCCTCCGGCGCGATCCGGAACCACGAGCCCGAGATCATGCTCAAGGCCTTCGAGATCGCGGGCTACGACCGGGAGACCGTCGAGGAGAAGTTCGCGGGCATGCTGCGCGCGTTCCGCTTCGGCGCCCCGCCGCACGGCGGTATCGCCCCGGGTGTCGACCGCATCGTCATGCTCCTCGCGGACGAGCCGAACATCCGCGAGACCATCTCCTTCCCGCTCAACGGCAACGCCCAGGACCTGATGATGGGCGCGCCGACGGAGCTGGAGGAGGCCCGGCTGCGGGAACTGCACCTGTCGGTGCGCAAGCCGCAGCCGAAGTAGACGCCATTTTCCGAAGGGGCCCGAGACCGACGCCGGTCTCGGGCCTCTTCGCATACGCCCCCGCCGCCGCACAGCAAGCCACAGTTCTCTCCCACGCTCAGGACAGGCTTCTTACCTAGCTTCCATGTCCATGACGGGAAACCAGACGGACCATCAGCAGCCGGTCCACGAGCCGAAGCACAAGAAGGACCTGACACGGCGCAAGGTCGTCGTCGCCGGAGCGGGCGCGGCCGTGGCGGTGGGCGCGGCGGGCACCCTCGCCGCCTCGGGTGCCTTCGCCGGCGAGATGAGCGCGAGTGCCGCCGCGAGCAGCAGCTCCAGTGCGTCGGAGGCCTGCTACAAGCTCACCTCGGAGACCACCGAGGGGCCCTACTACATCGACGCGGACAAACTCCGCCGGGACATCACCGAGGACAAGGAGGGCATCCCGCTCACCCTCGCCCTCAAGGTGATCGACTCCGAGACCTGCAAACCGATCGCCGACGCCGCCGTCGACATCTGGCACTGCGACGCGCTCGGCATCTACTCGGGCTACGAGGCATCGTCGACCGGTGGTGGCGGCACCGCCCCGACCGGCGCGCCCTCGGGCACGCCGAGCGGTACCCCGACCGGTGAACCGCCGTCGGGCGGGCCGACCGGGGGCACCGGTGGCGGTGTCCACCAGGAGCCCACCGACGACGAGCGCTATCTGCGCGGCACCTGGAAGACCGACAGGCACGGCCAGGTCACGTTCAAGACGATCTTCCCGGGCTGGTACCGGGGCCGTTGCGTGCACATCCACACCAAGGTGCATGTCAACGGCGAGTGGACGGACGCCGGTTACGAGGGCGGTAACACCTGCCACACGGGCCAGTTCTTCTTCGACGAGGAGTCCGTGCTGGCCTCCGCCGAGGTCGAGCCGTATTCCACCAGCACCACCGAGCGCACCACGCTCACCGAGGACACGATCTACGACCAGAGCGGTACCACCGGCGGTCTGCTCAAGCTGAAGTACAACAAGAAGAACATCGCCAAGGGCGTCATCGGCTCCCTCACGATGGGCGTCGACCCGGACGCGACGAACGACAACAACTGAGCCAACCCTGCGACCACGTAGGAGAGCGCCCGGAACCCTTGCGGTCCCGGGCGCCCTCATTCGCGCTTCCCCTGTCCAGGAAAGCAACTCCGTCTAGGAAAGGAACCTGTAGCCCTGCCAGCCGGTCGAGATCTTCGCCCGTGCCCCGAACGACCCCTTCCCGTCACCGCTGTTGCGCCACAGCGTGCCGCCGGTGTCGCGGGAGACGAGGTCCGCCCTGCCGTCGTCGGTGATGTCGCCGACGCCGACGACGACGTTGTAGGAGCCGCCCCAGTTGGTGAAGAGCTTCACGCGGGCAGGAGGCCCGCGACCCCTGACCTGCGGTGCAGGAAGCCGGTCGCGCCCGCGGCGAGCAGGCGGTCGGTGCGGGGGGTGTCGCTGCGGGGATCGTCCAGGACGATCTCGGTGGTGCCTGCCACGGCGGCTGTCGCCGCCTGCGCGCCGGTGTCCTCGGTGCTGGAGAACAGGGTGATCGAACCGGCCGCCACCGTAGTGAAGGACGGGTAAAGGGGTGCGGGTGGGGCGGTGGTGACTCGTGTTGCAAGAAATTCCGTGCGCTGCGGCAACCTCCCCGATTCCAGCGGCTACTTGAGGACGGAAGCGCCTTCACCGGTGCTCCACGAAACGCACATGTCCCACCACCGCTCGTAAGGAATCCCCGTGGCCTCTGCCTCCCACCGCCGGTCTCTCCGCAAGCGCCGTACCCTCCTCGTCTCCGCCGCCGTGGTGGCCGCGGGCGTCGGCGCCGGTGCCGTCGTGATGAACGCGAACGCCCAGGCCGTGGACCTGTACCACCAGACGCTCGCCGCGAAGGACGGCTGGGCGTCCTCCGGCACGGGCACGACCGGTGGCACCAAGGCCGACTCCGCGCACACGTTCACCGTCTCCACCCGGGCACAGCTGGTGAAGGCGCTGGGGTCCGCGTCCGACACCACCCCGCGGATCATCAAGGTCAAGGGCACCATCGACGCCAACACGGACGACGCCGGCAAGAAGCTGACCTGCGCGAACTACGCGTCCGGTACGGGCTACTCGCTCTCCTCCTACCTGAAGGCCTTCGACCCGGCCACCTACGGCCGCTCGAAGCTGCCGTCGGGCACGCAGGAGACCGCCCGCGCGGCCGCGCAGAAGAAGCAGGCCGCGAACATCGTCTTCAAGGTGCCCGCCAACACCACGATCGTCGGGGAGCCGGGCACGAAGGCCGGGATCTCCGGCGGCATGCTCCAGATCCAGAACGTGGACAACGTGATCGTCCGCAACCTCACCTTCGCCGGCACCGAGGACTGCTTCCCGCAGTGGGACCCGACGGACGGCGACGACGGCAACTGGAACTCGAACTACGACTCGGTGACCCTGCGGGGCGCCACCCACGTCTGGGCGGACCACAACACGTTCACCGACGCGCCGCACCTGGACTCCGCCAACCCGAAGTACTTCGGCCGTGAGTACCAGATCCACGACGGCGCGCTGGACATCACCAAGAGCTCGGACCTGGTGACCGTCTCCCGCAACCAGTTCACCAACCACGACAAGACGATGCTGATCGGCAGCAGCGACAGCGAGCCGAGCGGCAAGCTGCGGGTCTCGATCCACCACAACGTGTGGAAGGGCATCGTCCAGCGGGCGCCCCTGTCGCGCGTCGGCCAGATCCACATCTACAACAACTACTACGACGTGACGGCCCTGAACGGCTACGCGCTGCAGTACAGCATCAACTCCCGCGCCAAGGCCCAGGTCGTCGCCGCGAACAACTTCTGGACGGTCCCGTCGAGCGTGAAGGTCTCCAAGCTGCTGTCCGGCGACGGCACCGGCGCGATCGCGGGCTCCGGCAACCAGGTCAACGGCACGGTGACCGACCTGGTCGCCGCCTACAACGCCGCGTCCTCGAAGGACCTGAAGACGACCGTGAACTGGACCCCGACCCTGACGACGGGCCTGGAGTCCTCGGCCACCGCGGTGAAGAACCTGCCTGCGTCGCTGGCGACGACGACCGGCGCGGGCGTGCTCAAGTAGCACAGGAGACACGCGAGGGCCGGGTGACCACGAGCTCCCCGGCCCTCGCGTACCGAGGCACCGCAAGGACCGGTGACGCCGTCGATGACGGGCTTCGGAGCGCTCTGCCGGCCGCACCGCTCAGGTGTCGTAGGTCCCGTCCCAGGGTTCCGCGAAGGCGAGGCGGTCCGGGTAGAGCTCCGCCCACTGCTCGCCCTCGTCCTCCCGGATCACCAGGCCGAAGCGGACGCCGTCGTGGGTGACGCTGAAGGGACGGATCGCGATGTCCGTGTAGGAACGGCGGGGGAGGCTGCGGAGCAGCGTCGCCCGGTGCACCTGGGCGCGGGTGAGGGGCGAGGCGTCGCCGCGCGGGTCGCGCTGCTGCTCGCCCCACGTGCCGGCGCACCAGATGTCCGAGTCGCGGTAATTGCCCTCGGAATCGAAGGTGTGCAGAACCGCGTACAGGCGCTTCTGCTCTTCCCAGCCTTCCTCGAGGTGGAATCCCTCAGGGAAGGCATATGTGATCGACGCCAGGAACTGACCCTCCGCATACCGCCCGATCGTCTCGGTGCGGTGCTTCGGCTCGTACGCGACAGGAATGACCCCGGGCACTGCCATGGCGCAAACCATACGGCTTGGCGCGGACACGGCAGTAGCGGGGTCCTTCCGATCGGTGTCCTCGGGCGATCTATTCGCCGCCGAAGCGCTCCTTGTACGTCTCCAGGTCCTCGTCCGTCAGCTTGGCGAAGAGGACCGGGGGGACGGTGAAGGGGACGCCGGGGGTGAGGGCGGTGAGGGTGCGGGCCTCTTCGGCGGTGATCCAGGTCGCGGTGTCGTCCTTCAGGGCGAACGCCTGGCGCATGGCGGAGGACGTCGCCGGGATGAACGGCTCCGAGACCACCGCGTACAGGTGGATCAGGTTCATCGCGGTGCGCAGGGTCAGGGCAGCGCCGTCCTGGTCCGTCTTGATCTGCAGCCAGGGGGCCTTCTCCTCCAGGTAGGAGTTGCCCGCCGACCACAGGGCACGCAGCGCCGCCGCCGCCTTGCGGAACTGGAGCGCCTCCATCTGGGACTCGTATTCGGCCAGCAGCCGCGCGATCTCCTCGCCCAGCCTGGTCTCCGCCTCGCCCGGCTCTCCGCCCGCCGGGACCTCCTCGCCGAAGCGCTTCTTGGAGAAGGACAGGACGCGGTTGACGAAGTTGCCGAGGGTGTCGGCGAGGTCCTTGTTCACCGTCGCCGTGAAGTGCTCCCAGGTGAAGGACGAGTCGTCCGACTCGGGGGCGTTGGCGATGAGGAAGTAGCGCCAGTAGTCGGCGGGCAGGATGCCCAGGGCCTGGTCGGTGAAGACGCCCCGCTTCTGGGACGTGGAGAACTTCCCGCCGTAGTACGTCAGCCAGTTGAAGGCCTTGACGTAGTCGACCTTCTTCCATGGCTCGCGCACACCGAGCTCGGTGGCCGGGAACATCACCGTGTGGAAGGGGACGTTGTCCTTCGCCATGAACTCGGTGTAGCGGACCTCGGTGTCGACGTCGTACCACCACGACTTCCAGTCGCGGTTGGCCGGGTCGAGGTCGGCCCACTCCTTCGTCGCGCCGATGTACTCGATCGGGGCGTCGAACCAGACGTAGAAGACCTTGCCCTCCGCCGCCAGCTCGGGCCAGGTGTCGGACGGGACCGGCACGCCCCAGTCCAGGTCACGGGTGATCGCACGGTCGTGCAGGCCCTCGGTCAGCCACTTGCGGGCGATGGAGGCGGCGAGCTGCGGCCACTCCTCCTCGTGCGCGGCGACCCACTCCTCGACCTCGTGCTGGAGCTTGGACTGCAGGAGGAAGAGGTGCTTGGTCTCGCGGACCTCGAGGTCGGTGGAGCCGGAGATCGCCGAGCGCGGGTTGATCAGGTCGGTCGGGTCCAGGACGCGCGTGCAGTTCTCGCACTGGTCGCCGCGGGCCTTGTCGTAGCCGCAGTGCGGGCAGGTGCCCTCGACATAGCGGTCCGGGAGGAAACGGCCGTCGGTGGGCGAGTAGACCTGGCGGATCGCCCGCTCTTCGATGAACCCGTTCTCGTTCAGGCGGCGGGCGAAGTGCTGGGTGATCTCGACGTTCTGCTCGCTGGAGCTGCGGCCGAAGTAGTCGAAGGCCAGCGCGAAGCCGTCGTAGACCGCCTTCTGCGCGTCGTGTGCCTGCGCGCAGAACTCGGCCACCGGCAGGCCCTGCTCCTTCGCGGCCAGCTCCGCCGGGGTGCCGTGCTCGTCCGTCGCGCAGATGTAGAGGACCTCGTGGCCGCGCTGCCGCAGGTAACGGGAGTAGACGTCCGCCGGGAGCATGGACCCCACCATGTTGCCCAGGTGCTTGATCCCGTTGATGTACGGAAGGGCGCTGGTGATGAGGTGTCGAGCCATCGGGGGCTGCTCCCAGGTTGGTCGTGCGGGTGAGTCGCTTCGCGAGTCTTGAAATCGTATCCGACATGGGTGGGCCGCCCGCTTCCCGTTTTACGGGGTGGGAAGCGGGCGGCCCGGTGGTGCGCTGTGGTGATCTTCGGGGGTTACGGGCGCCAGTTCGCCAGGATGCCCTCGTAGATCTCCGCGTCCGTGAGCTCCTTCGGGGTCTCGCCCGCGAGGAAGTGGGAGGTGTTGGCGAGCTTGAGCTTGCGGAGGTAGTCGAAGGCCTTGTTCTCCGGGTCACCGAAGGCGACGAACGAGAAGAAGACGGCAGGGTGGGACTTCGCCGCCTCCGTGAGGGCCTGGGTGGCGGGGGTCTTCGCGTCCGGGGCGCCGTCGGTCTGGAAGACGACCAGGGCCGGGGTGTCCGGAGACTCCTTGGTGTGGTGCGCGAGGACTTCCTCGACAGCCGCGTGGTAGCTGGTACGGCCCATGCGGCCCAGCCCGGCGTGGAGGTCGTCGATCTTGTTCTCGTGCTCGGCGAGGGTGAGTTCGCCGGTGCCGTCGAGTTCGGTGGAGAAGAAGACGACGTGGACCGTGGACTCGGGGTCCAGGTGCGCGGCGAGAGCGAGGGTCTGCTCACCGAGGGCCTGCGCGGAGCCGTCCTTGTAGTACGGGCGCATGCTCGCGGAGCGGTCCAGGACGAGGTACGTCTTCGCGGTGGTGCCGGTGAGGTCGTGGGCGGCGAGGGTGGAGGCGGCGGCGTCGTAGGCGGTGCGGAGGGTGGGAGGTACAGCGAGGGCGTCCCCGGCGGGACCGTCAGCGGGGGTCGCTTCCGGTTCTACGACGGTCTCGGGCTCCGGGGCGGCGGCGACCTCGGCGACCGGCTCCGGCTCGGGTGCGGACTCGGTGGCCTGCGGCTCCGCTGCCTCCGCCGCCACGACGGCGGGCTCCTCCCCGGCCGTGTCCTGAGCCACCGGTTCATCGGCGGCGGGCTCCTCGGCAACGGCCTCTTCCGCGACGGCTTCCTCGAGCGCGGTCTCAGCGACCGGCTCCTCGGCCGCGGGCTCGGCGGAAGGGGCCTCCTCGGAGGTGGTTCCCTCAGCGACCTGCTCCTCGGCGGGCGCCTCGGGCACAGCCGTCGGCTCCTCTACGGCCGCGTCCTGCGCGGCGACGGGCTCCTCGGCAACAGGTTCGGCGGAAGGGGCCTCCTCGGAGGTGGTTCCCTCAGCGACCTGCTCCTCGGCGGGCGCCTCGGGCACAGCCGTCGGTTCCTCTACGGCCGTGTCCTGCGCGGCGACGGGCTCCTCGGCAACGGGTTCGCCGGACGTGGCCTCCTCGGTGAGTTGCTCCTCGGCGGGCGCCTCGGGCACAGCCGTCGGCTCTTCTACGGCCGCGTCCTGTGCCACCGGTTCATCGGCGGCAGGCTTGTCAGCCGCCGCTTCCTCAGCAGCCGGCTCCTCAGCGGTCGGCTCCTCGGCGGTCGGCTCCTCGGCGGAAGCCTCGGACTCTGGCGCCGACCCCTCCTCGGACTGCCCGGTCTCTGCCGCCGGCTCATCCGTGGGCTGCCCCGTCTCGGCCACCGGTTCCTCGGCCGCGGGTGCCTCGACCACCGGTGCGTCGACTACCGGTGCCTCGGCGGCCGGCTCCTCAGCCGCGGGTGCCTCAGACGCCGTTGCCTCGGCCTCGGGCGTCTCGACCTTCGGCGTCTCGACCGCCGCCGTCTCGACCCCCGCCGGAGGCGCCTGCTTCGGGACCGCTACGTGGTCGAAGGCGGCCGAGACCAGTTCGTGCTCGGAGTCGGTGGAGAGTGTGGCGGTGCGCGGCTCGGGGACCGTGGCCGCCGCCGGTGGGGTCGGTTCGGGGACCGTGGCCGCCGGTGAGGTCGGTTCGGTCGCCGGGGACGGGAGCTTCGGCTCCGTCGCCTCCTGCGAAGGAACCGCACCCTCTGCCTCGGTGGCAGCGCCCTTGCGTGATCGGCCGCCGAACGCGTTCCGCAGGAGAGTGAGAATGCCCATGTGCGCAACCCTTCGCATGAGTTGTAGCCCGTCAATCCCTGGCCAGGACGGACACGTAAGGTTAGCGGCCCCGGAACGCGATCTTGGGCAGGGGCAGGTGCCCGGGACCCCGGGCGTCAAGACCTACTTCCGGACTTCACTCGCGCGGGACGTCAACTGTGTGGACAAACCCACGCCTACCGTGCCGGAACAGCCGGGGACTCGTGCAGCGTGACCTCCACCAGCAAGGCGCGGTGGTCGGTGTCCGCCAGGTCCAGGAAGCGGGCGTCGCTCGCGGAGAAGTCCCCCGAGACCAGCACGTGGTCGATCTGCGCACCGATCGCCGGGGCGGTGCGGGCCGGCCAGGTGGGCGTGCGGCCGGAGCCGGCGAGGCGGGCCGCGTCGCGCAGTCCGGTGTCGAGGATCGCGCGGAAGGCCGCGTGGTCCTGGGAGGCGTTGAAGTCGCCGGCCAGGACGGTCGGGGTGCCATCGACCGAGGCGGCGAAGTCTTTCAGGCGGCCCAACTCCCGCCGCCACACCTCCAGTTGCCCGGGCAGTGGCGGCATCGGATGCGCGAGTTGCAGGCGTACGGCGTGCCCGCGTACGTCGGCGACGGCCCCCGGCATGCCCATGGTGCTGTCCTGGATCCCGGCGGCGGGCCTCAGCGGGAAGCGGCTGAGGACGACGGACCCCGTCGAGCCGGCGCCCTCCACGGACCGGCGGTACGGATAGCGCTCTTCCAGGGACCGCCGCAGCGTCGCCGAGCAGCCGTACTCGCACTCTTGTACGAACACGACGTCCGGCCTCTCCTCGCGGACGGCGGTGACCAGGGCATCGGTGGCCCGCCCGAACTCGACGTTCGAGGTGAGGACCTTCAGTGAGGCGATCACCCGTCCGTCCGGTTCGGTGCCCTTGCCGTAGGGCGCGGGCGCGAGGAACCACGCCAGCAGCCCGAGGACGACCGCCGCCCAGATCGTCCCGGGCCACCAGCGGGTGAGCAGGGCGAGCGCCAGGCCCGCTGCGGCGGGGGCGAGCAGCCACGGGAGGAAGGCGAGGAGCTGGGGGACGGGCGTGACGCCGTCCGTGTCGGCGAGCCGGCATCCGACGACCGGGCTCACGGCGGCGAAGAGCAGGGCTGCGGTCCAGATGCCGAGGCGCCGTCGGGTCACCGTCCCGAGCCTACGAGCGGGCGTCGACCTTCGCCAGGAACTCCCCGAGCACCGCGTTGAACTCGGCCGCCCGCTCCAGGTTCGGCAGGTGCGCCGCCCCCTCGAAGACGTGCAGCTGCGATTCGGGGAGCGCCGCGTGCATCGCCTCGGCGTCGGCGACCGGTGTGTAGGTGTCGTCGGCGCCCACGGCCACCAGCGCCGGGACCGTGACCCGGGTGAGCAGCTCCCGGTAGTCGGGGCGGGCGGCGCGGGCACGCAGGGCCGCCGCCGCGGAGGCGGGACGGGTTGCCGTCATCATGCGGTGGACGTGTGCCTTGACCTCGGGGGAGGCGTACGGCGCGACCATTTTCTCCAGCACCTCGTCGGCGTACCCGCGCATGCCCTCGCGCAGCAGCCGGTCCGCCATGGCGTGCCGGACCCGCACGCCCTCGGGGGGCTCCGCGGCCGGGAAGGTGTCGGCGAGGACCAGGCCCCGGATCCGCTCGGGGAAGAGCCGGTAGCAGTCCATGACGATCTGGCCGCCCATGGACAGGCCGGCGAGCACGCAGGTCCGTACGTCGAGTTCGTCCAGCAGTGCCTCGATGTCCTGCGCGAACCGCTCGAAGCGGTCGACCTCCGCGGTCGCCGGCGAGGCGCCGTACCCTCGCAGGTCTGGGGCGAGCACGCGGCGGGAGGCGGTCAACGCCTCGATCTGCGGGCGCCACATCGTGTGGTCGAAGGGGTGGCCGTGGACCAGGACCAGGGGGATCGCCGTCATGACGCCGACCCTAGGTGGGCCCGACTTCTCGGTGCAATAAAATCTTTGCCCTCAGTGCAATCAGGGGGTTCTCGTGCACGACTACCGGCGTATCGCCGACCGCATCGCCGCCGACATCACCACCGGACGGCTCCGGCCCGGCGAACGCCTGCCCCCGCAGCGGAAGTTCGCGCGCCGGCACGGGATCGCCGCGTCGACGGCGGAGCGGGCGTACGGCGAACTCGTCCGGCGGGGGCTGGTCGTCGGGGAGGTCGGACGCGGCACCTTCGTGAAGGCCACCGCGCCCAGCCGGCCCGGCAGGGGGCTCATCGAGGACGCGGGCACGCCTGTCAACCTGGAGCTCAACTACCCCTCCGTCGAAGGCCAGTCGGAGCTGCTCGGCGACGGTCTCGCGCCGCTGCTGCGCCCCGACGTCCTGACCGAGGCCCTCCGCCCGGCCGCCGCCACCGGCACGCCGGCCGCGCGTGAGGCCGTCGCCGCTCTCCTCGCCACCCCCGGCTGGCGGCCCGACCCGTCCCGGATCCTCTTCACCGGCAACGCCCGCCAGTCGGTCGCCGCCGCCCTCGCCTCCCTGGTGCGGCCGGGCGGCCGGGTCGGCGTCGAGGAGCTGACGTATCCCGTGGTCAAGGAGATCGCGGCCCGGCTCGGCATCACCCTGGTGCCGCTGGCCACGGACGAGGACGGCCCGCTCCCCGAGTCGGTGGCCGCCGCCCACCGCACGGCTGCTCTGTCGGCCCTCTATGTGCAGCCCACCCTGCACAACCCGACGTCCGTCACCATGAGCGCCGGGCGTAGGCGCCAACTGGCAGCCGTGGTGAGCGACTTGGACATTCCCGTCGTGGAGGACCGCATCTGGTCGTTCCTGGCGGAGGCCGACGATCCC
Organism: Streptomyces sp. NPDC102270; assembly: GCF_044766405.1. NCBI lineage: Bacteria > Bacillati > Actinomycetota > Actinomycetes > Kitasatosporales > Streptomycetaceae > Streptomyces > Streptomyces sp. NPDC102270. Next base: position 159,555 of record NZ_JBIWLX010000005.1, on the reverse strand, counting down.
TTCGCCGCGCACGCCCCCGCCCTCACCCACGTCGTCGACGGTCTGTCCAAGCGGGTCGCGCCCGGGCTCACCGTCGGCTTTCTCGTCGTACCGCAGCAGCGGGTGGACGCGGTGGCGGACGCCGTCCGGTCCGGGGGGTGGAGTGCGGGGCGGTTCGCGCTGGAGGCGGGGACGCGGTGGACGGTGGACGGGACCGTGGCGCGGCTGGTCGAGGCGAAGCGGGCCGACGCGGCGCGCAGGCAGCGGGTGCTGGCCGATTGCCTGGACGGGTTCGCCGTACGGTCCGATCCGCGCGCCTACTACGCCTGGTGGGAACTCCCGGTCCCCTGGCGGGCGGACACCTTCACGGCCGCCGCCGCGGCGCTCGGTATCGCGCTGACGCCCGGGCCCTCCTTCGCCGTCGACCCGAGCCGTACCCCGGACGCGGTCAGGCTCGGGCTCGCGTCGGTCGCTGTGCCGGATCTGGAACGGGCCCTGCGGAGCCTCGCCGGCCTCGCGGCCCGCCGTACCGGCCGGTGAGCCAGCAGGTCAGGGCCACCGCCAGGCCGACGGCCACGAGCAGCCATGAGACCGTGCGCAAGGTGCCCGTCAGGGCGTCGTAGACGGCGCCCGCGGCGGGGCGGCGCACCGGGTCGGGCAGGTCGGTCAGGGTGAGACGGCGGCCGACGGCGACGGCGAGGGCCAGCAGCGCGCCGCCGAGTGCCGTGCCGAGGGCGGTCGCGGTGAGGGCGCGGCGGCGGCAGGCGGCGACCGCGATACCGGCGACGGCGAGAAAGGCGGCCGAGACGGGCAGCCAGAAACCGGCGACTTCGAGCACGGCGTAGCCCTTCCGGAGACGATCGAGTTCGGGCGCCGGGAGCACGGCGACCTCGGTGCGGGGCAAGACGACCCGGTGCTCCACCCGGGCGGCGATCGGGGCGATGTCGACGGTCACGTCCTGGTGGCCGCCCTCCCGGACGGCCCTCAGCACGGCCTGGTGGATCGCCCTGTTGCCGGCGTTCCACGCGGTGCCGAAGGCCCGGGTCCGGGTGAGGGAGCGGACCAGGGGCCGGACCGGCTCGCCGACCTCGTCCCCCACCGCGTCGGCGACGCTGTCCCGCACGGCGGGGTCGGCGGCCAGCGGCGCCAGCGCCGTGACGTACCGGTCCGTGTCGGCCAGGCCGTACGCCGCCCAGGCCGCCAACGCGCCGAAGGGCACGAGCAGACAGGCCAGGGCGATCAGGGCGGCCGACAGGGCGCCACGGACACGGGAGGTCACCCTTCCAGGCAAAACGGTCGCGGGCCGCCGCGCGAGTCGTGGAGCCGGGGATTGCGCCCTCTGGGGGAGGGCTGACCCCGACGGACGTCCCGTGCTCCTAGCGGATCCGGTTCCCCTCGGCGTCCTCGTGCGTGTAGTAGCGGTAGAAGAACACGACGAAGATCCCCGCCGCGACCACCAGTCCCAGGGCCGTCGAGCGCAGCACGCTCTCCCCCGTCTGGCTGTACAGGAACCCGACGGCCGCCCCGGCGAAGCCGGACTTCACGGCGGAGTGGAGTTCCCGCTTCAGCAGCGGGGCGAACGTCGCCACGGCGATGCACAGCACGATGAACGCGATCGCCGTGACACAGCCGAACAGCACGTTCCAGCCGGTGATCGGCCCGCCGTCCCGGCGGTTCGCCGCGGCCCAGTAGCCGTAGACAAGACCGAGCACGACCGGGACGCCGTACCTGGCCGCCTTGTGCACCGTGGCGCCGAAGACATCGGGTGTCCGGGCGAATCCGCCCGCGGGTGCCGTGTGAGCCATGAGAGCACTCCTCTCTGTCCACCCCGATCCGCCCCCGACTACCAGAGCACACCTGGGACGGGACGCGGGCAAGTCGAATGGCGCCGCAAAGTTCCCCGTGCTTCGCTGACCCCATGAGCGGTGTCGGCCGGGGACAGGTGCTCCGCGTCCGCGGCCGCAGTGTCGCCTGGGTGTCGCCCCTCCTGCTGCTCGCCGCGATCACCGTGATCGACTTCAACACGGGCGCCGAGTTCCGGATGCTCTCCTGGGTCGTGCTGGCGCCCGGCATCGCGGCCGCGATCTGCGGCGTCCTCGGAACGGCAGCCTTCGCCGCGCTCGCCCTCGTCACCTACGTGGTCGCCGACAGCTTCTGGCCGCACCAGTACCGGTCGGGCCTGCCGGACTTCATCCTGGTCGCCGTCGGCGGTGTCCTCGCCGTGCTGGCCTGCGCGGTACGGCTGCGCGGCGAGCGCAGCATGCTGCACATGCGGGACGTCGCCGCCACCACCCGCCGTACCGTGCTGCGCCCGCTCCCGCCGGTGTGGGGCGGCCTGGAGCACGCGGAGGTGTATCTCGCCGCCGACAGCGAGGCCCGCGTCGGCGGCGACTTCTACGACATCCAGCCCGGCCCGCACGGCACCCGCGTGCTCGTCGGAGACGTCCAGGGCAAGGGCCTGGGCGCGGTCGAGGCGGCGGCCGCGCTGCTCGGCACGTTCCGTGAGGCGGCGTACCACGAACCCGACCTCGCGACGGTCGCCGAGCGGCTGGAGATCCGGGTGAACCGGCACGGCGCCCATGTCACCGCGCTCGGCCGTGACGACGGCGACCGCTTCGCCACCGCCGTCCTGCTCGGCTTCCCCGAGGCCGACACCGGGGTGGTGGAGGCCATGGTCTTCGGCCACGAACCGCCGCTGGTGGTCGGCCCGTCGGGGGTACGGCCGCTGCTGGCCGCCGACGGACTCCCGCTGGGCCTTTCCGCCCTGTCCGCCGACGGCCCGCCCCCGGTCCACCGCGTGCCCCTCGATCCCGCCGAGACGCTCCTGCTGACCAGCGACGGCGTCACCGAGGCCCGCGACGGCACCGGGGAGTTCTACGCCCTCGCCGACGACGTGGCCCGCGCCCTCGCCGCCGACCCGCGTGCCGTCGAACCGAGCCGCCTGGTGGCCCTCGTCCGCGACGGCACTCTCGGGCACTGCGGTGGGCGGCTGCTCGACGACACCACGGTGTTCGCGGTGCGCCGGGCCGACGAGCGGGCAGGAAAGGGACGTTTGCCGTCCTGAGAACTCCCCTTCGCAGCCGCACCGGTTACCGTGCTGCCGTAAGTGATCGACGGGGGATGGGGAGGGACCGATGCCCGGAACCGTGCTGCTGCTCGCCGCCTCACCGGTGGGCAAGAGCCGTCTGGTGGACGCGGCGTCCGTGCTTCCCGTCCTCGCGGCCGTGCCGCCGGCCGTGCTCTCGGGCACCGACACCGCCAACGTCGTCGAGCTCGCCGACCCCCTGGAACCGCAGGCCGTCCTGACCCGCCTGCGTGCCGTCGCGGCCACCCCGGGCCCGCTCACCGTGTTCGTCACGGGCCAGCTGGCCCTGGACCGCCGCCAGCACCTGCCCCATCTCGCGCTGGCCCGCACCACACCGGCCACCGTGCGCTACACGGCACTGCCCTGGCAGTGGATCCGGGAGGAGTTCCGGCTGCGGTCCCCGGGGTCGACGACGCTCTTCGTCGACCTGCACGCCGACGCGGAGGCCTGGGGGTGGCTGCACACGCACGCGCTCGACTCCGGCCGCAACAACGCGGTGTTCGGGCGGATCGCGCCGCCGCCGTCCCGGCGTACGGTGGCCGGGCCGGCGTACATGAAGACGATCGCGACGATTCTGCGCAGCGGGTGGCGTCCGCCGGTCGAGCAGCTGCATCAGCAGGCGTTCACCAGGTTGGGCCCGGAGGCGTACGGGGACGTCGTGCTGACGGTGCCGCCGGCTCCGGTGGCCGTCCCTGGGAGCTTCGCCGCGAGGCCCGCGTACCGGCCCGAACTGCCTCGCCCACAAGGATCACAGGGATCACAAGCACCACAAGCACCACAAGCACCACAAGGACCCCGAGTACCGGACGGGCCGGTGGCCCCCGCACAGCCTCCTCAGGCCCCTCAGGACCCGCACGCCTATATCGCCGCCGCTGTCCAGAACGGTCGGCACCAGGACGCCGAAGTCGTCGCCACCGCGCACGGGGAGGCCGCCGCCCGTGTGCACGGCCCGGCCTCCGAGCAGGCCCTGCACTGGTCCGAGGTCCGCGCGGATCTCGCCATGTTCGCCGGGGACCCCGTGCGCAGTTGCCGGATCTGGCTGACCGTGGCCGAGGCGCGGCTCAGCGCCGGGCAGACCGTGGACTCCAGGCCGGTGGAGACGGCCGTCGACCGGGCCCATCACCAGTGGGCCCAGGTCCGTGACGTGGAGCAGGTCCGGCAACTGGGCATCGTGCTCGCGGGGTTGCGCATGCGGGTGCCGGGCCGCCGCCAGGGCGCCCTGGAGAACGTGCAGACACAGCTGCGCAGACTCCAGACGCAGAGCTAGCCGGACCTCACGAGCGCCCCGCACGAGGAAGTGGCCGCCGACGCCACGGGGTGGTTCGCGCAGCCGCAGCCGCAGCCGCAGCCGCAGCCGCAGCCGCCGCAACCGCGGCCGCAGCAGCCATGGGACACCTCGGCCGACCGCGTGCTGCCCGGCCCGACGGCGCGTTCCTGGCCACCGCCGGCCCCGAGACGGTGCGCGTGTGGCGGCTCACCGCCCCGGGCCCCCGTCTTCCGGCACACCCTCAGCAACCAGCACCTCTATGGCGGCCTCCGCTGGGACCGCGACGGCCGCACCGGTCGGGCCGGTCGGGCCGGTCGGGTCGGTCGGTTTGGGGGAACCTTTACCCGGGGCCGGGCGTTGCCGGGGTGAGATCACTCAGACAAGTACCGAGGTGACGGCAATGGCACTGTTCGACCGGCTCACGGACCAGGCCAAGAGCCTCCAGCAGCAGGCGCAGGGCGGGCGCGGCACGACGACCGCCGGGCACGGACACGGGCAGGGCCAGGGCAGCTCGCGCGGCGGTTCGCGCGCCCAGCTCGTCGGCGTGCTGAAGACCCAGCTGGGCTCCCTCAAGACCGAGTTGAAGAGCGGCGCATACCGGGACGCGAGCATGGCGATGTGCGCCCTGGTCGCGGCGGCGGACGGCCATGTGGACGCGGCCGAGATCCAGCAGACGGAGTCGCTGATCCTCAGCAACGAGGTGTTGCAGAACTTCCCGCCGGAGCAGCTGCGCACGCGCTTCCACAAGCATGTGGACCAGCTCACCCGCACCTTCCCGCAGGGCAAGGCGGACGCCCTCCAGGAGATCGCCAAGGCCGCCAAGAAGCCCACCGAGGCGCGCGCGGTCATCCAGACCGGCATCGTCATCGCCGGCGCGGACGGTCACTTCTCCCAGGCGGAGCAGGCGATCCTGCGGGAGGCCTGCGCGACCCTCGGCGTCTCGCCGGCGGAGTTCCAGCTCTGAGAGGGGGCCGGTCTCATTCCGATGGGTGCGCGGTGATCCGCTGGACCTGGTCCGCGCGCTCCGCCGGTCTCTCCCCTGTCGCCTTCGCCGGTCCCGCGTTGGCCGCCAGGACCAGTGTGGCCACGGCCACGACGGCGGCGGCGAAACCCCTCGTGTAGCGCGCGGTGGTGCTGGTGCGTTCGAGCACGGCGACCTCGCAGCGGTGGCGGTGAGTACCCAGGGTGGTGACGGTGTATTAAGCACGGTTAATACGCCGTTTAACCTAGGGGCTGCGGGAGCCGAACGGCAAGAGGGGCTTGGGGAGTTGGCCATGTCGGAGCGGGACGACCCGGGCGTCATCGGGCGACGGGTGCAGCAGCTGCGGGTCCAACGCGGGCTGACACAGAAACAGCTGGCCGAACCGGCCTACACACCGGCCTACATCTCCACCCTGGAGTCCGGGCGGGTGCGGCCCTCCGACGACGCGCTGCGGCATCTCGCCGACCGCCTCGGCGTCGACTTCGAGGAACTGGCCACCGGCCGTCCGGCCCGTCTCGTCACCGATCTGCGCCTGCGCCTCACCGAGGCCCAGCGCACCCTCGCCACCGGGGAGGCCGAGGAGTCCGCCGCCCAGTACGGCCGTCTGCTCACCGAGGCCGACGCGCTCGACCTCGACGAGATGCGGGCCGCCGCCCTGCTCGGGCTCGGCGAGTGCGCGGTGGAGACCGGTGAACTCGCCGCCGCACGCGCGTACTTCGAGCGGGCGGAGAAGGCTCTCGGCGACGACGTACCCCTGCCCGCCCGCGTTCCCGCCCTGCGCGGACGCGCCCTCGCCCACTACCTCACCGGTGAACTCCGCTACTCCGTCTACCTGCTGGAATCCACCATCGACGAGCTCAACCGCGGTGGCCTGCACGACCCGGACGCCCTGCTCCTCCTCTACGCGAGCGTCATCGGCCCCTACATGGACATGGGCGCCCACGCCCGCGCCGCCCAGGCCGCCGAACTCGCCCTGGCGCTCGCCCCGCAGGTCGGCGATCCCGCCCTCGTCGCCCGGATGCACCGCTCCGTCGCCCGTACCCTGCTCGCCGAGGGCCGCCTCGCCGAGGCCGACGCCTCCCTCGCCAAGGCCGCCGAACTGTACCGGCAGCTCCAGATCCGCACCGAACTCGCCAACTGCCACTGGATGCGGGGCTACGTCTACGCCCAGAACGGCGAACTGGAGCGCGCCGAAGCCGAGTTGAGGCAGGCCCTCGCCATGCTCTCCGCCAAGCGGGCCGCCCTCTACTCCAGCCAGGCCGCCGTCGAACTCGCCGACGTGCTGCACCGGCGCGGCAAGTCCGACGAGGCCGCCGCCCTGCTCCACGGCGTGCTCAGCGACCTGAGCTCCGAGCGCGGCGCGCTGCACTCCGCCGCCGCCCACCGCCTCCTCGGGATCATCGCCGAGGACGCCCGGGACACCGAGGCCGCCGAGGAGCACTACGTCCGTGCCCTGAGCCTCCTGGAGCGGGCCGGCGCCGCCGGTGACCTGGCCGACCTGTGCCGCCTCCTCGGCGATCTGCTCCGCCGTACGGGAAGGGTCGAGGCGGCACTGGACGCGTACCGGACCGGCCTCGGACACCGCACGGCCCCCGGCACCACCACCCTCGGACCCGCACCCGCACAGCCCCCTCTATGAAAACGGCGGCGGGCGGAGCGTGGCCGACGGGCTGCGGCTCCTCGCGTTCGGCCTGCGGGTGCTCGTGCACGTCGTTCTCGGCGGCGCGCAGATCGCCGTCGCCTCGGTCCTCGGACCCACCCTCGCCCTCCGTCACCGGCACCTGGCACCCGACGCGAGCGCGGTGCGGCACGTGCGGCAGCCGGCGGATCCGTACGAGAAGCGCTTAACGGGGTGCCGGGCCGGCCGCCGTCCTGCTTCGGTGGACGGCGGCCGCCCGGTGGGACTCGCGCCTCGCCGCGCGGTCCGCCTGGAAGGTCCCCGGCCCGCTCGGGGCGGCGGGAGACGCCCCGGTCGGCATCGCGGAAGGGGGACGAAGAGCATGGCACGGCCCAGGTCGCCGGGGAGAGGGAGGACGAGCAGGGCACGCGGGCGGCTCCGGCACGGTTCGACGCCGTGCGGCCGCTCCCTGACCCTCACCGAAGACCGTAGTGAACCGGTGTGCGGTCTGTGAAGGACACCCGGGGACCCGGCGTCGAGTCGGGCCGGGCGGGTCGGCGCAGGAGTGCTGGTCCGCGGTACAGGGCACGGGGCACGGGCGTTTCGCCCAGGGGACGAGGGGTAGCCGGGCGGTGCCCCCGGGCGGGTACGCCACGAGCGGCGCCCCCCACTCCCGGTGCGCCCTGCCCGGGGGCGACGACGGACAGCTCCGCGTCGACCGAAGGAGGCGGTGACCGTGGAGCCCAGGGACGCGCACGGTGATGCCCACGGTGACGAGCCCCGCTCGTACGGGCTACCGGGGCAGGGGCGGGACCGCGGAGCCGGCCACGACTCCGAAGCCGGACCCCAGCCGCTGCGGGAGCAGGTGCGGGCCGCCGAGGTGATCGCGGCGGGGGTGCGGGGCGCTGAACCCGGGGAGATCCCGGGCAAGTTGTGCGTGGCCGCCGTCGAGTTGCTGCCGGTGACCGGCGCGAGTGTGTCGCTGCGCAGCGACGGCATGCCCGTCCAGCTCAGCGCCAGCGATGACCGGGCCGCTCGCATGTCGGACATCCAGGCCACTCTGGGGGACGGGCCCTGCACGTCCGCCGGGGCGACCGGCACCACCGTGTACGCCACCGATCTGGCGTCCGAGCGGGACGCGGGCCGCTGGCCGGTCTTCGCCCAGCAGGCCACCGCCGCCGGGATACGGGCGGTGTACTCGATGCCCCTCGGCAACGACACCGTGTGCGTGGGCACCCTCGACCTCTACCGCGACGTCCCCGGTGAACTCACCCGGCGCGAGGTGCGCCTCGCCGAGCTCGTGGCCGGCGTCATGACGGTGGCCCTGACGGCCCTGCCCCGGGACGAGGAGGACGGCCCCGAGGGAGGCGCCCTCTGGCTCAGCGGCCTGGCCCCCGCGCACGACGAGGTGTACCAGGCCATCGGCGTGATCATGGTGCAGCTCGGCGTCGACTCGGACGAGGCGCTGGCCCGGCTGCGCGCGCACTCCTTCGCGCGCAACCGCACCGCGCTGGAGGTGGCGCACGACGTGGTCCGGCACCACGAGCGGTTCGACCGGGACTGACCGGACCCGCTCACACCTCCACCCGCCCCTGCCTCCTCACCTCCGTCAGTCGCTCGGCGCCCAGTTGCACGGCCGTCTGCGTGGCCTGCGTCTGCACCTCGCCGAAGCCGCCGTTCGTCACACTGATCGCGCCCTCCCCCACGCGGAGGGCGGCGACGTCCAGCGTGAGCGTCGTCGGCCGGCCGTCCGGGGACTGTCCGGTCAGCAGCACCCGCAGGCCCTGCCGGGCGTCCCCCACCTCCGGCAACGGCATCTCGCTGACCTGCACCCCCAGGACGGCTTTCGTGGTCGTGGTGGCCGCGAACTGCGCGCACGTCCGCGGCAGGCCTTTGAGCCAGGCCAGGGTCTTGTCGATCTCCGCGGGCGGACGCGCGAGCACCTGATACCGCATCTGGGCCTGATTCCACTCGTCGTCCATCCCGACGACCGCACGGGGCTGGGCATCGGCCCCGAACAGTTCGTCCGCGTACAGCGCGTCGAGCAGCCGCTGGCAGTCCGGCCGGTCGGCCTTCGCCTTCAGCACCCCGTCGTGCCAGGTGGCCACCCCCTGGCTCGGCGTCCAGGGCTCGCCGAGGTCCGCGTCGGTGACGAGCGCGGCCTGCGTCATGGCCTCGGTGAGAGCCGACGACGGGGCGGGGGACGCCTTCGGAGACGGTGGCGGCGCGCTGCTGGGCGGCGTGATCGGCGGCTTGGCAGCAGTGGGCGGCGTGGAGAGCGCGGAACAGGCGGTGGCGGCGAGGAGCCCGGAGAGGGCGAGAGTGCAGGCGGCGGCGCGGGCGGCGCGGGGCGGGGTCATGCTTCAAGTGATCACCGGGTTCGCCGAGGTCACCAGCGGTCCGGGCCGTACGGGTTACGGGGTGCGCCGAGCCGCGCCTACGCCCCCTGCCCGCCGACCAGTGCGGTCGCCTCCTCGCGGGCGTACCCGATCGGGTCGGCGAAGACGCGCAGCCCGTGGGCGACCATCGCGCCCTCGTGCAGCAGCATGAGCGTGCGGGCGTGCTCGGGGGCCAGGTCGGTGAAGAGACGGAGCATCCACTGCTTCTGGCCGGTGATGACGGCGTACGCCGGGTGGGCGGGGTCGCTGATCTCGGCGTGGGCGTTGACCATGGCGCACCCCTTGGGGCTGCTGTCGTCCATCCATTCCCGGGAGGCGTCGAAGACCGCGCGGACCCGCTCGCCGGCCTCCGGTCCCGCCGCCTCCAGCCGCTCCAAGACATACGTCCGCCAGCGCTCGTCCCGGGCGGCGAGGTACTCCACGACGATCTGCTCCTTGGAGCCGAACCGGTCGTAGAGCGTCTTCTTGGTCACCCCGGCCTCGGCGGCGATCAGGTCCACACCGACCGCGTGGATGCCGCGCTCGTAGAACAGCCGGGACGCCGCCGCGAGGGCGCGCCGCGCACCCGGGGTCATGCCGATCCGCCGTACCTGCCGCTCACCGTTGTCTCCCACCCTCCCGACTATACCGATCTGTATAGTGGTCGAGGCAAGGAGGTATACAGATCGGTCTAGTCACGGGTGGTGACCTCCATGAACGTCCTCCTCTCCGCAGCCTTCGTCGTGTGCTGGAGCTCGGGATTCGTCGGCGCCAAGCTGGGCACGCAGGACGCCGGAGCGACGACGCTCCTGATGTGGCGGTTCCTGCCGCTGGCGGCGGTCCTGGTCGCGTTCGCCGTCCACCGGGGCGGGCCTTCATGGCGCGCACTGGCGCCCCGCGACCTCGCCCGCCAGGCCCTGATCGGACTGCTCTCCCAGAGCGGCTATCTGCTCACCGTCTACTACGCCATCCAGCTCGGCGTCTCCAGCGGTACGACGGCACTGATCGACGGCACCCAGCCGCTGGTCGCGGGAGCGCTCGCCGGCCCGCTGCTGCGCGAGTACGTCTCGCCCCGGCAGTGGCTGGGCCTGTGCCTGGGTCTCGGCGGAGTCGCCCTGGTCACCACGGCCGACGCGGCGGCGACGACGGGGGTGGCCTGGTGGACCTACCTGGTCCCGTTCGCCGGGATGCTCTCGCTGGTCGCGGCCACCTTCCTCGAACGGCGCTCCCGCACCCGGGTGACCCCGGCCGTGTCGATGACCGTCCACTGCGCCACCAGCGCCGTCGTCTTCACGGCCGCCGCCCTCGCCACCGGCACCGCGACCCCGCCCAGCAGCGGGTCCTTCTGGCTGGCGACGATCTGGCTCGTGATCCTGTCCACCTTCGGCGGCTACGGCCTGTACTGGCTCGTCCTCCAGCGCTCGGGAGTCACCGAGGTCAACACCCTCATGTTCCTCATGGCCCCGGTCACGGCCGTCTGGGGCGCGTTGATGTTCGGCGAGCCCTTCACCACGCAGACCGGGGCGGGTCTGGCGGTCGCTCTGGGGGCGGTGGGGGTGGTGCGCGGGGCGGGTTCCCGCAGGGCGGAGGCGGAGGCGGGGGCGGAGGCGGAGGCCGAGGTCGCCGGTCAGTGAAGGGTGGGCCGGTAGATGAGCTCCTGGATGTGCCCGTCGAGCGTCCGGCTCTCCAGCAGCTCCAGGTCGAAGTCGGCCGCGTCCTGGAAGATCGGGGCCAGCCCGGTCCGTCCCGTGATGACGGGGAAGAGCGTCACGTGCAGGCGGTCGACCAGTCCCGCGGCCATCAGCGCCCGGTTCATCGCCAGACTGCCGTGCGAGCGCAACGGCACCTCGGACTCCTCCTTGAGCCGGGCGACGACGTCCACGGCGTCCCCGCTCACGACGGCCGCGTCCGGCCAGCCGAGAGAGTCCTCCAGGGTCGTCGACACCACGGTCGTCGGCAGGTTCCGCATCCTGGTGACCCACGGGTCCCGCACGTCGGCACCTTCGCTGCTCTCGGCCAGCATCTGCGCGAAGTCCCGAAAGGTGTGCGCCCCGAAGACCATCCGCTGCTCCGCGCCGTACACATCGAGACGACGGTCGAGCAACTCGGGCCCCTGCTTGCCCCAGTAGCCGGTCCAGTCCCCACCGGCGGCACCGTAGCCGTCGAGGCTGCAGAAGAAGTCGAAGGTGTAGGTGGCGGTCATGGGGCCCTCCTGGAGGACGGTCGATCGAGACGGGTATGTCCGGGCGACCACTGCGAACGAACTCCGGCGACCGCCATATACGTAGACCCGGGCTGTACCTGAAACTCATCGGGCCTTGCCGCCATGTGCATGATTCCGTGCCGGGGGCCGAGCGAGGATCATTCACGCTGTGGACGAGGTGCGGGATGACGTCATCGGCGTCTGGCGGGTCAGCCGGTCAGGACGGGCAGGCGGCTACGTGATGGCCGCCGTTCCCGCGTGCGGGGCGTTGTCGGCCTGGCTGCACGTTGTCTCCCACCCGGACGTGCAGAATCTGGACTCCGCGGGGGTGGCGACTGCCGTCGCTTCACCTTTACCGTGATCGTCCTGGTGAACTCCTGGAGCACCCAACGGGGGCGCAGTTCCACACCACGGACGGGTTCACGACCACGGCTTTCGCCCTGGGTGGCCTGGCCGGCGGGACTCGTCAGGACAAGCGGTGGACGTCGCGACTGCGAGACGCCCGGCATTCACCAACCGCACTCAGGGGCGGCACGCCGTGTCGATGTACATCTTGGTGACGTCGGTGATGAAGCCGCGGCTGCTGTCGGGGCTGAGGGCCAGGGCCTGGAGGTGCTCGTACATCACGCCGTAGTGCTGCACGTCGGATGGCTTCTCCAGGTAGAGATCGCTGGTGAACCGTTCCAGATACACCACTCCGCCGGGGTTCTCGACGAACGTCAGGATGGAGAACTGCCCCGACAGACCCGGATGGGCGCCCACGGTGTGCGGGAGGACCTGCACCGTGATGTGCGGTTCCGTGCCGAGCGCCTTCAGGTGCTCCAGTTGTTCACGCATGACATCAGGACTGCCGACGACGCGGCGCAGTGCCGATTCGTCCAGAACGACCCACAGACGCAACGGGCGGGTCAAGTCGTAGATCCGGTGCTGCCGGCGAAGCCGCACCTTGAGGCGCCTGGCGGCCTGTTCGGCAGTGGGCTGAGGGATCGTTTCCCTGATGACGGCGTGGGCGTAGGCGGGAGTCTGCAGCACGGCGGGGATCGTCATGGGCTCGTAGGTGTGGAGGACGGCGGCGTCGGTCTCCAGTGCGATGTAGACGCTCTGGGGGATGTCGCCGTAGGCCTGCCACCAGCCCTGCTGTCCGGATTCCTTGGCCATCTGGATCAGGGAGTCGATGACCTGCTGGTCCGTCACTCCGTAGATCGTGCACAGGTCGCGAACGTCGCGGGGGCTGATGGCGCGGTTGCCGTTCTCCAGATGGCTGATCTTGGGCTGGGAGACCATGAGCCGCTCGGCCACTTCCGTGCTCTTCAGCCCACTGGCCAGGCGGAGCCGGCGGAGCTCGGCTCCCAGACGGCGTCTCCTGAGGGTGGGATTGGTTGTCGCCGCCATGAGCGGTGTACCTCCGGCTCCAAGTCATCGTGCTGGTGCGCAGATTGCCAGGGAGCGAAAGTTGTCGATCAAGCGCCATGCCGTGTTGTTCGACGGGCAACCAAATCGGACCGTGACTGCGTCATTTGCCCAGATGCCGATGGGCCTGCGGACCGCTCACCTTCCGGGCGCGGCGTCCAGCTCCGGCGGTCGTCAGGAAGGCGTTCACGCGGCCGCCTTGCCTACCGGTGGTCGGACGACTGGCCCGACTGGGCCGTCCGGTCTGTTCCGGAACGGCTGCAGTCACCGCGGCGGCGGCATCTTCGTACTCCCATGCCTCGTCCGGGCCCATGGGCCCACCGGTCGCACCGGCGCGCGCTCGCGGTCGGTGGCGGGCCGTCGTGACCCCTGGAGGTGGAGCACCGACCAGGCCGTCTCCCGGCACGGGGAGCAGATGCCGGCTCAGCGGGTGTACGGCGGCTGCTACTGCGTCACCGTCGGGCCGGACGGCGGCCGGCCATCACGATCGCCTGCCGGGCGGGGCACCGGCCTGGATTCCTTTCGGCTGTCCGGGTGGCCGCCCTGCGGCGGGACGGATCCGAGCCCTGTTGCCTGACCGGGTGCCGGTGCCGGCACGCCGCATCGCCGGGTACCGCGCCGATGGAGCTGAGGCAGCAGCGTGTAGAAGCGGTCGGGAAGGAACACGGCGTCCGCGACGATCATCGTGCCCGAGAAGAGAGGCAGTCCCAGGACCACCGCGATGGCGACGTGCATGCCCAGAAGCAGGGCCAGGACGGGGTACTTGAGCCGGCCGAAGAGCACGAACGGAAAGGCGACCTGGGTGAGAACGGTCAGGTAGCCGACGGCCGCCATCGCGAGCGGGTACTGGTCCATGGCGTGGGAGAGCGCGGGCCACGGCTGGAAGAGCTCCAGGTTCAGCACGTAGTGGAGCGCGGTGCCGTCGTCCCAGAAAGAGCCCTGGACCTTGTAGAGACCGGCCGATCCGTACAGGAAGCAGACCTGTGCCGCGATCACGAAGACACCGCAGTTGTGCACCACGGTGACCAACGCGGTGCGGGCCGCTCGCAGGTCCTGCGCGGCAGCGTTGCGCGCCCGCGGCGGTGCGCCGTCCGCACGGGCCGCCTTGATCCGTGCTCTGCGCGCGTCCAGGGACCAGCGCCGGCCGCACGCGGTGAGCATGAGGTAAAGGGCCATCAGCAGGAGGAGATTGTCGCCTCCGTCCGTCATGAAGACCGCCCTGGCATGGAAGGAGGTCACCACGGCGGCGAAGAGCACGGAGGTGGCCCGGGTCCGCCAGCCCAGCATGAACAGCGCGGACGTCACGAGGGCCAGCACATAGCAGAGCTCGAAGTAGGCACGGCTGTCCGACAGGATCAGGAAGCTGTACCAGCCCGTCTGGTCGAAGAGCTGTGCCGCCAGTGCAGGTGTCCACGGGGAGCCGGGACCCCAGATCTCGGACCGGTGCGGGAACTCCCGCAGGAGGAAGGCCAGGTAGAGCAGCCCGTAGCCGATACGCAGAACCGACGTGGCGTACAAGGACACCGGCCGGCCGGTGAGAACGTCCCAGAAGGCATCGGTTCGGGCGAGAAGCAGACGGCGGACTGCGCCCGAGGCCGCGGGAAGTTCGTGGATCTGCTCATTTCCCATGGGGGGTCACCTTCCACCAGGGCAGGAGCCGGTTGTCCACCGGCGTCGGCGGCCGACGCCCGGCCGCGGTGCCGGGCGCGGCGACGGGCAGCGTGACGACCCGGAGCTGGATGAACTCGAACGTGCCTGCGCGGTGACCGGCGACGCGCTCTGCGGCGATGTTGCTCAGGTACTTCTGCATCATCACGGCCCGCGGCGAACGTGACGTGTCGTCCGTGCCGTGGGTGTCGGCGTAGGAGGCCCAGGCGCGGCGCAGGAGGTTCTGTGCCGTGTGGCTGGGAAATGGATCGTGTGCGACGGCGGCGCGGTCCAGTGCGGTCAGATCGATCCAGGGGCTGACTCTCGTCGATCCGCCGGGCGCGGTGTGCGCGGTCCTCGCCATGACCCGCCGGTTGACGGAGTCGGGGTTGGGGGCGAAGAGCCGCCAGTTCTGTTCGAAAAGGGGGTACACCCACGCGTCGACCTGGCGGCTGTACCGCTGCGAGACGGGGTTGGCCGGCGCCACATGGAGAAAGACGGCACCGACATGGACCAGGGTCGCCACCAGACACATGAGGACGACTGTGTGCAGCCCCGCTCTCAGGGCCCTGGCACCCCCGGTCCGCTCGCCGGGTGGGTCCGCGTCGTCACGCCGCTTCCCCGGCAGCGGGCCGGCATCGGACCGTCGGCTCTCCTCCACGTGTGTTGAACCGATTCCGCTCGACACCGCCCACCTTGCTTTCTCGTGTCCGCTGCCCGGTGTCCGGGGCTTTGGTGGACCGGCACCGGCGGCGCGCGGCGGAATCGAGATCCCGTCGCGCGCCGTCACCCGGTGGTCGGACCTTTCTCGACCTGCCGACTAGCTCTTGTCGTGGACTTCTTGGCCGTCGAACTTCGGTGCGTCGTCGTAGCCGTAGTTGTCGGAGCCGTAGTTGTCGGAGCCGGCGTGGTCGCCGTTGCCGTGGTCGTGGTTCTCATCGGGCTGATCGCCCTTGCCGTGGTCAGGCTTCCCGGGCGTGCCCTGGTGTTCGTCGCCCGGCTTGCCGTTGTGGTCGGGCCCACCACCGTGGTCCGGCCCGCCACCGTGGTCCGGTCCGCCGTGCTCACCCGGTCCGCCGTGCTCACCCGGTCCGCCGTGCTCACCGGGGTGGTCTGCGGGCTGTCCCGCGGTGGTTCCGGTTGTGTTGCCAGCGGTGTTCCCGGCCGTGTTGCCAGACGTGTTCCCGGAGGTGACGTTGTTCCCCGCGGTGTTGCCCGACGTGCTCCCGGCACCGGTGCCGCCCGTGACGCTGACGATGGGCCCGCCCAGGAGACCACCGCTGACCAGCCCGCCGCCGATCAGACCGGCGGTGGTGCCGGTCGTGGATCCGGTCGTGGATCCGGTCGTGGTGCCCGTGGTGGTGCCGGTCGTCGTGCCGGTGGTGGTACCGGTCGTCGTGGTGCCGCTGGTCGTTCCGCTGGTGGTACCGGTCGTCGTGGTGCCGCTGGTCGTTCCGCTGGTGGTACCGGTCGTCGTGGTGCCGCTGGTCGTGCCGGTGGAGCACGAGTTGAGGAAGATCCGGTTGGTGTCGAGCGTCACGGCGCCGTTGCGGGCCAGCGCCCGGCCCTCGATGTTCGTCCCCGTGGTCACGTGAATGTCCGTCAGCGCCATGATGGTGCCCACGAAAGTGGAATTCGTCCCGAGGGTGGCCGAACTGCCGATCTGCCAGTACACATTGCACGGCGAAGCGCCGTTGGTGAGGAGCACCCGGCTGGAGGACGCCGTCGTCAGGGCTTCCGGAATCTGGAATACCCAGACGGAATTCGGATTGCCACCTGCGTCCAGGATCAGGTCGCCGGTGAGGCCGACACCGGAGGAAGCGGTGTAAACGCCCGGAATCAGCGTGGTGCCATTTCCGATTCCCGCCGCGAGTGCGAAGTCTTCGGCCTGCCCTGCCGCATTGTTGTACGCCGTGACCAGGTCGGACTGGGCCTGCTGCGCCACAGCGTCGGCGGCGTGCACCGCGCCGAGCACCTCGCCGGGCGGGAAACCGGTGATGGCCGGGTTCGGAAAGGTGCCGAGGTCGTGGCTGATCACGGTGGGGCCGGTGTTGGTGACTCCCGCGCCCGCGAGCACGGAGAAGCTCGCCGCCGTGGCCAGCGGTACCGGAGTGGCGATGGCGACTGCCTGCGCGGGTGACAGGACGACCAGCGCGGCGGCGACCGTTGCGGCGAGGGCCGAGGCCAGCACGCCGGGCAAAGTACGGCGGCGAGCCATTTCAGGGATCTTCAGCTTCATCAAGATGCCATTTCCTGTGGGAGGCGCGGCGTGCCGGGCCCTAACCAAACGCCCGGGGGAGCCTTGATCTGACGGGTGCATATTACGGAGGAATCTTCGAGAGGCGGCACAGAGCAAGGGAGAGTTGCTCTGCCAAACGTAAATCCCTCGAATGCGGAGCATCTATTGGGGAATTCGTATTTCCGATTATCCGGAGTATGCAATGCGGACACGCGGTGGGGCCCGTTTCTCTCGATCGCGAGGGGTTCGGGAGCGAGGCAGGTGGTCCGGAGAGTCGGGGATCAGGGGCCGCAGGTGTAGGTGAGGCCCACTGCCTGGTCGAGCATGCGCGTCGCTGGTGAGCAGCCGGTGGTGGGCGCGCTGCAGAACAGTGGTGACCGTGGTCGGGTAGGGCGGTGGCGGCGACGGCTGGGGTGTCGGGGTCAGCGGTGCAGACGAGGACGGTCGCGCCATCCAGCACCCGATAGCGTCGGGAGAGCGAAGAACTCCGCGGTGACTATGCCCATGCCCGGGCCCTGGCTGTGCTCCGTCTCGTGGCCCGGTGCCGTTCCCGTGCCGGTGTCGTCGGTTACCGGCAACGCGGTCACGTGTGCAGAGAAGGCGCGCCTGATGTAGCTACTCATCGTGCTTCGGGTGGTCCAGTTCCGCCCACACCGTCTTGCCGACCGTGAGTCTCTCCACCGCCCAACGTCCCGCCAGTACGCGGACGATGAGCAGCCCTCGGCCGAACTGGTCGTCGGGTTGGGAGGGGCGGGTGCCGGGGAGGCGTTCGCCCCTCGGGTCGGTCACCGCGATGCGGAGGGCGGTGGTGGTGAGGGTCGTCTCGACGCGGAAGAGGCGGTCTCGTAGGCAGCCGTGGAGCAGGGCGTTGGTACACAACTCGCTTGCCACCAGGGACGCGTCGCCGGCGAGGGCGGGGTGGCCCCAGTCGACGGCGAGTGCGGCGACGCGTCTGCGGGCGAGGGGGATGCTGTGCGGGTACGGGGTGTAACTGACCTGGTCGTGGCGGTCGTAGGACTTGGGTGGGCCGGGAGGGCAGGCGTCGGTCACGGGTTCCTTCGGGAGTGGGGGAGCGGGTGAGTTGGGGTGGCTCCGCCGTGCGGGCAGCACGGTGCGCTTCCGCCAACTGGTTTCACTGTGTGTGCGATCGAGTACTGACGGTAGTGATGCGTTGTCCGGTCCCGCAAGCAGTCTCTGGGAAATATGTCTCCAGTTTCGCTTGTGCTGTGACTCCGGTGAACCGCACACTGGCCACGATCAGGAGGTGACCCGAGGTGTCCACAGGCCAGTTCACGCGCGGTACCCGTGTATCCACCGTCCTCGCGCGCAAGTTGGGTGGTGAACTGCTGAGGCTGCGGGACCGGGCCGGCCTGACCCAGCCGCAGGCTGCGGAGGCGCTCTCGGCGACGGCCGCCAAGGTGGCCAAGATGGAGCGTGGGTGGGTGCCGTTCCGCGATCCCGACATCAAGATCCTGTGCGAGCTGTACGGCGTGGCCGAGCCGAAGGCCGTGGAGAGGTTGTTGAGCCTCGCCAGGACGGACCGGGAGCGGCGCAAGGCCAAGGGGTGGTGGAACCAATACCCCGAGTTGCGATCCCTCGTGGAGTACGTCGCCCTGGAGGACATCGCGACCGGCGTCCGGACCTGGCAAGGGGCCTTCGTCCCCGGCCTCCTGCAAACGCCGGACTACGCCAGGGCGCTGGCGATCGGCAACGCCGACTGGGACGAGCCGGGTGAGATCGAGCGGTTCGTGGAGGCGAAGGTCGCCCGGCAGGGGCGGCTGACGGACAGCAGCCCGCTCGATCTATGGGCCGTGGTCGGCGAAGGAGCTCTGCGTCAACTGGTCGGCGGCCGTGAGGTCATGCGTGCCCAACTGGCCCACCTCGTCGAGGTGTCCCGGCTCCCCAACGTAAAGCTTCAGGTGGTCCCGTTCCTCGCGGGCTCCCACCCCGGCATGACCAGCGCCTTCAGCGTCGTCTCCTTCGCCGAACCCGGCGCGATGGACGTGGTCTACATGGATACGACCTCGTCTACGCTGTGGCTGGAGAGCGAGGCGGACGCCGCACGGCACAACACCAAGTTCGAGCGGATCGCAAGGAACGGACTCGCCCTTCACGATTCCGTCGAGTTGATCGAACGCATCCGCAAGGAGCTGTGACCGTGCCGCACTTCGAGTTCGCCAAGTCCAGCCACAGCAGCGGCAACGGCGAGTGCGTCGAAGTCGCCCGCAACCACCCCCACACCGTCGCCGTCCGCGACTCCAAAACCCCCCACGGACCGATACTCCAGGTCGTCCCCGACACCTGGACCACCTTCATACGGTCCCTGCATCACGAACACCCCTGACCAGCCCCGCCATACCGCGGACCGGCGCACAAAAACCCCTCGCCCCACCCCCACCCCTCCCCCTACCCTCACCCCATGCAGCGCGCCCAAGCCAGAGCCATCCCCTCCATCACGACGACGCCGGAGCAGGTCCCGGCGCGCTGACAGCTGACGCAGTCCGAAGCCCCGGGGCGAGTGCCCTGGGGCTTTGTCGTTCCCGTCGGTTCCTCGCCCCCATCGCGAGGGAGAACTCCATGAACCCGATGAACCCCGTGCACGACCACCGACGGCTCGGCCGTGAGCTGGAGCTGTTCGACACCGATCCCCTGATGGGCGCGGGGCTGCCGTACTGGCTGCCCGACGGGGCCGTCGTACGGCATGTTCTGGAGGAGTACGTCAGGGAGGTGGAGCGGGCCGCCGGGTACCGGCATGTGTACTCGCCGGTGCTCGGGAAGCGGGAGCTGTACGAGATCTCCGGGCACTGGTCGCACTACGGCGACGACATGTTCCCGCCGATGCGGCTGGGCGGCGAGGAGGTCGTGCTGCGGCCCAGCCTCTGCCCGCACCACGCCCTCATCTATCGGTCACGGTCCCACAGCTACCGTGAACTGCCTCTCCGTATCGCCGAGTTGGGTGGCATATACCGCTCGGAACTGTCCGGCGTCCTCGGCGGTCTCACCCGCGTCCGCTCCATTCAGCTCAACGACGCCCACATCTTCTGCACCCCGGAGCAGGCCGTGGCCGAGGCCCGCGCCGCCCTCGACCTCATCCGACGCGCCTACGACGACCTCGGCATCCGAGCGTCCAGGTACCGGCTGTCGCTCCCCGGCAACGGCGACGGCGACGGAAAGTACGTCCCCGATCCGGAACTCTGGCGCCGCGCCACCGCCCTCCTCGAAGAGGTCCTCGACGGCGTCGACCACGAGTCCGTCGAGGGCGAGGCCGCCTTCTACGGCCCCAAGATCGACGTGCAGATCACCGACCCCGCCGGCCGGGAGTCCACCCTCTCCACCGTTCAGATCGACTTCCACCAGCCCGAACGCTTCGACCTCCACTACATCGGCCCCGACGGCGCTAAACACCGCCCCGTGATGGTCCACCGCAGCATCATCGGCAGTGTGGAGCGGGCTGTCGCCCATCTCATCGAGGCGCACGGCGGCGCCTTCCCGGTGTGGCTCGCCCCCGTGCAGCTGGTGGTCCTGCCGGTGGCGGAGGCACAGGAGGAACGGGCCCATGAGCTCGTACGGCGGGCCGAAGCGCGCGGCATCCGGGCCGAACTGTCCGGTCCCGGTCACGGCACCCTCGGCGCCCGCGTCCGCGCCGCGCGCCTCGTGCCGTACCAGGCGGTGATCGGGGAGCGGGAGGCCGACGCGGGCTGTGCGGCCGTACGGCTGCGGGACGGGCGTAGGCCGGGAGCCGTGCCGGTCGGCGAGCTGCTGGAACGGATCGCTGCCCGTAGCGGTGATCGCGGGGCCGAACTCTGGGCGGCTGCGTAAGGTCGATCCGTACCGCCAGTGACGAAAGGACCCCGCCGTGACCGGTCAGCCCATTCCGGTGATCATCGACTGCGACACCGGTGTCGACGACGCCCTGGCCCTGCTGTTCGCCGTACGGCACCCGGGCATCGATCTGCGCGCGGTCACCTGTGTCGCCGGGAACACCGATGTCGACGGTGTCGTGCGCAACACGCTGACCGTTCTTGAGCAGGCCGGGGCCGGGGACATCCCCGTCGCCCGGGGTGCCGCGCGGCCGCTGATCGAGCCCGTGCGCGCCGCGCACCACGTGCACGGGCTGGACGGCATGGGGGACCTGGGGCTGCCCGCGCCTACCCGGGTCGCGGTGGACGTGGACGCGGTGACCCTGCTCAGGCGGGAGATCCTCGCCTCCCCGACGCCGGTCACCCTCATCCCCACCGCGCCGCTGACGAACATCGCCCTGTTGCTCCGCACCCACCCCGACGTGGTGCGGAACATCGAGCGGATCGTGTTCATGGGCGGCGCGGTGGCGACCGGGAACGCCACTCCCGTCGCGGAGTTCAACGTCTGGCACGACCCCGAGGCGGCCGCCGTGCTGCTCACCGCCGGAGTGCCGATGACCATGTACGGCCTGGACGTGTTCGAGCGGGTCATCGTCCCCGCCGCCGACGTCGAGCGGCTGCGGGCGAGTTCGGAGCCCAGCCTGCGCATGGCCGGGGACCTCCTCGCCCACCGCGACCCGGCCACCTCCGGCGACCCCACTCCCACCGGTGGCCTCGGCGACGCGGGCGCGGTGTGCGCGGTCGTCGACCCGGAGGGGCTGACCACCGAGCTGCTGCCGGTGGAGGTGAGCCTCGCCCCCGGCCCCACGCGCGGCCAGACCGTCATCGACCGCCGCCGCCGTCCCGGTGAGTCCGAGATCCACGAGGGCGAGCGTGAAGTGACCCTCGTGGACGTGGCGTTGGGCGTCGACGTCGAGCGGTACGTGAAGCTGTGGCTGACCGCGGTGGAGGGGGCCTAGTCCAGGCATGATCCCTTGAGGCGCGGTCCCTCAGGAACTGCTGACGCTCCACCGCTGCTCCACCTTCGCGAGCCGCCAGTAGGCGATCGCCGCCGCCCACACCACCACGAACAGGCCGACGATGATGTAGCCGACGTTGTCGAGGTCGATGTCGGCGATCCAGGTGGTGAGGGCGTCGGTGAGGTCGAGCTTGTCGTGCAGGACGCCGACCAGCTCGATCGTGCCGATGAAGAAGGCGACCGCGATGGACAGCCCGGTGATGGCGAGGTTGTAGAAGACCTTGCGGACGGGGTTGGAGAAGGCCCACTGGTAGGCGAAGTTCATGAAGGTGCCGTCGAGGGTGTCGAACAGGCTCATGCCGGCGGCGAAGAGCAGCGGCAGGCAGAGGATGGCGTACCAGGGAAGGCCCGCGGCCGCGCCCGACCCGGCCATCACCATCAGGGTCACTTCCGTGGCCGTGTCGAAGCCGAGCCCGAACAGGAAGCCCAGCGGGAACATCTGCCCCGGCCGGGTGATGGACTTGGTGAGCCGCCCGAGGATCCGGTTCATGAACCCGCGCGAGTCGAGATGCTGCTCCAGCTCCTTCTCGTCGTACGTCCCCGCCCGCATCGCCCGGAAGACCTTCAGGATGCCCAGCAGGGCGACCAGGTTGAGGGCGGCGATGAGATAGAGGAACGACCCGGAGACCGTCGTACCGAGAAATCCGAGCACCTGGTGGGTACTTGAGCCCTCGTTCATGACCTTGCCGGCCAGCTGGGTGCCGCCGGCGATGAGGGCGGCGAGCAGGACCACGACACTGGAGTGCCCGAGCGCGAACCAGAACCCCCCGGACACCGGCCGTTTGCCGTCCGCCATCAGCTTGCGCGTGGTGTTGTCGATCGCGGCGATGTGGTCGGCGTCGAAGGCGTGGCGCATACCGAGGGTGTAGGCGGTGATGCCGAGCCCGATGCCGAAGGCCTTGTCGCCCACCTCGTAGTGCTCCGGGACGACGAGCAGGAAGAGGATGCCGAAGGCGACGACGTGCAGGGCGGCTATCGCGGCCATCAGACCGACCGTCTTGACGGTGTCCTCGCGCCGCCAGCGGAGGGAAGCGGGGGCGGCGGCGGTCTCGGGCCGCGCAGTCTCGGGCAGCGCAGGATCAGTCATACGGTGGTCACTCCAGCACCTCGTGGATGAACGCGTGAGCTGCCGTGGCCGGTCTCCTGGCTTACGGGTCGTGCGTTTCCCTGCCCGCCTTCCCGGCCTGATGGTGACGGCCAGTGGCTGTCCCGCGAGGGACGTGGGAGGGAAACTCCCCGATCACAGTGGCGAGGGCCGCACCGGAATGGACCTTTGAGGGGTCGTCACCGGCTTCCCGAGCACCACGGCCCGCCCACCGTAGGCGGGGGCGGGGGCTCCTGCATAGCTGCACACCTGCGCAGGTATGGAAGATCACACAGAGCCGCCTGCGAGGATGTGCGCCATGCACCTCGTCCCGGCCGACCGAGCCGACCGCCGCACCATCGACGGACACCGGGTGTGCGACGCCATCGCCGCGATCGGCGACCCGGGACACGTCCGCACCTGGTCCGACCGTTTCGCCCTCCTGGCCGACCCGAACCGGCTCGCCCTGCTGCTCGCCCTGCACCGGACCGGCCCCCTGGCCGTCTCCGACCTCGCGATCGCGACCGGTATGAACGACCCGGCCGTGTCCCAGGCGCTACGGCTGCTGCGGGCGGCCGGGGTCGTGGCGGGCGAGAAGGAGGGGCGGGTGGTGCGGTACCGGGTGGTGGACGAGGCGGTACGGGGGCTGCTGCAGCAGGTGTCGTGAGGGGGCGGGGCAGACCGGGCCCTGGCGGACGACTCCGGATTTCTGTGGGGCAGGGGCAGTTCAGCGGCACTGAAAGGCCGGGACATCCGTCACTGTGCCTGTGTACCGTGCCCGTATGACCGACAACCGAAAGGGCCGTGCCGCGTAGGCGCCCCTCAGCCCTGCGGGCTGAACTGCCGATCCGTCGCGTGAGGCCGCGACGGTACCCGGCCATCGACGGCCTCTCCGCACGCTGCATGGCCGATCTGCGCCGACTCGAACGATCCCGCTCCTTCCTCGAGGACACGGCCGAAGCGTTCCGGCGCTGGAAAGCTCTTGCCCATGGACCGCTCAGGCTGATCGCGGACCCGGCGACAGCGCAGCGATGCGGCATCCCCGGCTGTTGCGACGTGGGCTACTTCCGCGATCACCTCGAAGCCGTTCTGCACGCCCTGCCCAAGAAGAGCGGACGAGAGTTGCGCGCTGTCCTTACCCCCCTCGACGACGAGATTCTGAGGCGGGCGAAGGTCATCCAGGTCGACAACCTCGGCGTGCCGTGGTGGCGGGACCAGCTCTAGGTCCAGGAGGCGTGAGCGGTGCCCAACTCGCTTGACACGGTGGTGGCGTCGTGAGGTGATCCATGCACCGTGATCCTTTGGGGGGACCTTGTCGTACGTGGCCGTGACGCTCGCAGGCGCCGACACACCGGGTGAGCATCTCCAACTGGCGGCCTTCACGGCCATGGCCGCGATCGTCTTCATCTGGTTGGGGCGACGGCAGCGCAGCACGGGGCGCAGCGTGCTCGCCCCGAGCGAGACGATGAGGGCCGGCGACCGGCTCATCCCGGCACCACCCCCGAGCCGCGGGCACCGCAGAGCCGGGTGGGTGTGGATCGCCTTCGGCTGCGTCTTCCTCCTGCCGGCTGCGTTCAACCTCCTGGCGGCGATCCATGAACTCATCGTCTGACAACTCGCCGCCGTGGGGATGGCATCGACAGGAGGACCCGCGTCGCTGAGGATGCCGGGGTGACCGATGGCCAACTGGTCCTGGCGGTCCGTACGCATGTGGCCGGCAGGGAGCTGCCCGGCCCCTCAGCTGCCGAGGACGTCACCGCCTTCGAGCGGGTGGCGGGCCATCCGATGCCTGAGCTGCTGAAGCGGATGTATCTCGAAGTCGCCAACGGTGGCTTCGGGCCAAAGCGGGCGGTGTCGCTGACCGAGACCGACGACTGGTTCAGCGACTGCGCGGACATCACCGAGGCTTACCACGCGTTCGTCGCTCCGGATGATGTCCTCCCGTCGGGGCTCGTCCCGCTGGGGTCCGCGTAGAGCAGCCACCATTGGGCGATGTCCGTGTCCTGCTCGGAGCGCGCGCCCCCAGAGTCCGTGTATCCGGGTACCGAGGCGCCGCCCCGCGCTAACCGGGCGCCCTGGCGTCGCCCCAGAAACAACCGCGCACCTCGATTCCGGGCCGCAGCTCACACAGCTCGTCCCGGACCTTCTCTAAGGTCGAGACATACGACTTCGCCCGTACTCCCGTACCGTGCACGAACACGACTGAACTCCCGGCGCCCGGGGGAAATGACCCGTCCGTCGGAGTGCCGCAAAAGGCGCGGAGACCGCCCGGGCCAGGTCGCGTCGAGGGCGGGGACATGCTCTCCTTGGAATGAGCCGCAGGAGAACACGCCGATGCGTCACAGCCGGAGTTCCGCTCTCGAAGCCGGCCGGTCGGTCGCCCCGACCGGAACGGGTGGGGGGTTGCTGCCCACGCGGGATCTCGCGGCCGCGTGGTTGCTCGTTGTCCTGATCGCGGTGCCCGCCTGGGTACTGACCATCGGCCAGGCGCGGGACATGGGGGTCGAGCCCGGCACGATGGGGATGGCGCTGCCGCTGTTCCTGCTGCTCTGGGTGACGATGATGGCGGCCATGATGCTGCCGTCCATGGCGCCGGTGGCCATCACCTGGGTCCGGGGCATCGGCCGGCAGTCCTCCGGCTGGGCGCGGACCGCCCGCACCGTCGAGTTCGTCGCCGGATACCTGCTGGTGTGGACGGCGTTCGGGCTGCTCACCTACGCAGCACTGGCCTTCACCGGCAGCCTCCTGGACGACCACCCCGCGGCCGGTCGCTGGATCGGCTCGGCCGCCTTCCTGCTCGCGGGCCTGTACCAGCTGGGCCCCCTGAAGTCCGTCTGCCTGCGGCACTGCCGCGACCCCCTGGGCCACCTGGTGCGCTACTCCGGCTTCCGCGGGCCGGCGCGCGACCTGCGGGTGGGCCTCCACCACGGCGCCTACTGTGTCGGCTGCTGCGCCGGATTGATGGTCGTGCTCGTTCCGCTGGGCGTGATGAACGTGGCGGCGATGGCTGGGCTGGCCGTGGTGATCTTCGTGGAGAAGCTGTGGTCCCGGGGCCCCCTGCTCGCCCGCGCCGTGGGCGTCGTATTCCTCGTCCTGGCCGTGCTCGCACCCTTCCAGGACTGGCTGCTTCCCGGGCTGCGGGACTCGATGCCGTCGACGGACGACATGTGATCCCTTGCCGGTGAACGGGTTCCCCATCAGGGAAGGCAGGTGCAAGCTGGAAGGGAGACCGTCTCCCGATCCCGGGGCCTCGGGCTCGGCACACGCGGTCTCGCCACTCCGAGTGAGCCTCCTGGGGCTCGGCAGGAGGGAAGCGAGATGACAGAACAGGCCACCACCGCGACGCGCTGGCATCTGGCCGGCGACTGGTTCGATGTGTGCAACTGCGCCATCCCCTGTCCGTGCACGTTCGCCCAGCCCCCGACCTACGGCGACTGCGAAGGCGTCCTGGTCTGGCACATCCGGGAGGGCAGCTACGGCGACGTCCGTCTCGACGGCCTCAACGTCCTGATGCTCGGCTCCTTCACGGGCAACGTCTGGGCCGGCGAGCACAGCGACCCCTACGCCGCCGTCTTCCTCGACGAACGCGCCGATGAACAGCAACGCAGTGCTCTCGGAGCCGTCTTCGGCGGCGAGGCGGGCGGCTGGCCGGCCCGGTTCGGGGAGATGTTCCACCCCGAGATGCGCGGCATGGACGTCGCACCCATCCGCGTCGAGATAGACGATGACCTCGCCACCTGGCGGGCCGAGGTCCCCGGCCGTGTCACGGCAGCCGCCGAGGCGCTCACCGGCCCGACCACCGCAGACGGCGCGCGTGTCCAGGTCCACAATGCCCCGGGTGCCGAAGTCGGACCGGGCCAGGTCGCCACCTGGGGCCGGGCCACCGTCGACCGCGCGGATGCGTTCGGCTTCTCCTGGGACCGCTCCGGGAAGTCGAGCAAGCACTTCCCCTTCGACTGGAGCGGCCCCGACTGACCCACCCGGCGGCACGGACCGGCTCAGGCACGGCCCTGAACGTCTCCGCCGGTCACGGCGTCCCCCCTCCACCCCTCCACCCCTCACCCCTCCACCCCCCACCACTCCGGCCCGCCCCCCTTCCATTCGATCCACGACGACTGCGCCACCTCCGCCGCGTCGATCTCCAGGCCTGCCCTGCGGAGGAACTCGGCGACGTCGGTCAGGTTGTGGGCCAGGCCGAGGATCTCGCCGTCCACGCGGACGCGGCGGCCGCCGGTGGGGGACGGGGGGTGCACGATCACGCGGATCGGTCCGGACATGTCTTCAGGATCGTCCGGGACGTACGGTCCCGCATGTCGGTCCGTCATCGGTCGAGCCGTTCGCCGATGTCCGCGACGGACGAGCGCCCCAGATCGCGCAGTTCCCGCCACTCGGCCGGGCGTGGGCGCCCTCGCTGCCAGTGGGGGTGGAAGAACACCTGGGCCGACAGCCGGTACAGGCGTCGGCGCAGCTCCGTGCGGCCGGGGCGCTCGGCGAGCTGCCGGTAGGTGGCACTCCAGTCCCGCTGTGCCCGGGCGAGGTCGTCGGGGAACGATCGCATGCCCGGATTCAATCATGTGTTCGATTTATTGGGCCATGGCGGGTCCATGGCGGGTTCATGGCGGGTCTGCGGACGAGTCCCGGTACGCCGAAGGGCCGCCCACACCGCGAACGGTGGGACGGCCCCGGTCGGACAGGGGTCAGGCGCGCGAAGCCTTGCGGCGACGCGTGGCCAGGACGATGCCCGCGCCGCCCGCGAGCAGCACCGCCGCGCCGCCCGCGATCAGCGGGGTGTTGCTGCTGGCGCCGGTCTCGGCGAGGTTGTCACCGCCGCCGCCGTTCGGGGTGGGGGCGGCCGGAGTCGTGGTGGACTCGGAGGCCGACGGGGTCGGGGTGCTCGTACCCGGGGTCTCGGACGCCGGGGGCGTGCTCTCGGACGCCGGCGGGGTGGACTCGGAGGCCGGCGGGGTCGACTCCGAGGCCGGCGGAGTGGACTCCGAGGCCGGCGGGGTCGCCGGAGGCGTGGTCTGCGTGGTCGTGCAGTCCTTCGTGCCGCCGTTCCAGGCCGCGATCAGCTTGTCCTTGATGACCGGGTGGTCCGGGCCCTTGGGGAGGTCGCCGTGCGGAAGGCCGTCCTTGGCGTCGAGCTGGCCGTCGAACTTCGTGTTGCCCCGGTAGAGGTCGATCTGCGCGTAGCAGCCGACGTCCGGGATCGAGATGTCGAGGGAGTCGACGGAGCCGGCCTTGACGGTCACGGTGTCGAAGTCGTGGAAGACCTGCTCGCCGGAGGTGGCGAACGTCGGGCCGTGCGCGCGGTAGGACGCGAGAGAGGCGGTGCAGGTGGACGCGTCGCCCGCCGCACGGACCTTGACGTGGACCTTGCCGTCCTCGGTCGGCTTCAGGTTCAGGTCGTCGACCTTGACCGAGGCGAAGAAGTTCTTGCCGTCGAGGGAGAACTCGCAGCGGTCGGTCTCGGTCTTGGAGCCGGCGCCCGTACCCGGCTTGTAGCTTCCGCCGTCCTGCCAGCCCTTGCCGCCGGGGCAGTCGGAGGCCGAGGCGACGGAGGCGAGGGCAGCGGAGAAGGCGAGCGTCGCGGCGCCCGTCCCCAACAGGCGCCGCATGGTGACACGTCTCGCTATGGACATACGTATCCCGTCAGGATGAGAGTGAGTGGTAACAGCAAGCATCAGAAACACTGGGCTCATTGGTCACATGCGCCACGGTGTTCGCACATCGTGGATCTCCTTGCGGAATGCTGTCAACCTGCGGCGATACAACGAGGGTTCTGGGGTCGTCACAATTTCGACACACAGGGAACGATCTACTCCGCAAAACCCCAGGTTCACTTTTTCGGCGAGGTGGACAGATATCCCCTTTGTCGTCTTCATGGACCGCACCCGCATTCCAGAGGAGCCCGCGTGATCGCCCGCACCACCACGCCCGACCTCTCCAGCAGTGACCCCAACTGGTGGCGGCAGGCCGTCGTCTACCAGGTCTATCCCCGCAGCTTCGCCGACGCCGACGGTGACGGCCTCGGGGACCTCAGGGGCGTCACCGAGCGCCTCACGCACCTGGCCGCCCTCGGCGCCGACGCCCTGTGGCTGAGTCCCTTCTACCCTTCCGAGCTCGCCGACGGCGGGTACGACGTCGCCGACTACCGGGACGTCGACCCGCGCCTCGGGACGCTCGACGACTTCGACGCGATGGTCGCCGAGGCCCACCGGCTCGGCCTGAAGGTCATCGTCGACCTCGTCCCCAACCACACCTCCCACCAGCACGTGTGGTTCCAGGAGGCCCTTGCCGCAGGACCCGGGTCCGCGGCGCGCGAGCGGTACGTCTTCCGTGACGGCCGCGGCGCGCACGGTGAACTCCCGCCCACCGACTGGCAGTCCGTCTTCGGCGGCAGCGCGTGGCGGCGGGTCGCCGACGGGCAGTGGTACCTGCACCTGTTCGCCCCCGAGCAGCCCGACCTCAACTGGTCGCACGACGAGGTCCGCGAGGACTTCCGCACCACCCTGCGCTTCTGGTCCGACCGCGGGGTCGACGGCTTCCGCGTGGACGTGGCGCACGCCCTGGCCAAGGACCTCACCGAGCCGTTGCGCGACCTCGGCGGCCTGCCCGGCGTCGCGGAGGAGGCCCTGCACCACCTGCCGCCGGGCGGCCATCCCTACTGGGACCGCGACGAGGTCCACGAGATCTACCGTGACTGGCGCACGATCCTCGACTCCTACACCCCGCCCCGCACGGCCGT
Organism: Streptomyces sp. NPDC102270; assembly: GCF_044766405.1. NCBI lineage: Bacteria > Bacillati > Actinomycetota > Actinomycetes > Kitasatosporales > Streptomycetaceae > Streptomyces > Streptomyces sp. NPDC102270. The sequence continues at coordinate 130,037 of NZ_JBIWLX010000005.1, read as the reverse complement.
CGCCGAGGCCTGGGTCCCGGACGCCCGCCGCGCGCTGTACGCCCGCGCGGACGAACTCGGCCAGGCATTCAACTTCGAGTACCTCCAGACGGGATGGGACGCCGGCGAGCTGCGCCAGGTCATCACCGACTCCCTCGCCACCGCCCGCGCGGCCCACGCCTCGGCCACCTGGGTGCTCTCCAACCACGACGTCGTACGCCACGCCTCCCGCCTCGTGCTGCCGCCGGGCACCGACGAGAACGCCTGGCTGCTGTCGGGCGGCCACGCGCCCGGGATCGACCTCGTGCAGGGCCTGCGACGCGCTCGCGCGGCCACGCTGCTCATGCTCGCGCTGCCGGGATCGTCGTACGTCTACCAGGGCGAGGAACTCGGGCTGCCCGAGGTCGCCGACCTGCCCGTCGAGGTGCTCCAGGACCCGATCTGGGAGCAGACGGGACGGGTCCGCAAGGGGCGCGACGGGTGCCGGGTGCCGCTGCCGTGGACGCGGAGCGGTCCGTCGTACGGCTTCGGCGCGGGCGGTGCCTGGCTGCCGCAGCCGGAGTGGTTCGCGGAGCACGCCGTGGAGGCCCAGGACGGTGTCGAGGGTTCCACGCTGGAGCTGTACCGCACCGCCCTGCGCCTGCGCCGCAAGCTCCTGCAGGGTGAGGAGCTCACCTGGACGGAGGCGGGCCCGGCCGGCGTGCTGGACTTCGTCCGCCACGAGGGCTGGCGGTGTGTCACCAACCTCTCGGACACCGCCGTCCCGCTCCCGGCCGGGGAGGTGCTCCTGACCAGCAGCCCGTTGCAGGACGGGCTGCTGGCACCGGACACGACGGCCTGGCTGGGCTAGGAACGGGCCGCTGGTCAGGGCTAGCCGATGGTCGGCGTCGGGGACGCGCCCGCGCCCGTCGCCGGGGTGGCGCCGTTCGCGTTCTCGCCCGGGACCGCGAGCGGCGTCGACGTCGGGTTCGGCGGCGGGGTGAGCACGACCATCGGCGCGCCGGGCTGCGGGGCCGGCGGAGTCAGGTCGGTGCTGGGCAGCTTCGGCGGAGTGGTCTGCATGAAGAGGGCCTGGTCGAAGTTGACGAAGCCGGTCTTCTCCATGACCGTCATGTGGTCGAGCACCGTGTCGTTGGCCATGTCGGCCAGCGACCGCACCAGCGAGTTCTTGGTGGTGGAGCGGATCTTCGCGATCGCGTTGAAGATCGAGCCGTGCGTCACCCGCAGGATGTTGGCGAAGTTCGTGTCGAACTGCTGGCCGCTGCTCGAATCGATCGTGTTCACGAAGCCGACCTGCTGCGGGCTCGCCACGTTCGGGATGGTGATGTTGAGCATCGGGGCGATCCTGCGGCAGGCGGCGTCCAGGGCCGCGTGTCCGTCGATGAGATGCTTTCCGGCCTCCTTCACCTCCGGGGTCGTCCCCTTCTGCTGGGCGATCTGCCCCAGCGGGTACTCCCACAGACCGGCCGCCCGCACCTTGACGACGAAGTCGCGGTCCTGCTCGGTCAGCGGGCCCCACTGCGTCTGGGCGATGATTCTGTCCTGAGCGGTCGCAGCCTGACTGACACCCAGCATCGACGGGTACGCGAGCGCGCCCAGCGTCAGTGTGAGGGCTCCGCCCACGAACAGCGTTCCCATCGCGTTGCGCGAGAGTGGCACCGTGCCTCCTGCCCGGTAGGGGTTTCCCGCCAGGAGGCGGGTCGGACGCACAGGAGTACGCACGCGGGGCCGGAGTTGTTCATCACCTCTTCCGGAGGACGACCGGGCTCACGGACGCCCCGTCAGGACAGCTGCCCGGCCGCCGGTTGACCGTTCGTTGACCGGTTCGCGGGGAACTCCGGGGGAAATCGCGGGAGAGACCTGACGGGCCCTGGACCTAGATTCGCCGCATGTCCATGCCACAGCGGTCGCAGCGGTCCCCGCGGCCCCTCCCCGTCCTCCCGTACCGCAAGCCCACCAAGGGCCGCGACTACTGGGTGATCGACGACGTGCTCCCGGACGCCGACGCCGTACGCGAACGCTGTCTCGCGAAGGACGACTGGGCCAGGGGATATCCGTACACCTCGGAGACCTGGCCGGGGCTGCGGACCATGCCGGGGCTCGAACCCGGCGAACTCGCGGGCGTGGAACGGCTGGTGAGGAAGGCGACGGGGGCCGGGAAGCTGTGGGTGCAGCGGGCGCCCGGCGGCGGCACCCTCAACCACAACTGCGTACAGGTCGTCGGCGAGGGCGAGAGCGAACCGAGGCCGCACACCGACTCCCGGGCGCTGTGCCGGTACGCCGCCGTCCTGTATCTGAACCCCGGCGTCCCCAAGGACTGCGGCACCAGCTTCTACCGCCAGTCCCTGCCCGGCGGGCGGCTCGGCGGCAACGTCGTGCAGGCCCCGCACAACAACCTCGTCGAGGCCCTCGGCACCCGGTTCGTCGCGCCCGACGCCTTCGAGGAGGACGTACGGGTACCGCACAAGTACAACCGGCTGCTCCTCTACAACGCCAACCTCGTGCACAGCGCGACCGGTTACTCCGGCGGCACGCTGGAGGAGAAGCGGATGACGGCCGTCTTCTTCTGGATGGCCTGAGCCCGCGGGTCAGTAGCGCACCGCGCGGGACACCTTCGCCCGCACGTCCCCCGCCTTCCCCGGCAGGTCGTGCGTACTGCGGGCGGTGCCCTTCCCGGTGCCGCCCGCCGGGACGTCCCGCACCGTCACCACGACCGTGTCCAGCAGCTTGCCCGCCCCGTCGGTGAAGTCGACCTGGACGGCGAAGGACTTCGCCGAGTCCGCGCTGTTGGCGGCGGTGACGGCGACCGTCGTACGGCCGTCGGAGGCGGGCGCGGGCGTGCCGAGCCGTACGTCGTCCTTGGCGTCGACGCCGTTCTTGATGTCCTCGAAGCGTTTTCCCGCCTCCGCCGTCGCCGACGCCACCGCGTCCCCGGCGCGGGAGGCGGCCGACGCGACCTTGCTCGCCACCGACGACGGGCTGTGGCCGTCGGAGCAGGCGGTCAGGCCGGTGAGACCGGTGAGACCGGTGAGACCGGTGAGGGCCAGGGCCGTCAGCAGCGCGGCCGTCGTCCAGCGGGTCATCTCGCCTCCCGGGTGCAGGTCCCTCCAGTGAAGGCCCCCCGCGGTACGGCCGCACGCCCCGTGTCACCCGAACGGCCCCCTCCCGTGGTGACCGGGCCCGCCACGCCCGATGGTCGAAGCACATCGACCATCCGAAAGGTGGGACACGGCCATGACGCAGCAACCGCACGCCACCCAGCCGACCGCCGGCACGACCCCGACGTCGCCGCAGTCGTCGACCCCGTCCTCGGCCCCGGGCTCCGGGCCCACGCCGACCGAAGGCTCGTGGGCCGCCGGCGGGGTGGTCTTCGCCGGTGTGCTGATGCTGATGAACGGCATCCTGGCGATCTTCCAGGGCATCTCGCTGCTCGCGAAGGACGACGTCTGGGCCCGCGTCGGCGACTACGTCTACAAGATCAACCTCACCGGCTGGGGCGTGATCCTGCTCTGCCTCGGGGTGCTCGCCGTCGTCACCGGCGCGTTCATCCTCAGGGGAGCCGCCTGGGCCCGGATGACCGGCATCTTCCTGGCCTCGCTGAGCATGCTCGCCCAGTTCCTCTTCCTGCCTTACGCGTCGCTGTGGTCGGTCATCATGATCGGCCTCGACTTCTTCGTCATCTGGGCGCTGGCGGCGTACCGGCCGGGCATGCGGGGCTGAGGACCCCGGTGGTGCCGGAGTCCGGTCACACGTGTCCGATGCCGCCACTGCCGAAGCCGCCGCTGGAGCCGGGCAGCCAGCGTTTGCGTTGCTGGTCCTTTCCTCGTCTGCTTCCCGAGTGGTGGAGCTGGTACGGCATCAGCCGTTCCCGCCCCACCGCCGGAGCCGGCAGCTCGTCCGGCTCCCGCATCTCCCGGATCTCACGGATCGGTCCGGTCTCCGGGAGATGCGGCTGCTCTTCACTGAGCGGCCGTGGAAGCTCCCGGTCCTGGACCCGCATGCCGAACTGCACGGCCCATACCAACGCGCCGGCGATGAACAGCCCACCGGCGAAGGCGGCGATCACGTTGAGTACATCGCTCGACGTGGCCGCCAGGACAAACGTCGCCGTACTCATGGTCTGATTATCGCCGATTACGACTGGATCGGCGCGAAAGAGGTTTTTCGGGTGCTGCCGTGCCCCGGCGACGCCACACACGACCGGACGGCCGGGCGGGGGCCCGCCAGGTTCCCCTGTGCCTCCCCACCGAACCCACCGCTCTCCGCCCCGCGAGGTTTCCGTGGGTCCACCGGGCTCGCCGGGAGAGCCACGCGGGGCCGGCCTGGGTTCTCGGCGGTTCCCTGCTCGGACCGGGGGGCCTTCCGCCGGGCCGGCCGGGCTCTCTGCTTTTCGCGGGGCTCGTCAGGGGGCCCCTTTCCCGTCAGGCCCGTCGCGGTTTTCTGCTTCGCTCGGGGGGTTGATAAGTGCTCGCCAGGGAGTGCGTACGAGGTCGAGTTAGCTCGATCGGGTGATCGCCTGCTGGCGGGCTTGCGGAGTCCTGGGCCGATCGGGCTAACGTGATCGTGCGACCTGGGACACCGGGTACGGCGTCAGCGTGTAGGGCCCCTGCTCCACCAGAGGATGGGTCAGGGCCTCCCAGGCGCCTCTGGCCGTACCCAACTGGCCAGGTCGTGAGGGCGGCGTCCATCAGCGGCCTCCGGCCGCGGGGGCCTCCCGGGCCCGGACCACGCACACGATGCGTGTCGCCACCCGGGGTCGAGTACGCCGGGGACCAGCTCGCCCAAGACCGTTCGGGGCGCGCGGCTGAACGGGCTCACTCCCGCTCAGTCCACAGGAACGGTTTCCCGCCGGGGTGGCCGGCTGCTGTCCTCGTACGGGGGCTCCCCGGTTCCTGTCGGGTCTGTGGTGGTGTCTTGTTGCCGCCGGGGGCTCGCCGCCGGGTTGGCCGGGCAGCTTTTCGCGGGGTTCGTCAGGGGTCCCCCTTTCCTGTTGGGCCCGTCGCGGGTTTCTGCATCGGCCGGGGGTTTCCCGCCGCCCTGGCCGGGCTGCCGTCCGCGTACGGGGCTCCCCGCTTCCCGCCACGCCCACGCCCTCCATGGCCCCCTGCCCCGCCAGGACTCACCCGCGCCCGCCCACCCCCCGTCTCTCCATCCGGACCCCATCCCGCGTGAACCGATCGCCCCGCTCGTGACGATGAGAGGGTGAACCGATCTTTTTGAAGGGGGACCTCCGTGAGGGAGAACGCCGTTCGGCCCGCTCTGTGCAGCGTGCGTGGATCCGCCCGGCTCCTTGAGGTCGGGCTCGGGCTCGCCGGGGGTGCCTGGGCGTTGCGGGGCGTGTGGCACGTTCGGCTCGCCGTGGCCGGGGAGCCGGCCTCGGGCCCGCCGGACCAGGGCGTGGGGCGGCACCGGCCGCTGACCGCCCTGGAGGACTCGTACCACCTGGTCAGCACGGCCGGAAGCATCCTCACCCTGCTGTGCGCGGCCCTGTTCATCGGCTGGCTGGGGCGGATGCGGGACAACGCGCGGGCCCTGTCCGGCGAGCCCCCGCGCTACGCCGGCATCTGGGTCTACGTCTCCTGGTTCGTGCCGCTCGCCAACCTCTGGATCCCGCGCGGCATCGTCGCCGACATCCACCACAAGAGCGCCCCGGACCGGAAACTGCCCGCCGTCGTGAACGTGTGGTGGGCGCTGTGGCTGATCGGCATGGTCACCGGGGTGGGGCTGATGTACGACGGCGACACGGACGACGTCATCGCCCGCGCCTATCACGGCGTGACCACACTCCTGGTCGCCGATCTCGCCGTCGTCGGCGCGGCCGTGGCCGGGATCCTCATGGTGCGCGCCCTGACCGCCGTACAACTGGTGCACATCACCACCCAGTTGCGTACACCGGGTGGTGATCCCTTGAAGGAAACCGTCAGGGCGTTTGATCGGGATTGAGGGCACTTACTGTTGCGCCTACGTGACAGCCCCCCACCCACAGGATCGCCATGCGTACCGTCCCCTCCGTCATGGCCGTCTGCGCGTCGGCCCTTCTGCTCACCTCCTGCTCAGTGGGCAGCAGCAACACCTCGGTGAGCCCCAAGAAGGGCGACGACATCAACCTGGGCCTGCTGCTGCCCGACCGGGACACCAGCCGCTTCGACCGGTTCGACTTCCCCCTCATCAAGAAGCAGGTGGCGGCCCTCACCCACGGCAAGGGCAGGGTCACGTACTCCAACGCCGGGGCGAGCGCGAAGCGGCAGAGCCAGCAGTTCGAGCAGATGGTCGCCGACAAGGTGGACGTGATCCTGGTGGACGCGGTCGACGCCAAGGCGATCGGGCCGGACGTCCGGAAGGCCAAGGACGCGGGCATCCCCGTCATCGCCTACGACCGGCTCGCCCAGGGTCCGATCGACGCCTATGTCTCGCACGACAACGAACTCGTCGGCGAGGTGCAGGGCCGGGCCATCGTCGAGGCGCTCGGCGACAAGGCCGAGACCAGCAAGATCGTGATGATGAACGGCTCGCTCGCCGACCCCAACACCGCGCTCTTCAAGAAGGGCGCCCTGGACGAGCTCAACGGCAAGGTCGTCATAGCCAAGCAGTACGACACCCGGGAGTGGCTGCCGTCGGTCGCCAAGGCCAACATGACGGCGGCGATCGCCTCCTTCGGGCTGAAGAACATCGCCGCTGTGTACTCGGCCAACGACGACATGGCGGGCGCGGTCATCGACGAACTCAAGGAGGCGGGAGCCACCAAGATCCCGCCGGTCACCGGGCAGGACGCGACCCTCGCCGCCGTGCAGCGGGTGGTGTCGGGCGAGCAGTACATGACCGTGTACAAGTCGTTCCTGCTGGAGGCGACGAACGCGGCGCAGATCGCGGTCTACAAGATCCAGGGCCGCGACCTCCAGTTCGACGCGCTGATCCGCGACAAGGTCGACAGCCCCGACCAGAAGGACATCCCGTCGCTGCTGGTGCCGGTGGTCGCGCTGACCAAGGACAACATCGAGCAGACGGTGATCAAGGACGACGTCTACACCGTGCAGCAGATCTGCACCGCCGAGTACGCGGCGGACTGCGCGGCGATCGGCCTCAAGTAGGCGTCCTTGAGGCCTGGGGCCGGAGAAGCGGTTCACGGGGTACAGCAGGCTGTACTTTCCGCCTCCCGGCCTGTCGGCGAACTCGCCCTCCGCCTAGGGTCGTTCTCCTCAAGCCCGAGGGAGTTCACATGGCCACCGCCGACGTCAAGGGCCTTGTCGTGGGCACCGCGACCACCGCGGCCGCCGCGCTCGGCCAGCTGGTCTCCGGACTCGGTACGGCGGTCCTCACCCCGTTCGTGCTGCTGTGGCTGTTGCTGGCGCCCGGCGGGGTGCGCGTGCTGCACGCGCTGGCCGGCATGGAGCGCGTCCGGCTCGCCCGCTGGGGCCCCGAGGTCATCGCCCCCGCGCCGCCCCCGACGCGGCTGCGGGCCGCCCTCGGCGATCCCACGACCCGGCGCGAACTGCTGTGGCTGGTCCGGCATCTGGCCGTGGGACTGCCGCTGGGCCTGGTCGGCTTCGTCCTGCCGGTGCTCGCGCTGCGGGACACCGCGTTCCCGCTGTACTGGCGGCTCGCCCCGAAGGACTCGACCGCCACGTCCATCGGGATCGGCGTCGCGCACTCCTGGCCGGACGCCCTCGCGGTGTGCCTGCTCGGCGTGGGCTGGATCGCCATCCTCCTGGGGCTGACGCCCGGCATGGCACGGCTCCAGGCGAAGCCGGGGCGCCGGCTCCTGTCGGCCGGTCCCGACGCCGACCTCTCCCTGCGTGTCGCCGAGCTGACCGCGACCCGGGCCGCCGCGCTGGACGCCCACGCCACCGAACTGCGGCGCATCGAGCGCTCCCTGCACGACGGCACCCAGAACCGGATCGTCACGGTGACCGTGCTGCTCGGGGCCGCCCGCCGGATGGTCGCCCGGGACCCGGCCGGCGCCGACGAACTCCTGGAGCGGGCCCAGTCCGCGGCCGAACAGGCGCTGGCCGAGCTGCGCACCGTCTCCCGCAGCATCCTGCCGCCGGTGCTCGCCGACCGGGGCCTCGCGGGGGCGCTGACCGGGCTCGCGGCTCAGAGCGCGGTGCCGTGCGCGGTCGACGTGGAGGTGGCCCGGCGCTGTGCCGCGTCCGTCGAGGCGACCGCGTACTTCGTCGTCGCCGAGGCGCTCACCAACATCGCCAAGCACAGCGGGGCGTCCCGGGCCACGGTCACCGTCCGCGCCCAGGGCCCCCGGCTCCTGCTGCGGGTCACGGACGACGGCCGGGGCGGCGCCGACGAACACACCGGCTCCGGCCTCACCGGCATGCGCCGCCGCGTCGCCGCCCACGACGGCACCCTCAGCCTGACGAGCCCACCGGGCGGCCCCACGACCCTGGAGGCGGAGCTGCCGTGCGGGCTGTGACCCCCGGTAGCACGGGCTGCGGTGCGCCCGGGCGGGACAGCGCCCCTCGCCCGACCTGTCGAACGACCCCGGAGGTGGACCTGCCATGCGGATCGTGATCGCCGAGGACGACCCCCTGCTGCGGGAGGGGCTCGCGCTGCTGCTGCGTGCCGAGGGCCTGGACGTGGTCGGCACGGCCGGCACCGCCGAGGGGGCGCTCGACGCCATCGAGACGCACCGGCCCGACGTGGCCATCCTCGACGTACGGATGCCGCCCACGCACACCGACGAGGGAGTCCGCGCGGCCGTCGAGGCCCGGCGGCGCAGGCCCGGCCTCGCCGTCCTCGTGCTGTCCGCCTACGTCGAGCAGAGCTTCGCGACCGAGCTGCTGACCGGCGGGGTCGGCGGACTGGGCTATCTCCTCAAGGAACGGGTCGGCCGGGTCGAGGAGTTCCTCGACGCGCTGCGCCGGGTGGCGTCCGGCGGCACCGCCATCGACCCCGAGGTCGTCGCCCAGCTGTTCACGCGCTCCCACCAGGACGTACGGCTGGAGCGGCTCAGCCCACGCGAGAAGGAGGTGCTCGCCCTGATGGCCGAGGGGCTCGGCAACAGCGCCGTGGCGGAAAGGCTGTTCGTCACCGACGGGGCCGTGCACAAGCACATCCGGAGCATCTTCGCGAAGCTCGATCTGGCGCCCACGGACCAGGTCGACCGGCGCGTGGCGGCCGTACTGCACTATCTGGAGGACGCGCGGCGACGGTCGTAGTACAGCCTGCTTCACCGGAGTCGGGCCCTTGGCGGCAATGACCCGCGGGCCCGGAGCCGGTGTGCTGGACGCATCACAGAAGCCCCCTTCGAAGGGACCCCGCGGTGAGCGTCCACACCCCCGTCGACATCGAGACCCGACCGCTCGCGCACGAGGCCGGCGGCCTGCGCGGAAGCATCCGGCGCAACCCCCTGACCTGGTTCTTCACCCTGGCCTTCGGGCTGAGCTGGGCCGCCTGGACACCGTACGTCCTGTCCGCGAACGGCCTCGGCGTCTGGCACTTCGCCTTCCCCGGCGGCCGCGCGGGCAGCCAGCTCGCCGGCGTCCTGCCCGGCGCCTACCTCGGCCCGATCACCTCGGCCCTGCTGGTCACCGGCATCACGGAGGGACGCGCGGGCCTGCGGGCCTGGCGGGCCAGGATGACGAAGTTCAGGGTGAGCGCGCGCTGGTACCTGGCCGTCCTGCTCGCGGTGCCCGCCGCGCTGACCCTCGCCTCGGCCGCGCTGGCCGGCCGCGGACCCGAACTGCCGTCCGCGATGATCCTCGCCGCGTACCTCCCCGGACTGCTCGTCCAGATGATCACCACCGGTCTCGCGGAGGAGCCCGGCTGGCGGGAGTTCGCGATGCCGCGGATGCAGCGCCGCCACGGCCCCCTGACCGCGACCCTCGTCGTCGGCGCGCTGTGGGGCTGCTGGCACCTGCCGCTGTTCCTGACGGAGTGGGGCGGCGGACCGCACCTCGCGTGGACCGTGCCGATGGAGTTCATCGCGATGACCATCACCTTCAGCTGCGTGATGACCTGGGTGTTCAACAGGTCCGGCGAGAGCATGCCGCTGGTCATGCTGCTGCACACCGGCGTCAACAACTTCTTCTCGCTGGCCTGGACGGACATGTTCCCCTCGCTGTCCGAGGGCGAGGTCGCCCACGCCCTCGTCCTCAGCACGACGGCGGCGGCCCTGTTCCTGCTGGCCGCGACCCGGGGACGGCTGGGCCTGCCCCGGCGGTGACCCGTCCGGCCACGGCTCGCGGCTACTTCTGCGCTCCGCCCGCGAGCTGGAGGGAGATGCGCCGCAGCACCTCCGCGGAGGTGTCGGTGCGGCCCTCGTCGTGGGCCTCGGCCAGCTGGACGAAGGCGAACGCGAAACAGTGGGCGATGCTCGCGATGGCGGGCCCCAGCTCCTCGACCACCGCGTCCGCCGCCGCCTGGCCACTGGCGTCCGCCGGGAGGTGGATCCGTGGCAGGGTCTCCACCAGCAGCGCGGACACGGCCCCGGTCAGCGAGACCTGCTGGTCGGGGTGTTCGCGGACCTGCCGCCGCATCTCCAGTGCCTCGGTGAGAATGCCGACGACGTTCTGCATGATCTCGCGCTGTTCCATGGCCGCAGAGTAAGCGCTGCATGTGGTGCAGGACACAGGAACCCGGGACCAGGGTGCGGAGCGTTACGGGTGTGAGGGAAACAGAAGTGGCGGAACCGGAGCGGGCGCGGATACGAGCCGGTGACCGGGCGGCGTTCGGCGAGCTGTACGACCGGTACGCGCGGGCGGTCTACAACCACGCCCTGCGGCTGACCGGGAACTGGGCGGACGCCGAGGAGGCGATGTCCGAGACGTTCCTCGCCGCCTGGCGGACCAGGGAGAGCGTGGAGCCGGAGGGCGGCTCGCTCAAACCCTGGCTGCTCGGCATCGCCACCCACAAGGCACACAACGCCAACCGGGGTCTGCGGCGCAGGCTCGCCTTCCTGGCACGCACTCCCGAGCCGCGCCCGGTCGAGGACTTCGCCGAGGAGACCGCGGGCCGGATCGACGACGCACGGCGGCTCGCGGTGGTACACCGCGCCCTGGCCGGGCTCAGGCGGCAGGACCGTGAGGTGTTCGCGCTGTGCGTGTCGGCCGGCCTCGACTACCGGCAGGCCGCCGAGGCTCTGGGCGTCCCCGTCGGCACCGTGCGCTCCCGGCTGTCGCGGGCCCGCGCCCGGCTCGCCCGGCTGAGTGCGGAGGCGGAACCGCCCCCGGCCCACGGAGAGATGGAGAGTGAGGCCGCGCTCGCGGCCCTGTTCCTGAAGGAGGAGACCCGATGAGCGAGGCCGAGGAACTGCTGAAGGCCACGGCGGAATGGGACCTCCCGCCGGAGCGCCACCGTCACTTCAAGGACGTACTGATGCAGCAGATCGATCAGGACCGGAATCAGGACCTGAACCAGAACCTGAACCAGGACCGGGGCCCTTCCGTACGGCCCTCCGCCCGGCGCCGGTTGACCCGCCCCGCCGTTCTGGTGCCCCTCGCCTCCGCGGCCCTGGCGGGTGCGCTGCTGGTGACCCTGCCCGTGGACGGCCGCGCCCCGGCGGCCCGGGCCACCCCGTCGGCGACCGCCGCGGGGGCCTTGGTCACCCTGAACCGGATCGCCACGGCCGCCATGGCGAGCGACACGATCCGGGTGCGGGACGACCAGTTCGTGTACGTCAGGACGCTGGAGCGCTCGAACACGGGCAGCTTCTCCGGTCCCGTGCGGCTCGGCGCCCTGCACACCGAGGAGAGGTGGACCTCCCAGGACCCCGGGCCCGTGCGGGTCACCGGATGGCTCCGGTCCAGCGGCAAGGACGCGATCATGCCCGGCCGACTGGGTCCGATCGAGACCACGGATCCGGTCCCGGTGGGCGTCTTCCACCCCACCTACCGGTGGCTGGCCTCGCTGCCCACCGACCCCGACGCCCTGCTCGCCCGGCTCTACAAGGAGGCCAGGCCGGTCGAGGGCGAGTCGCGGGACCAGGCGGTCTTCTCGCTGATCGGCGACCTGATCGGCGGCGCCGTCATGCCGCCCGCCAACGCCGCCGCCTTCTACCGGGCGGCCGCGAAACTGCCCGGAGTGCGGGAGATCCCGGACGCTGTGGACGCGGCCGGCCGGCACGGCATCGCCATCACCCTCGACGACACCGGATTCGCGACCCGCGACGAGTGGATCTTCGACAGGGAGACCCTCGCCCTCCTCGGCTCCCGCTTCTACATCACCGACCCGGACCGGGGCATCACCACCGAGGCCCTCGCCGGCACCAGCGCCGTGATGAAGACCGCCGTCGTGGACAAGGAGGGTGAGGTGCCCGCCCGGGCCGCGGCCCGCTGACGTCCCGTTGACGTCCTGTTGATGCCTGTTGGCGCACAATGGCCGTCATGAGCATCGTCAAGATCAACGTACTCACGGTTCCCGAGGAGCAGCGCGAGACGCTGGAGAAGCGGTTCGCCTCACGGGCGGGGACCGTGGACAGCGCGGACGGCTTCGAGTGGTTCGAGCTGCTGCGCCCCGTCGAGGGCACCGACACCTACCTCGTCTACACGCGCTGGCGGGACGAGGAGTCGTTCAAGGCGTGGATGGAGGGGTCGATGAAGGCGGCCCACCAGGGCGGCGGCGAGGGCGGCGGTGAGGGCGGGGGCGAGCGTCCCCGGCCCGCCGCGAGCGGGTCGACGCTGTGGAGCTTCGAGGTCGTCCAGCAGGCCGCGCCCAAGTAGGGGGACGGCGGGGCCCCGGACCGTGTCCGGGGCCCCTTTCGTGCTCTGCCGGCGTCCTCTACAGCGTGACCTGGCGGCCGCCGAGGGTCACCACGAGGCTGCCGTTCGAGGCGAACGACCAGCCAAGGGCCCCGGAGTACGCGGAGCAGCGGGACCCGTTGGTGCCGGACCAGAACTGGTTCGAGCTGTCGGAGTCGCCGATGATCCGGTCGTTGGTGCCACTGCTGAAGCGGCACGAGGTGTTGTTCCGGAACACCGAGGTGCCGCCGTCGAAGTTGAAGTTGCGCTGGGCGTTGTCGATGCTCAGGTTGTTGGAGATCGTCATCGTGCCCGGGTTGCTGTTGAAGGTGAACCCGTGCTTGCCGTTGCCGAAGGCGATGCTGCGCCGGACGACATGGTTGACGGGTATGTCCTCGCCGCCGAGCTTGTAGCCGTTGCGGTCGCCGGCGCCGGCCTGTGAGCCGTCGCTGAGGGTGCCGTTGTTGTAGGAGAGGGAGTCCTCGATGGTCACCGGGCCGATCGCGCCGGTGTCGGTCTTGGTGTAGAGGTCCCAGCCGTCGTCGATGTTGTTGTGCGAGACGGCGTACCGGAAGACGTTCCCGGTGCCGGTGGTCAGCTTGGCGGCGAAGCCGTCGGCGTCCTCGCCGTCGGAGTCGGCGTTGTCGTGCGACTCGGCGCTGAGGATCAGGTTGTTGGCCGGCCAGGCGCTGCTCGGGGTGGTGGAGGCGATCCGGCCGAGCTGGAGGCCGGTGTCCCGGTTGAAGCGGGTCACCGTGCGCTCGACGACGTTGTTGCTGCCGCCGATGTAGATGCCGTTGTCACCGGCGTGCTCGACGATCAGGCCGTAGATCTTCCAGTAGTCGGCATTGAGCTGGATCCCGCGGTTGGAGGAACTCTCGGTCTGCGCCGAGAAGTTGAGCACCGGTGTCTCGCCCGGGTAGGCGGAGAGGGTGGTGCGGGCGGCGGAGCTGCCGTTGTTGCCGGCCGGGATGGTCACCGTCGAGGAGTAGGCGTACGTCCCTCCGCGCAGGTAGATCGTGCCGCCTGCGGAGATGCGGCTGATCGCCGAGGTGAGGGTGGTGGGCGCGGTCACCGTGCCGGCCGCGCTGTCGGTGCCGCTCGGCGACACGTACAGGGCGCTGCTCGACGGCGGCGGGGTCGTCGTGCCGGACGTCTCGGCGTCCAGGTAGTCGACGTTGGGCAGACCGGTCGCGGCGGTCGGGTTCAGCCGGACGGTGTTGCTGCCGGCGTTCACCGGGACGGTGAGCGTCTTCGTGGTCCAGCCGGTCCAGGTGCCGGTGGACTCGAAGGACGCCGAGGAGACCGTCGTGCCGTTCACGATGATGTTCGCGGGGCGGGCGGTGATGGTGCCGTTGGCGAAGCGGACGCTCAGGGTCGCCGTGCCCGATGCGGGTGCGGACACGGTGAACTGGGCGTACGCGCCGGTGGCGTTGGTGCCGTTGCAGAAACCGCTGCCGGAGTAGCCGGCGTACTCGGTCTCGACGGCTCCGGTGCAGATGGCGGGGGCTGTCTCCGCCTCGTAGCGGGTGGTTGCGGCATGTGCCGCGGTGGTGCCGGACAGTGCGACGAGCGTGCCGGCGATGAGGCCGACGGATGCGATGACTGGTCTCAGGTGCATCGTTCGTCTCCATGGTGTGCGGCGACGGGGGCACGTATCGTTCGGAAGGTAAGCGCTTGCCATGGTCGCGTCAACGGTTATGCATGTGATCGTTGTTCATGTACGCGAATTGGATACGGTGGCGGCATGACGCTCTTCGTGAAGATCTGCGGCCTGAGGACCGAGCAGGACGTCGACACGGCCGTCGAGGCCGGCGCCGATGCCATCGGGTTCGTCTTCTCCGACAGCCCGCGCCGGATCGACCCCGCCACGGCGGCACGGCTGGCCGCCAGGGTCCCCGAAAGCGTCCTCACCGTGGGCGTGTTCCGCCGCGAGCCCCTCGACCACGTTCGCTCCGTGGCCGTCGAGTCCGGCATCGGGGCGGTCCAGCTGCACGGTCCGGAGGACCGCGACTTCTACGCCGAACTCGCCAAGGGCGGCTGGACCCTGATCCGCGCGGCCGCCTTCGGCGACTCGGTGCCGCGCTGCGGCGAGCTGGGCGAGGACATGCTGCTCCTCGACGCCCCGGTGCCGGGCTCCGGCATCGCGTGGGACTGGTCGCGCAGGCAGCCGGCGGGCGCGGGCGAGAGGTGGCTGCTCGCCGGAGGCCTCACCCCGGAGAACGTACGCGAGGCCGTGGACGTCACCCGCCCCTGGGGCGTCGACGTCTCCAGCGGCGTGGAGGCAAGCCGGGGCGTCAAGGATCCTGCCCTGATCAAGGCGTTCGTGGAGGCGGCGCGCGCGGGGGCGGGCGGCGTGGGGTGAGCTCTCTTGGGGGACGGAGCCGTCCGGGCCACCGCTGCCGTTGGGTGCGCGCCCGTCGTTTCTCGTCGCGCCCGCGAGCCCGGCGTCAAGGACCCTGCCCTGATCAAGGCGTTCGTGGAGGCGGCGCGCGCGGGGGCGGGCGGCGTGGGGGCGGCCGGGGCGGTGCGGTCCGGGCCACCGCTGCCGTGGGGTGCGCGCCCGTCGTTTCTCGTCGCGCCCGCGAGCCCGGCGTCAAGGACCCTGCCCTGATCAAGGCGTTCGTGGAGGCGGCGCGCGCGGGGGCG